>NZ_CP195536.1:1261596-1576995 GCF_051307035.1 Psychrobacter sp. DM4
CAAAACATTCAATAAAAGTACTAAAAGATGATCATAGTGAGTACGTTGACCTGCAAGTAGAGCTACTATTCGATGGCAATCGCTGTCCAGATCTCGACTACTCGATGCTCGATGAACTAGGAGTATCGCAGTCTATAATCGATTGTCAGCCTTGGATAAAAGGAGATGCTCGTCATACAAGTATTGCTGCAGCAAGCATATTAGCTAAAGTTAGTCGCGACAAGACAATGTATGAGATGGATAGTCTCTATCCCCATTACGCTATAGCTAAGCACAAGGGTTATCCTACGCAAGCTCATATAAAAGTTATAGCGGTACATGGTATTTTACCTGAACATAGACGTAGTTTTTCACCCATAAAAAAGGCATACGATATCCTTGAGGATTGAATATATTTAGAGCGTTTTCAGTTTGGTAGTATGCCTCTCGAAAAATAAAATAGCCTAAGTAACAGTAAATAAGTGACTGAAATATAACATATTTTGGATATAAAAAATTAAGCAAATAATGTCTCTTTACTATTGAAAACTGTGTATCTTACGTTTATAGTTTGTAACTAGAGTTTGAGCAACATTCTAGTACTACTAAACAATCAAAGGATTGATGATGGTTTCAAAACTAATAGCAAAGCGTTCGAGCGTACTTATCTTTTCAACTTTGTTCTTGGTGGCATGTGGCGGCGGTGGTGACGGAGGCGGGGATTCAAACACTAGCTCTGATACCAACGAATCATCAGAGCCTAGTGTCCCGGAAACTGTCATCTCAGAACCGATCGTCTCTGAACCTATTGTTTCAGATTCAGATTCAGATACCCAAATACCTGATGAATCAGAAGAGGAACAAGAGAGTGATGATCCTGTAGACACAAATCCTGTAATACCAGACAACAGTGTAGCCGCTGCTCAAATCGCTGATGATAAAATAAGGTTGGCACGTACTAATTGCGGTTTAAATGGTTTGTCCGATGATTCAGAGCTTGGCGCAGTTGCCATCAAACATGCCAATTACATCAAATACGTATTCGCTAATAGTACACCAACCGTTTTTAATGCTCACAGAGAAGGGAGGATCAACGATATTGCTAATGTCACAGGCAATAACAATCCTTTTTTCGGCGGTATTACTTTTGGCCAGCGTTTATCTAACGCCGGCTATACGAACGTCTTTAATGGGGTTACTGAGAATATCGCGCAAACAGTATATTATAGTTCTGCTAATAATATAGTCACGCCAAACGTTGCAGCGCTTTCGATGACCAAATCTTTACTTGCTGCGCCTTATCATTTGCGTTCCCTTATGACGCCAAGTGCCAATCAAACAAGCTCTAGCTTTGTCGCCTACGAACCTCATGATAAATTAGGGTTTCAAAATGCAAAAGGCTATGTGCTAGTCAACCATGCTGCGGTAACTTCAGCGTCTAAAGACAACACAGTTGCAGGTGTCTTTACTTATCCTTGTCAAGGTGTGACTGGTACAGTCACCGCTCTTTACAACGAAAGCCCAAACCCGTTTAGAGGTCCAAATGGAGTACCTACTCGAGATTTGCGTAATAATCCGATAGGTCAGCCTATCTATGTCAATATGCCATCGGCTCAAACCATCAAAGTGAGTAACGTCAGATTTCTCGATATTAAACGTAACTTAAGCATACCAATTAAGCAGATAGATTTTGATGCTGATCCATACAAAGGAACCAACTTTGAGCTGCCGGCAAACGAGGCGTTCATCATGCCGCTTACAGATAGTCTAAAAAGCTGTGAGGCTAAGCGCACGCAGAATCAAAGCCAACAATGCGGTCTCTATGGTAACAGTGAGTATCGCGTAAGCTTTGATGTGCTAGTCGATAATAAAGATATGCAAAGTAAATCATTTATCTTTAAGACAGGCAATGTAAGTTACTAGCATACAATTAAAGACAAAGCAGGTTTGTCCTAGTTACGACTGACTTCATGAATACTAAAAAGTATAAGGTACCCCCTTATACTTTTTTTATTTATTTCCTACTCAGATTATAGAACGATGCTGTATTGTATTTAAAATTAATTTTACTGATAAGTTATAACTGATTAAAGAGAGTAGGGCTATTAATGACCGCTAAAACGTCAAGCAGATATTCAGGGCTACTGGTTATTTTACTATTGTTGTTACCTGCTTATGATGGTGTAGATAGAACGTACTTGAGCGATACATATATCAAAGATTTTGATGCTCTAGTCAATACACTTCGATCGAACATCGATCGTGATATTGGGTACACAACTGCGGTCGATGTGGTAGATGATAGAGCAGTGGCAGATAATGATGTTGATGACAGTGACAACAATCAAGATAGCGAGAGAGACTTAGAGATTGACAGAGGTTTGGACAATTATAATAACAATGAAAACGCGGCTTTGATTGCTGATAACGAGTTTAATCTAGCTAGAAGTCATTGTGGGTTAGATACTTTGTTACCAGATGAGAAGCTCAAGCAAATCGCTCTACAACACGCCAATTACATTAAATACGCTTTTGAGAAGTCTACACCGACTAGGTTTAATCCGCATTATCAGATGAAAATTAATGATATCGCTTCGGTAACGAGCACCAATAACCCATATTTTGGTGGTCTAGACGTTAAAAATCGCATGTTAAATGCGGACTATCCTAACATCAATTATGGCATCACAGAGAACATCGCGCAGACAAGGTACTATCATTCGGCAGGTAGACTAATATCTCCTACGGTTGCGACGCTTTCGATGGCAAAAACCTTGCTGGCAGCACCTTATCATCTGCGCTCACTAATGGCGCCACAATCAAAAGTCGTAGGCACAGCAGTGGTCGGCTACAAACCCTTTGACAAAAATAAAAACAACAACCAAGGGTATGTGCTAGTTACCAATGCAGCCGCCACCAGAGAAACGTCTAGAACGACATTCTCCGGTGTTTTTACGTATCCATGCCAAGGCATCAATGAAACTGTGACGGGACTTTATAATGAGACGCCAGATCCTGTAAAGCATACTGGTCGCAACCTAAGCACTGATCCGATAGGTCAGCCTATATACATTAATATGCCAAAAGCTAAACGAATTCAAATTATCAATGTTGAGGTTTATGACGTTGAGCGTGATGTATCAGTGCCCACGCAAGTCCTCAGTTATCAAAACGACCCGTACAAAAATACAGAGTTTGCCCTACCATCGAACGAAGCTTTTATATTGCCTATTACTGATGATCTAAACAGCTGCGAGACTAGGATAACAAAACAAAAAAACTGCGGACTGTATGGTAAGAGTGAGTATCGGGTTAGTTTTGATATTGTAGTCAACAATGGACGCGTGCAGAATCAGTCTTTTAGCTTTAGAACAGGAGCCGTTAATTACTCGTAACACGTTACTCCATTTCCATAGATCGCTACCTTTATAGGTTTAAAACGAAGAGCCAGGCTGCTCTAAGAACGCTTTTTCCTCATTAGTAGAGGTGCGACCTAGTACCTCGTTGCGGTGCGGATAGCGGCCAAACTTATCGATAATATCTTTATGACGGTGTTCAAAATCTAAAGTATTTGCGTCGTTTAATTGCTCAAATAGCGGCAAGTAACGCTCATGGATCATAGCTGACTCTGAGTGCATAAAGGGCATGATAATAAACCTGCGCCATTCCATAGGCAAATTATTAAAATGTGGCTGATCGATAGCTTCTTGCGCCAACACCAATGCCATACCGTCTTGTGCAAAAGCGCAAGCCTTATCTCGGCACAGATTGCGCGAGAACTGATCAAGCACAATAATCTCTGCCAATCGTCCCGCCAAAGCAGTAATTGAGCTATTACTGTCGGCTGACGCGTCTGCCATACGCCAAGTCACGCACTCGCCTTGCTTAGCCGCTTGCCAAATATCACTAAACTTATTCTCTATTCGTTTATCAAAGTCATCATTTTGTTCAAACCAATACCCATCACTATCCTTGTCGAACCAAAAATCTAAGACTGCGCGCGCGTCCGTATTAAGGTGCTCTAAACTGATGTTTTTTGGTTCGAGTTGAGAGGCATTGGCTTGACTTGCAGAGGTGGAATAATCCGTTGAGAGTGACATAAAATATTCTAATTATGGTGGATTTAGTCTACTATAGCGCAAATATTTATATCTGTCATGATAGCAATATTGTCTATCATATATAGCCATTAGGTGACCTTTTATGCACACAGTTCCAGATGCTAATTTACTTGCGATACCAACGCCTTACTACTTGCTCGATGAAGCTGCAATCGTTGACAATATGCAGATCATCGCCCGTCTGTGTGAGCTATCAGGCGCCAAAGCCTTACTCGCGCTCAAATGCTTTGCCACATGGGGCGTGTTTGATGTAATGCAGCCTTACTTGCATGGCACAACCTCATCGTCTCTCAATGAAGTGCGTTTGGGCTATGAGACTTTTAGCAATAATCATAATGAAGACCCACGTTATAAAAATAGAGACAAAAAAGAAACCCATGCCTATAGCGTGGCCTATAGCGCAGATGAGATAGATGAAGTGCTAATCTACGCGGATAAAATTATCTTTAACTCCATCTCACAGTTAAATGCCTTTAAAGATAAAGCCAGTGCACAGAATATTCCAGTAGGACTGCGATTAAACCCCAAGACCAGCAACTCATCTTTTATCATTGCAGATCCTGCTCGGCCTTTTAGCCGTCTTGGTGAGCATGATAGAGATAAAATTATAGCGGTGCTCGGTGATATCACTGGAGTCATGATTCATAACAACTGTGAGAACGATAGCTTTGAGGCGTTTAGCGATAGTCTGGCGGATATCGAAGCTAGGTTTGGTAATGTGTTAGCGCAGCTTGAATGGGTAAGCTTGGGCGGTGGTATCCATTTTATCGCTCCTGATTATCCACTAGAAAAGTTGGCGACGCGATTAAAGAGCTTTAGCGAAAAATATGGCGTACAAGTCTATTTAGAGCCAGGTGAAGCAAGTATTCATGGATCAGGATCACTGGTGACAACCGTGTTAGATACCATGCACAACGAAAAAAACCTCGCTGTCGTCGATGCATCAATAGAGGCGCATATGCTGGATTTATTGATCTATCAAGAATCAGCGAGCGTTGCTTCTATCAATGATCATGCAATTAGCGTCGCGCCTGTTGGCACTGAGCAAAAAAACAACGCGCCTGATAATACAATTATCTACGGTCGCTCATGTTTGGCAGGTGATATCTTTGGCGAGTATGCACTACCTAACCAGTTACAGGTAGGTGATACCATCGCGTTTGGTAATGCCGCAGGCTATACGATGGTGAAGAAAAACTGGTTCAATGGCGTGGGCATGCCAGCGATTGTCATTCGTCGCCTTGATGGCAGTATCGATATTCAGCGCAAGTTTGATTACCAAGATTACAAGGATAGCTTGTCTTAAATAACTGCGTTGCTCAATCTGCGTAAACGCTAAAAAACAAAGGTTTAGAGATAACTATCTGTAGTTTTTGTTGCTGTATTTTTATACATTATTTTTACTATTAACAGAATAAAAATTGTTATAATCGCCACGGGCAAATAGCTATCGACTAAAAACGATGTTTGCCCGACGGGTGCGTGGGTTTTCCTCGGTCTTCCTTTTTCATTCACGCACATCATTCACTCGTTGCTGTTTTGCATAGCCATATCACTGGTATCGACAGGGACACAAAGGAGGATTGTTCATTGAACACAAACCAAACCAAACCCAGCAAAAAAGACGTACTTATCATCGGTGCAGGCGGCGTCGCGCAAGTAGTCGCCCATAAATGTGCGATGCACAATGACGTGCTTGGCGAGATTCATATTGCCTCTCGCACCAAGGATAAATGTGATGCCATCGCTCAGAGCGTAAAAGACAAAGGCAGCTTTAAGCAAGCTGCTGTCTTGCATACGCACCAAGTCGATGCCATGGATACTCAAGCTGTCATCGATCTTATCAACGATATCGGTATTCAAATCTTAATTAACGTCGGCTCGGCATTTATCAATATGACCGTATTAGAAGCTTGTATCGAGACGGGTACAGCCTATATCGATACCGCCATTCATGAGGATCCGCGCAAAATTTGCGAGACGCCGCCATGGTATGACAACTATGAGTGGCAGCGTCGTCAGCGCTGTGCGGACAACAATGTCACGGCGATTTTGGGCGCAGGCTTTGATCCTGGTATGGTCAACGCTTATGCGCGTCTGGGCTATGACATGATGGATGCAGGCTCAGTCACTGATATCGATATCATCGACATAAACGCCGGCGATCATGGTAAGTATTTTGCTACTAACTTCGATCCTGAGATTAATTTTCGTGAGTTCACGGGAACCGTCTACTCTTGGCAGGACAGCAAATGGCAGTCTAATAAAATGTTCGAAGTCAAGCGTACTGACGATCTGCCAGTCGTTGGCATGCAAAACAGCTACTTGAGTGGTCATGATGAAATTCACTCATTGTCAGCCAATTTAGATGTGCCTAATATACGCTTTTGGATGGGCTTTGGTGAGCACTATATCAATGTGTTTACCGTCTTACAAAGCCTAGGTCTGTTGTCCGAGCAGCCGGTAATGACTGCCGAAGGGCAAGAAGTCATTCCATTAAAAGTGGTCAAAGCGGTACTACCAGATCCAAGTTCGCTGGCGCCAAACTATACGGGCAAAACCTGTATTGGTGATAAAGTCAAAGGCAAGATTAATGGCGTCGATACTGAGGTATTTATCTACAATATCTCCGATCACAAAGACGCCTATAATGAGGTCGGTAGCCAAGGGATCTCTTATACCGCAGGCGTGCCTCCTGTCGCGGCTGCTATGTTAATCGCCACAGGCGAGTGGGACGCGGGCAAAATGGTCAACGTCGAAGAGCTGGATGCCAAGCCCTTTATTAACCTCCTCAACAAGATAGGTCTACCAACACGCATTCAAGATAGCGAAGGTGATAGAGCGTTAGAATTCGATATTTAGTCAGTAAGTTTATTTAATAGAAAGCCTATCTTTTAAAGATAGGCTTTTTTATGCTTGATTTTACAAGAAAATAGGGGAGCCAATCCTGCCATCCGCTATTATCTGCCATTTCTGCTAGGGCAGCGGCTACTGGCGGGACAGGTTGCTGCTACCGCGACACCCTGACCCACCGAGCCTTTGCAACCTAGCAGTTATGACAGGATAGCCGCTACAGTCAGGGCTAGCGGTGACATCGCGTTCTTGCTACTATCTATCGTGTTTTGAATTATTTATAATAGTCTCAAATATTCTTATTTGTATAATATAAAAGTATTCAAAAGTTTCGGAGCCATCAACTCCGAATGTCGCTTGATAAGCGGCTAAAGGGCGATCCCTTATTTAAAGCAGTAGCTAGAAATTTGGGCTGGTTGTGCCAGCAGAAGTCGTCCGAAAGGGTAAGCTTATACTAGTCAAAGCAAACCCAACCGCGTGGCAGCGCGGTGTATAAATACGAATCTACAATGACTCAACCGGTTGAGTCGTTTGAATGGATTAAACCCATAAAAATTTCAACCAATATAGAGATAAAGGTAAATGTAGCAGCAGTGATTACTGCCATTAGTGGACTTGTTTTTACAGTTGCTATGATTTATTTCAATCTTTAAAAAGTCCTATAATGCCAGCGGCAGTTGGCGTTGTAGGCATAAAATATAATGGTTAAAGCTTTGACTTATAAGATTCTTAGGTCAGCGGTTAGCGGTGAAGGTTCAAATCCTTCCATTCTTGTTTTGTTCTCAGTTATCTTTTTTATGTTGGTGATTTTGTCGTACTTGAAAAATCGTATGTTGATGACATTAGATTCAGACTTTAATTCTGAAAAGGAGGATAACAATATGGGAAAAGTAGCGATGTTAAAATGTTTAGCAGCTTCAGTAATTGATGTAATTCAGGCACTGGGAACAAGTCTTGTGGTCTTTGGTGGGCCGCTTACCTAAGAGTCTTTTTGTGTAAAGTTGATGAGAGCTTATTTTTAGTATTTGATGATTCTATAACAGTGACATTTGTTCGTTAATTAAATATATTAGCCAACTAGATTGTGTAACGGTGCTTAAACACTTGAGTTGGCTAAGCTTTATCTAGTCAGTTTGACAAATTCCCTCCCATCCTACCTTTTTTGTTAAATTTTCCTACTTATAATCTACCGATAATAAATTCTGCTATAGTTAAGCGACAGTATGGTGTTGTTTGACACCTGCTACTCATAAGCAAGGAGCGCTTAACTCATGGAATTTGACTACATAATTATCGGTGGCGGCTCAGCAGGCTGCGTTATGGCAAGCCGTTTATCAGAAGACCCTAATATCACTGTTTGTCTGCTCGAGTTCGGCGGCGACGGCAAAGACTTGGCAGTACGCGTGCCAGCTGGCGTCATCGTTATGATGCGTGACAAACCGACCAAAATCAACAATTGGTGCTTCGATACGGTACCGCAAACTCATCTGAACAATCGTACTGGCTATCAGCCGCGCGGACAATGTTTGGGCGGCTCCTCTGCTATCAACGCTATGGTCTATACGCGTGGTAGTGCAAAGGACTACGATCGTTGGGAGGAGGATGGCTGCGCAGGGTGGGGCTACGATGATATGCTGCCATACTTTAAAAAAGCTGAGAACAATGTACATGGCGGTAGTGAGCATCACGGCGATAGTGGCCCGCTCCATGTGTCGGAGTTAGTCAGTCCTCGTCCAATCTCAAGCGCCTTTGTTGATGCTTGCGTTGCCAATGGTCTTGATGCTAACAATGACTTCAATGGCAGCAAACAAGACGGCGCAGGTCTCTATCAAGTCACCCATTTTCATGGTGAAAAACAAGGTCAGCGCTGCTCAGCGGCCGCCGCGTACATCCATCCCTTTGAAAATCGTGAGAATTTGACGATTATGACAGGCGCTCGCGTGACTCGTATTCTGACTGAGAACCAGCGTGCGGTAGGTGTCGCTTATAATAAGCATGGCGAAGAGTATACTATCAAAGCCAAGTCAGAGGTTATCTTATCAGCGGGTGCATTTGGTTCACCGCAGATACTCATGCTATCGGGTATTGGTCCAAAAGAGCATTTACAAGAGCTGGGTATCGAGGTCGTTCATGATTCGCCAAACGTTGGGGAGAACCTACAAGACCACTTGGATGTTGTCTTCGATTATAAGGTAAATACCAAAGATGTCATCGGTATCGGCTTTGGCACGGTGCCCAAAATGATGTCTGCAATCAGTGAGTGGAAGAAGACGGGTACGGGTCTACTGACAACTAATTATGCCGAAGCAGGGGCGTTCTTTAATGCAACAGAGGCAACACCAGCTGATTGGCCAGATACTCAATTGCATTTTGTGATCTCACGCGTGATCAATCATGGGCGTGAAGTGAAATGGGGTTATGGCGTTTCTGTGCATAGCTGTTATTTGCGTCCCGAGAGTCGCGGTACGGTTAGATTAGCATCCACTGATGCTAGCGTCGCGCCGCTTATCGACCCCAACTACTTATCACATGAAAAAGACGTTGAGTTCATGATGGCAGGTGCTAAGCGTACGCGCGAGATCATGCAAGAGACGCCACTTGCTAAGTTCATTACTGAGGACTACGCTGCGCCCTATCTAGAAAAAGATGGACTACTCGGCTATATCCAAAATAGATCAGATACTATCTATCATCCTGTAGGCACTTGTCGTATGGGCGCGGATGAGGCTTCAGTTGTCGATACTGACCTCAAGGTTAGAGGAATAGAAGGTCTACGTGTGATTGATGCCTCCATCATGCCAACCCTTATCAGTGCTAATACTAATGCACCAACTATCGCCATCGCTGAAAAGATAGCGGATCAAATGAAGTCTGAGCGCATCACTAGTGGAACCATACCGACAGAGATAAACAATTATGCCAAAGCCGAGCACGTAGCAGCGGTATAAATGTTTGGTCACATTTGAAGTAGCAAAGTAATCATCAGCCTTTTAGTATTTTATATACTAAAAGGTTTTTTGCATTTGTATAGCCTAACTCTTTGTATGTCATAATATCTGCGATAAATAGTATTGGAACTAAGGAGCTTATCCCGCCATCCGTTATAATCTACTCGCCTAGCCATCGCAATCCGCCCAAGCGAGCAGGATAACCGCTACAGTCGGGGCTAAAGAGCCGTGCTATAGTAGGGTTAGTCTTTTTATACTACTAAGAGAACGCTATGCCACTGGAGATAACATAGTCGATGCCTTTACAGACCAGCTATTCAAGGGTAATTCAGCTGCTGTCATTATTACTGAACATTGGCTAACAGATGAGCTAATGCAGTCCATTGCTAGCGAGAATAACTTGTCTGAAACCGCATTTTTGGTGCTTGATAGTGCAGCTGATACTTATGAGATTCGCTGGTTTTCACCGCTCACTGAGATTGCATTTTGTGGTCATGCGACTTTGGCATCAGCTTTTGTACTGTTTAAAAACCATCCTGATTTAAAAACCATTCACTTTTCAGCAAAAGCTATCGGTATCATGACCGTAGTACAGACAGACGCGGGCAAAATACAGATGGATTTTCCTAATACGAAGCCTGCTTTGTATGACGATATTCCTGAGAATTTGCTGGCAGGATTATCTATTGCGCCTGCTGAGGTCTATCAAAATTCCCAAGCTTATTTTGTGATTTATAACGCTGAGTCCGATGTCCTAAACGTCACTCGTGATAATGATAAATTAAAGCAGCTAGCGCCTTTGGATGTCGTCGTTACTTGCCAGTCTCAATCAGATGCTTATAGTCATTATGACTTTATATCTAGATATTTTTGGCCAGCCAATGGCGGTGATGAAGACCCAGTGACAGGTTCAATCCATACGGGACTGGCACCTTTATGGGCTGATCTTTTAGGTAAGAATGAACTGGTGGCTTATCAAGCATCAAAGCGTGGCGGGGTAGTATATTGTGAGGTTGCAAGCGATAGAGTTTTGATTTCTGGCAACGCCGTTCAGTACTTAACGGGATTTATTACGCTTGAGGAGTAATCGGATTTGACTGAATTAAAGACGCTTGGTCTTTTTGTGCTTACCGCATTGGCGGAGATTATCGGCTGCTACCTGCCTTATCTTTGGCTGCGAGAAGGTAAGAGCATTTGGCTTTTGATCCCAGGTGTACTGAGTTTGGCCGCCTTCGTTTGGCTACTGACTTTACATCCGACTGCGGTAGGCAGAGTTTATGCAGCCTACGGCGGGGTATATGTCGTTATGGCGATTTTGTGGTTGTGGACCGTAAACGGTATTAAACCTACTACATGGGATGTATTAGGGTCTGCGGTCGCGCTTTTGGGAATGGCGATTATTATGTTCGCACCGCGTAGTACTTGAAGCGGCTATTTTTGACACCCCTATGTTCAATACCTTTTCCTTTTAGGTCCCTCTATTCTCAGACCTTATATTTTGTTGCTAGCTGATTAAAGCCTCTCATTAGAGCACTTAGTTGGCTTTGATCAATAAGTTTTAATGTTTGCCCAATATGGAGCCATCATCTTTCTTTGCTTGTTTGGCCGCTTTTTTCTCTTTTGCGGTCAATAGTGGTTTTTTCTTTACATTCTTTTTGCTGTCTTGACCTTTACTCATGACACATTTCCCTTCTTTATGAATTTTAGTGTTTAAAACAGATTTTACGACCTAATGCTTTGCACAATTCAGTATAGGCTTAAGCGTTAATAATAGATAGCTATACTCAGTAGAGCAGTGATTTGGTAGTGTTGCATATTGTTGTGATGCCAACATATAAGATCATCGTTAATAAGCGCTTACTTACGGATGCTTAGCAATTTGCTATAATAACGAGATCGCCATTACCACTTATGGCACTTTCTATTCGTCATCATCATTGTCAGTATTTGACAAGATAACGTTTCTCATTTTGGTTGATTGTTATGCGTATACGTAAACTCTTTAAATTTGAAAATGCTCATATTGTGCGCAACTGTAGTTCTGAGCGCTGCAAGCACTCCATTCATGGGCACAGTTATCAGATTGAGCTGATATTAGAGGCCACACGCCTCGATCATGGACAAATGGTTTATGACTTTGGACTACTCAAGTCTTCTATCAAAGATATTATCGATAGTTTTGATCATGCCATTTGTTTTTGGAGTAAAGACGACCCTGAGTATATCGAGGCTTGCAAGAAGTTCAGTGCACGCTGGATTAGCTTGCCCGTGTCACCCTCAGCAGAGCAATTCTCACGAGTGATATTCTTTTGGGCGCAAACGATTTTGCAGCAAACGCAAATGCAAAATGGCGAGGCTGACGTGAGCATCTATTCAGTGATTGCACATGAGACAGCAACAGGTTATGCACAGTGCTTTGCCGATGATGTCGCAAACGCACAGATGGGTGAGCTACAGTTAGAAGATTTTGAATTTAGTGAGCAAGTTTCCTCTGAATGGCATGACCCTAAGTTATATGCCAAGCTGATTAAAGGCGAGCGCTTTATTAACCCTTCAGTCACCATGCAGGTCGATACAAATGACGCAGGTAGCCGTTGATGTCTGATATGCACTCAGTATCCATTACTCTAGATTCTGAAGACGACACTCAGCTCTTGGCTGAACGTTTAGCGGCGCTACCGTTGACTGGCAGTGTTTGGTTGTCAGGTGATTTGGGCGCAGGTAAAACGACGTTGACTCGCTATTGGCTACAGGCACTTGGTCATACTGGCTCTGTTAAAAGTCCCACTTATACCTTAGTTGAGCCTTATGAGATTAAACAAAACGACGGCAGTCTAAAACCTGTGTATCATGCTGATCTATATCGTCTGCAAGACCCAGAAGAGTTATCTTTCATTGGTTTTGATGAGTATCTCGATGAGCCAAACGCTTTGGTAATAATTGAATGGGCCAGTCGCGCTGATAGCTACCTGCCGCCGCCAGTATTGTTTATAGATTTGACTCAAAGTGATGCTAATAAAGACAGTCGACAAGCTGAGCTGCGTTTATCTAAAACAGGGCAGGCGCAAGGTTTAGAGTTATCCTCTTTTATCCTCAACCTTTAACCCCTTATCTGAGCAGTTTTTCACAATTTTTAATCCAACTTTTACCCTATTTTTATCTCTTTTGAAATGAAAATCAAAAGCTTTTACTATGTCAGATAATCATTTGAGCACGCGTATCAAAAAACTATCACCACTACTGATTAATCAATTAGCAGCGGGTGAGGTTGTGACGCGTCCTGCGGCCGTAGTTAAAGAGCTACTCGAAAATGCTGTAGATGCTGGGGCGACGCATATCGAGGTGTGTATCACCCAAGGCGGTATGGGCCTCATAGAGGTGATAGACAATGGGAGCGGCATTCATCCTGATGACATGATTATGGCGGTCACGCGTCATGCGACAAGCAAGGTCGCTGATATTGCCAATTTGCATGGTATTAGTACGCTTGGGTTTCGCGGTGAGGCGCTGGCGGCAACTGCTGCGGTGTCACGATTAACACTGAGCAGCAGTCATGATAACAGTGGTATCGGTCGGCAATTGCAAATGGCAGGGGTACTGGCAGATACATCCAAACTCATGCCAGTAGTACACCAGCGCGGTACGACGATTAAAGTCAGAGATCTGTATTTTAATGTACCTGCGCGCCGTGGCAATATAAAATCACTGGCAACCGAGTTTATGCATATTGAGACCGTTGTACGTGAGGTGGCTATCGCCCGCGCTGATGTGACGCTGACGCTTTATCACGATCAAAAAAAGCGCTTACAGCTATGTGCTAGTGCTGAAAATAATATTGGCAGTAACTTTTTACCATTGTCACGGTTGGAGCAGGCGTTAGGTATGTCGCTCAAGGATCAAGCGCTTGAAGTACTGGTAGATCTTTCTAATTTAGTATCTCAAGCGGGCGTAGCACCTGAGGAAATGACTGATGATAAGAGCATCAATCAGGCCAAAATCAGTGGCTGGATTTGGCCCAATCAAGACAAGATGGCAGGTCTGCCTAAGCTTCTATACGTTAATGGACGCTTGATTAAAGACACACTGATAAGTAACCATTTAAGACAAATAGGGTCAAGCGTAGGATGCGATAGTATTCACTATGCTCTATATTTTGAGCTGCCTTATGAGTGGCTGAATCTCAACGTGCATCCGACCAAGCAGCGTATCAAGATTAGTCCTTTGAATAATATACTTGCGCATCTAGGTCATGTGGTTCGGACAGTATTAAGCCGATTAGCACCTAGTGCTTCATCAGCTCATCATCCCATAACAGCCAATCAATCAACGACAAGTGAAGTGGTAAATATCAAACCGTTTTCGCAAGCGTCTCATTCAGTACAAGCACCTACAAATCCATATAGCGTCTCATCTACTGTAGAGAACAAAAACACTGCTAAGGATCATGAGTATTCATTAGCAAAATCAGATTTAAATAATGAAGCTGGCAATACACTATTAAGTTTTCATAATCAAAGTATTGATTCGATCGTACATTCAAATAAACATATAAAGTTGCCTTTATGTCTAGAAGTGATTCATAGCGTAGAGGATAACTGGCAGCTTGATGACAATGACAATGACAATGACAATAGTGATGACAAGACGCTGCCTTGGTTACTCTTTTTTAGTCAAAATCAATGGCTACTCATTAGCGAGCAAGAGTGGTACTCACGTATCAATAGCCTCTTTGATTCAAACTGGTTTAAACGCTCAGATTCTGTCAGTACAGCAGACAGCATCAATCAACATTTAAATCATGTAGCAGAGCAAATGTCAGCGTCAGATTTGCGCGCCTTTACAGTAGATGTTGCTCACATACTCGAGTCTTATGCTATCAAAGCCGTCAGCACCTCGCAGTTACTTACGCTGTTGTTAGCAGCTCCTATAGCTTCCCCTTAATAATAGACGCTTAACAGTCGTTTATTTATATAAAAGGTCATTTATGTCGCTTTCAAGTTCATCTTCCAAGCTTGCTGATAATAGCGTCGTCTGTCTTATGGCACCGACGGCCAGTGGCAAGACGGCATTGGCATATGAGCTTTATGATACCAAGCGTTTTGAGCTGATCTCAGTTGATTCAGCACTGATATATCGTGATATGACCATCGGTACGGCAAAACCTAGTTTTGAGGAGTTAGCACGTTATCCGCATCATTTGGTGGATATTATTGATCCCACGCAGACCTATAGCGTTGCCCGGTTTGTCCGTGATGTGGCGCAGCTTATAGATAACTGTCATCAAAGCGGCAAGATACCTTTATTGGTTGGTGGTACGATGATGTATTACATGGCGCTACTTGAGGGACTCTCTGACATCCCTGATAGTAGTGACAAGACACGCGCGCAGGTTGATGCTTGGCGACAAGACGCTGGTATTGAAGCTTTATATAATTACCTAGGTAAGATTGATCCTATAAGCTATCAGCGTCTAAAATCAAATGATACTCAGCGTATCACGCGGGCAATTGAGGTGTTCGAGCAGACTAATACCTCGCTTAGCGACTGGCAGCGCAAACCTAAGCTGGCACTCGCGCATAATACTCATCAGCAGTGGCATGCTTTGAGTGTGATACCAGACCGAGCTTGGTTACATGAACGTATTGCGCAGCGCTTGGATATCATGTGGACCTCAGGACTGGTTGATGAAGTTATTAGTCTGCTAGAACATTATACGCTGACGCCTGATATGCCCTCTATGCGCTGCGTAGGGTATCGGCAAGTCCTTGAGTATTTGGTACATATCAGACATCCTGTGTTAGAACGGCCGCATTTAGACCTAGAATTATTCTATAAGGCTTTTGCAATACATACTGATACGAATTCAATCCAGCAAGCGCTTGCCTATAAACAGATGCAAGACAAATCTCTATATGCCACTCGGCAGTTGGCAAAGCGTCAATATACTTGGCTACGCAAAATTAGCCAATTGTCTCATCATCATGCTTTAGATAAGCCAGATGACTCTATTCGAGGTCAGACGTTCACTACTACGGCGCAGGCAAGAGATTATCTCTTATCATAAACAATGCATGCGATATCAAAAGGTTAACCATACATAAAGGAATCAATCACAATAAGTTGCAAAACCCAAAATAGATAGCTGTTATAATTTAATAGTGATAGTCAAAATATTAATAAAAGACTTTTATAATCAAGCGGTTAGATAGTTTTATTTAAAAATTTAGATATGTATTTTATAACTAAAAGTTACCTTTATATTTGATTGGCAGCACTTATATTAAGAAACACCGATAACGACTATTAAAAATAATTATATTATCTAGGAGAGATTTCATGTCAAAAGGACAAACCCTACAAGATCCATTCTTGAACTCACTACGTAAAGACCGTATCCCTGTCTCTATTTTTTTGGTTAATGGCATTAAATTGCAGGGCCAAATTGAATCATTTGATCAGTATGTTGTTCTTCTTAAGAATACGGTAAGCCAGATGGTATACAAGCATGCGATCTCTACGGTCGTACCTGCGCGTAACCCTAGAGGTACAACGACGACCAGTACTGCAGGCGGTAGTTCATCGACTCAAGCTCCAGGCTATCAAGGCGGTAGTACCAATAGTGGTTTTGAGCGTGGTAGCACTAGTACTAACTCTAATGCTAGTGGTGGTTATGAAGAGCGCAACTTTGCATCGAACCGTAGCGGCTTTAACCGTGGCGGCTTTGGTCAAGGGCAGGAGCGCGGTTTTGAGCGCGGTAACATTGGCCAAAATCAAGATCGCGGTTTTGAGCGCGGTGGCTTTGGTCGGGATCGCGGTTTTGAGAATCCAACGCAAGATAAGAGCACCGATGACAAAAACGATGATGCCAGTGATAGCTGAGACAAGCGGTTTCCTAACGATAAAGACCTACTGCTAAGTAGGTCTTTTTTATATCAAGACTGACTCTATATAATGACCGATATTGACCAAATATAAAAAGTATTGAAAAGTATGTTTTACTACATTTGAGCAGAATATAGTAAGATATATCACTAGCGTATGAAATTACAAACACAGCAATAAGTAAAATCAGACAGGCATTGAGCGAAATTATGACTAACAGCACTACTCACGCGCAGTTTATCAGTACTGCTATCGAAGCTATCAATACCGAAAAAGCGGCACTGAGCTTGTTAACAGAACAAATAGATAGCAGGTTTGCACAGGCTTGTGACGTTATCTTGGCCTGTCAAGGGCGAGTTGTAGTGACTGGTATGGGTAAGTCGGGTTTGATCGGGCGTAAAATAGCAGCGACTTTCGCCTCGACAGGTACGCCTGCGTTTTTTATGCATCCAGGGGAGGCCGGACACGGTGACTTGGGGATGCTGGTTCAAGGTGATGTACTTCTTGCTATCTCAAACTCTGGTGAGTCAGATGAGATTAAGATGCTATTGCCTGTCGTCAAGCGCTTGGGTATTCCGCTCATTAGTATTAGCCGAGATCACAGAGGTATGTTGCCGCGCGCTGCTGATATCGTCCTGACGCTTGGCAAATCACAAGAAGCTTGTCCGCTCAACTTAGCACCAACTTCGAGCACGACTGCTACCTTAGCACTCGGTGATGCGTTGGCAGTGGCCTTGGTTCATGCGCGCAACTTTACTTCAGAGGACTTTGCATTATCACACCCTGCAGGTGCGCTGGGTCGGCAGTTGTTAACGCGAGTGGAGGATTTGATGCATACCTCAGTCGATCAGTTGCCACTTGTTAATCAACAGTCACCATTGCATAAGGCGCTATTTACGATGACTCATGGACGCCTAGGTATGACAGTGGTGACTGATGATGAGCAAAGGGTCGTCGGTATATTTACGGATGGCGACTTGCGCCGCGTACTGGAGCGAGGTGTTGATCTCTCAGTTCCTATACATGAGGTGATGACCATTAACCCGCGTCAAATCGAAAGAACCATGCGCGCCTCTGACGCCCTAAGTGTCATGAATGAGAACGGTATTAGCCAGCTACTAGTTATGGATGATGAAGATCAATTGCAAGCCATTATAACCGTCCACGACTTGTTACAGGCAGGTGTTAAATAAAGAATGGTCATTCAAATATAAGAGATAAGCTATGCAAGATTTAATAGAAAAAGCCGGACAAGTTAAGTTACTCATTATGGACGTAGATGGTATTTTGTCCAATGGTCAAATTATTTATGATGCTAATGGCACTGAGACCAAAGCGTTTTCGGTACAAGACGGTGTTGGGGTCAAATCGCTATCACGCTACGGTATACTGACGGCGATTATTACGGGTCGTAGTAGCCCTATGGTAGACAAACGCGCAAACGAGATGGGCGTAAAATACGTCGTTCAAGGCCGCGATGACAAGCTGGTAGCGTTAAACGAGCTACTTGGTATGTTAGATCCTACGCTTGATATCACCGCCGCTGATTGTGCTTACATGGGTGATGATTTGCCAGATATCAAAGCTATGCAAACGGTAGGCTTTGCCGCGACGGTTCCTAATGCGCACTCAGAGGTCATCAATCGCAGTGATATGGTGACAACGTGCTCAGGCGGCACTGGCGCGGTACGTGAAGTCTGTGATCTGATTCTAAAAGGTCATGGACATTATCAGGATTTTATTGGGCACTATACCTTAGATCAGACGCAGGATGATTTATCGTGAATACTCGGGTTCTTATTGTCCTAGCCCTTATTATCGCAGGCATTGCTGGTTGGTTCTTTCAGCAGCAAGGTGAGATCACGCCGCCTGTTAACATTGAGGCGACCGATGTAGATTATGAGGCCACTGATATTAAAGCGGTGCAAACCAATGATGAGGGTGAAACTGAGTACGAGCTTAGCGCTGAGTCCTTGATTCATAATCCTGAAACCAATCAGGATGAGATGTCTGGTATTACTATGGATTGGCAGCCCTCTGATGAGCAGCGCTATATGATCGAAGCGGGTAGCGCGGCTATCAATCAGCAAAGCGGTGACCTACGTTTAGGTGGCGGTTTTAGCTTGGTAAGCGAAGAGAAGAGCGCCTCTGATATTGAGCCAATCAAGGTCACAGGTCAAACACTTATGGGCAATACCAAATCCCGCCAAGTCTATAGCAATGAGCCCGTAAAGGTTGAGCAGGGTATGAATCGTTTTACCGCCTCTAGTATGACTGCCAATCTTGAGACGGGTGAGTATGAGTTTGGACAAGTCGCCGTGACTTTTACACCCGCTGAGCGCCAAGACAAAGCTTTGTTTTGAGTAAAACTGATATCTATTTGACGTTTGCAAACCCTAATTTTAACAAAAACTAGAGACCTATTTATGAACAACTCCTTGCCAGCTTTGCATTCCTCTGTCATAAGTCCAAAGCGATTTATCTACGCGTTACGTACGCTGCCTATAGCCGTGCTCTTGACACTGCCTATATATAGTCATGCCCTGCCATCAGACGCCAATCAGCCCATCAAACTATTGGCAGACAAGGCGACTTATAGCGAGCGTACCGGGGTCACTAGCTACTCAGGTAACGTCATCATCACTCAAGGGACGCTCAAGCTAACCGCTGATGACATCACTGTTAATTTATCCCCGCAGCGCAGTATTAATTCAGCAGTAGCTACTGGTCGACCTGCGACTATGCAACAAGTGATCACGCAAGATAAAGGTCTGGCAAAGGGTCAAGGCAACAAGATAGACTACAATGCGGTAACAGGTATCATCACTTTGACAGGTAATGCTAAACTCAATCAAAATGGTGCGAGCTTTGCAGGTAATGTCATTCGCTATAGCCTTAAAGCGGGCGATGTTGAGGCGACCGCAGGCAATAGTCAACGTGTCGAGCTGATACTACCGCCAAATAATAATACCAATCAGCGCGGCGTACGTTAACTTTATATGCGCAAGCTTTGCATCGAGCAATTAGTATAAGCTAAGAGCTAGATGCTCCCGCAAGCTGCTGGATGATTTTATACTCAATAGACTTTATACCGATCAATTTTGTACCAATTTAAGACTAAATACCCTATGAATAATAAGTCTCCTGTAACAGATACCACATTCACTGAATCGGTTGTTTATTCTACCGCGTTGCCTGAGCGTCTGGTCATGCAAAGCCTTGGCAAAAGCTATGGTAAACGTTGGGTGGTCAAGGATGTCTCATTTTCAGTGGAGCAGGGTCAGGTTGTTGGACTTTTGGGCCCTAATGGTGCTGGTAAGACTACAAGTTTTTATATGGTGGTGGGGCTCGTCAATATGGATAGAGGCCGTGTAACTTTGGGTAAAATGGATTTGTCCAAATACGCTATGCATGAGCGCGCGCGTGCTGGTATCGGTTACTTGCCGCAAGAGGCGTCTATATTTCGCAAATTATCTATCGAAGATAACATCCTCTCAATCTTGCAAACGCGCAGTGAATTAAATGCCAGCGAGCAGCGTTTAGAGCTTGAAAAACTGATCAAAGAGTTCCATCTAGAAGGAGTACGTAGCTCTCTTGGTATGAGCGTTTCAGGCGGTGAGCGTCGTCGCTGCGAGATTGCTCGGGCACTGGCGGCTAACCCTAAATTTATCTTGTTAGATGAGCCTTTTGCAGGCGTTGATCCTATCTCAGTTGGCGATATCAAAGATGTGATTTTGGCACTAAAAAATCGCGGTATCGGCGTCTTGATTACCGATCATAATGTTCGTGACACGCTCGCTATCTGCGAAAAAGCTTATATTGTCTCAGAAGGCGCTATCATAGCTGAGGGCACATCAGATGAGGTATTAAACAATGAACTCGTCAAAGAGATCTATCTAGGTAAGGATTTTAGAGTCTAGGTATTACTTTTTTTATTACTGATTTCTAAGTTTGGTACGTCCGCCTTTCACTACAATACTCATTTAATCGTCTGATTCTTCTATTTAATCGAACTCTTCATTCATGCTAATTTCTAGGTTTGTGCGCTACAGCGTACGTCTCAGGAGTGCGCTAAATAAGGTTTATCTTCTATGGCAAAAAACAAAAGCAGCTATGTCTGCCAAAGTTGCGGGGCTCATTTTGGTAAATGGGCAGGTCAGTGTTCTGATTGCTCTGAGTGGAACAGTTTGGTTGAAGCGCCAAACGTGAGCATGCCGCACCATAACAAAGCCAGCGCAAAAAGCGCACCGAGAGCCGCACCGCGTCATCCCCCTAATGGCACGACCACTGGCGGTAATTATTCAGGTACTCATAGTGCGGTTATGCCGCTTAATGCGGTTAGTGTAACCTTGGATACGCGCCTGCCTACTGGTATCAGTGAATTTGACCGGGTACTCGGCGGCGGTTTGGTAGCAGGTTCCGTAGTACTGATCGGCGGCGATCCTGGTATTGGTAAGTCAACTATCTTGCTACAGACGGCGACCAATATGGCGCGCGCTGACTCGCTAGCAGGTAGCGCGCTCTATGTCACAGGAGAGGAATCCTTGGCACAGGTAGCTATGCGCGCCAAGCGCTTAGAGTTGCCCGCAGATCGACTTAGAGTGCTCGCTGAGACCAATGTCGAAACCATATGCGCCGCTTTGACTCAAGAACAGCCTGCTATTGCCATTATTGATTCTATTCAGACTATCTATACCGATGCGATTAATTCAGCGCCAGGCGGCGTAAGTCAAATTCGAGAGTCGGCAGCGATTTTGACCCGTTATGCTAAGCAAACAGGGACAGCGCTATTCTTAGTCGGTCACGTGACCAAAGAAGGAACGCTTGCAGGCCCGCGAGTACTTGAGCACATGGTCGATACTGTATTGTATTTCGAAGGACAGTCTGATTCGAGGTTTCGGATGATACGCGCGGTCAAAAATCGCTTTGGCGCAGTCAATGAGCTGGGTATCTTTGGCATGACTGATATGGGTCTTAAAGAAGTCGCTAACCCGTCAGCAATATTTTTGAGCCGTTATGACAAACCTGTCGCAGGTTCAGTGGTCATGGTAAGCCGTGAAGGTACACGCCCGCTATTGGTTGAGGTGCAAGCACTAGTTGATGACTCACAGGGGCAGCCAAGGCGTATGGCGTTAGGCTTGGACTTTCAGCGCTTATCTATGCTGCTTGCGGTCATGCATCGACACGGCGGTATTCATACTAGCGGGCAAGATGTTTACGTCAATGTCGTCGGCGGAGTCAAGGTGATAGAGACAGGCTCTGATTTAGCGGTACTGCTCGCTTGCGCCTCTAGTATAAAAGAGCGCGCTTTGCCTTCATCATTAGCGGTATTTGGAGAGGTCGGGTTATCAGGCGAGATACGTCCTGTACCCAATGGTCAAGAGCGCTTAAAAGAGGCGATGAAGCACGGCTTTAAACATGCTATTGTGCCAAAAGCCAATGCGCCTGCAAAAAACTCGGCTCAATTCAAAGGTATTAATGTGATTGCGGTCGAGCGCCTTGATGATGCTATTCAAAATGCTTTTGATATAGAAAACTAAGAGTGTCTTGCAAAAGTAACAAGCTACTACTACAAAAAAGCGCCTAACTTATAAGTTGGGCGCTTTTTTGTAGTAGTAGTAAAACAAATTAAAAATTTAGGGTCCTGATACGCGCTCGATAGAGACGTTGCCGACGCCTTTACTAGTAATACCAAGCTTTTTGGCAGCGCCATAAGATAAGTCTAAAACGCGATTGCCATGGAAAGGACCACGATCATTAACCTTTACTACAACACTTTTGCCATTAGTTTTGTTAGTGACTTTAACATAGCAGTTGAGGGGCAATGAGCGATGCGCTGCTGTTAGGGCATTCATATCGAAAGTCTCACCGCTAGCAGTTTTGCGACCATGGAACTTACGACCATACCAAGAAGCCAAACCACTTTGAGTGAACTTGCTCAAAGAGTTAGAGGCTGATGCGGTTAAACGCTCTAATACGTCCCCGTCATCGCTAACACTAGAGGTATCACTAGTCAGTAATGAGCTATTGAGGGCTAAAGAGGTAGGCTGACGAGCAGATTTGACAAGACTTGATGCCCCATCATGCTGACGAGAAAGCTCACTTAAGACACGATCAATATGAGAGCTATTGTCTTGAGAGAACGTGGTATAGGCACTTGGCGCTTCTGCTGCGTTCACATTGACCGCGAGCGTAGAGCCTGCAAACAGACAAACTGACATCGTAAGTAAACCAGATAGACGCTTATTCATAAATACCTCTATAACTTGTACGTTGACGCTCAATCCCTTGATGGTAGATTAAGCATAGCGCTGTTAGAATGTTCTAACATCGCTGACTATACTTACAAGTTATAACTAAATGATTATTTAATGCTATCTTTGACAGTAGCTTTGTACAACTTGTGTATCGAATCTATTTAAAAGAGGTTAACGTATAGTGATAAAAAAGACAAGCGTTAAAATCTGTAAGTGTAAATTAACAGTAAGTGTAGTAATTGAGAAACAATAGAGAAAGTTATCAGAAACAAACAAATTATTGTTTAGTCAGTATATAAACTAAATTGTACTCTGTTGATTTTGATGTTCGAAATTATGATACGAGTAGTACTAATTGAGTAAGTAGTCGCTTGGAATCCAAAAATACTCTGCCTAGCAAATCCCAGTTCAGCAGAACAACTAGGCTCGTTAAAACTTGATAGATAAGTGTACCGATGACTTGTTACAGTCGATGCCTCTGCCAAGTCATGTTTCAAAAGTGATATCTTGGCAAAGGCATCTAAAATATTTCTGATATTACCTTTGTCCCGTATCACTATCTTCTAGACCATCAATGTCATTTTGACCAATTACGTCCAAATCCTTAAGACACAATTTGTTATATTCCTTTTTGCAAAAGCTTGGGTCTATTTCGCACATAGCGGCTTGCATCTGATCGAGACGGGTTTCAGACTGCTGAATGTGCTCAAGCATCTTAGCAAAGGCTTCAGCAACGGGGTCTTGTGAGTAGGGGTCAATACCATAAGCTTGAAAAGTGGTCGCGCGGCTATTACTCGTTTTGTCTTTTTGTTTATCAGCCTGCGCCTTAGGCGTAATAGGATTGCCCTTTTCATCATGCAGATCAGATATCATACGCGCCGCATTACCAACCATCGTAGCATTCTCTGGTACTGGTTTAACGACGACCGCATTTGAACCTATCTTGGCATTTTTGCCTACGGTAAACGGCCCTAAGACTTTAGCGCCCGCACCAACTGTCACGCCATCTTCTAACGTTGGATGACGTTTGCCATTATTCCATGAGACCCCGCCCAAGGTGACGCCATGGTATAAAGTCACATCATTACCAATCTCAGCGGTTTCGCCTATGACGACACCAACACCATGATCAATAAAAAAACGTCTACCAATTTTGGCTGCGGGATGAATTTCGATACCAGTGATGATACGCGAGCCATAAGAGATAGTACGAGCTGCAAGTTTTTGATCATGCTCCCACAGGTAATGAGCACTGCGATGCAAGATAAGCGCGTGGATACCAGGATAGGTCAATATCACCTCTAGGCTGTTGCGCGCTGCAGGGTCGCGGGTGAAAACTGCTTCGATGTCCTCTTTAAGTTCTTTTTTGACACGCGAGAATGATTTGAACCAGGTCGTGAATGACATAAGGCATTCCTTTTTATCAAAAATAATCATTTTTATGGTTAGGCTTCTGACTATGATAGCAGTCTGCGACATCATAAAGGCAATAACAAAGTTGTAACTGTTTTGGTATCTAAAGCCCAGTTATCAGAGTCAAAACACAATTGAAATATGCTACTCTTTTATAAGCTTAGCTATCAAGGCACTGAGCAGCTGATACTCTTTTTGATCCAGCTGTAGCCGTGAGCCAAGCCGAGATAATCGCGATGGTAAAGATCTAAGATTGTCACTATCAGCAAGGTCGCGCTTGACCATAAGGTCAGTAACACGCTGGGTGAGCTGCTGTAATTGCTGCTGACTGATAGCTGGCTCATCCCACTGCTGACGCAGATGAAGATCTATCATAGAGGAGGCGGTATTTTGGTTGCTTTTATTAATACTTTGTTTATGTTGACTATCGTCCGTTTGTAAATGTGTTTGCGCGTAAGCATAAATAAAACTGGCGATGACTTGTACGGCTGAGGCAACATTGAGTACAGGGTAGGCAGGATTGGCATCAATTTGGATATGATAATCTGCGACCGCTAGCTCTTCATTGGTCAAACCGCGATCTTCACGGCCGAATAAGATGGCAATATTTAGCTGGCTATTAGTAGTTTTAGAAGGGTTTGCTTGCTTAGGGTCAGTGCTAGAGCACTGCTGATCAATAAAGTCAAACATGATCTTGGCCGCTTGGGTGGGTGTGACTACAGGGCGCGGCAAATGGCGGCTACGACTGCTGGCGGCAAACACTAGCTGACAACCTGCTATCGCTGTCTCAAGCGTCGGCGTTATCAGTGCTGAGGCTAATAGCTCACTACCACCTGCGGCGTGCGATACGCTGCTATCATCAATCGGCAGTTTAGGATCGACAACGCTGAGGCGCGATAGACCCATGGTATGCATAGCACGCGCGGCAGAACCAATGTTAGCAGGTAAAGTGGTGTTGACCATGACTACTTGCAGACATGCCAAATAGTCGCTTATATCAAGGTGTGATGGTGCTGTCGAGATCAGGACGTCTTTGGGCATTAAGATTCCAATCGTTTATTTATTTCAAGTTCTGCGCGCTTTAGTGCCGCTGATAGCGCTTCAATCAGTTCGGCCTGCTCACCGATACACCGGGCACGGCAGGCCTCTTGTAGTTGACTACTCAAAGTCATGAGCTGCGTGGTGCCTAGATTGGCGCTGGCACCTTTTAGCGCATGAGCAATCTCGAAGCCATTGGCATTGTCATCTGCTTGTAATGCGGCGCTTAAGTCTAGCACGCGTTTTTCGCTATCGGTAATGTACATTTGAACCAAATCAGCAAAGTCCTCTTCTAGTAAGTCGCGCATGTCCTCAAATTGTTCTTGATCGATAATGCCTGCATCAAAATGATGACTGGTATGATTTTGCGCCGTTAAGTTTGAGATATCGTCCATGATCTAGTACCCAATTAAAATTAAAATAAACAGTATAATCTAAACGATAAAAGTTGACTATAAAAATAGCTAGCTGTAGTGAAAATGCAAGCTATCTTCATCGATCATGCTTTTTAGTTGTTGTAAATTATCATCGTTAGGATACACGCGCCAGTGCTCGGACAGCCCTACATTAGCGATGCCGTATATATCATAGACACTCAGACCAAGCGGCAAGCAGTTGTCATTAATGGAGTCGTCGGTATTACTCAAAGCTTGATTGGCGTAGTTTGAGTTTGAGCTATCATTGCTGTTTTGATGAGTAGGCTGTTGACTCATGCCGTGCTCTAGCGCCAGTAGATCATTACCGCTCTCGTCATACAAACTACCGCCTATAGCAGAATCATAAGCATTGCTCTCGCTTTGATCTTGATCGTCATTAGAGGGTATGCGCGGCGTAGGTATGGTATCCACTTGCGCCGCTTTGAGTAGGGGCTGTAATCGGTTTAATAGAGTGATATCGCTGCCATGAACTTTGATGCTGATCTTTTTCATCCAACGCAGGCGAGCATCAACGATACTCATAGCATTATCGAGACGGGCAAAAAGGCGACCTTCACGCTCACGGATACTACCTTTGATGATGACGACTTCATCGACCTTTAATTGCTCTTTTACACGGTTAAACCGCTCAGCGTAGCAGCTGACCTCAAGCCTTGAGGTACCATCGTCTAACGTAATGACATGGCGATTGCCAAAGTTTGCCATATCTATAATGAGACCTGAAAAATAGCAGCTGCCATTATAGCCCGTATCCGTCAAGGTATTGAGTCTTGTGCCTGAAGTGTAGCGTTTAAGCTCATCTAAATACTCATTGATGGGATGGCCTGTCAGGTACAGACCTAAGGTGTTTTTCTCTGCTTTTAGACGATGCTTATCACCCCAAATCAGATCAGGGGTCATTTTGAGAGGCGGGGCGGCGACCACACCATCCATCTCACCAAACAAGTCCATCATGCCAAGCTCATTGTTTTGACGATCTTGTTCAGCCGCTTGTACCGCGCTTGGCAACTGACTCATCAGCGCCCCGCGAATCTCGTAAGCTTCGTCCGCTGGCAAATCAGGTCGTAAAGTAACAGCAAAGTCATCGAAACAACCTGCGCTGACTAAAGCTTCAAGGGTGCGTTTATTAACTTTTTTGATATCGACGCGGCGACAAAAGTCATAGAGATCTTTAAATGAGCCATCCGTGTGACGCGCATCAACGATAGACTCAACAGCGCCTTCGCCAACGCCTTTAATCGCCCCAAGCCCATAAATGATATTGGTTGGCGTATCCGCGACAAAGCGCCATTCACTACGATTGACCGACGGATTGACCACAGTCAGACCAAAATTCTCACGGCAATCATTGATAAAGAACACGACGTTGTCGGTGTTGTTCATATCGGATGTGAGCACCGCCGCCATAAATTCGCTTGGGTAGTACTGCTTGAGATAAGCCGTCTGATAAGCGAGCACACCGTAGGCGGCCGAGTGCGATCGGTTAAAACCGTAACCTGCGAACTTTTCCATTAAATCAAAGACGCCGCCAGAGGTCACCTCGTCAATACCTTGATCGGTGGCACCTGTGACAAAAATATCGCGCTGCTTGGCCATCTCTTCAGGTTTCTTTTTACCCATAGCGCGGCGTAGCATATCAGCCCCGCCCAAGCTATAACCTGCCATGACTTGCGATATCTGCATCACCTGTTCTTGATAGACAATAACGCCATTAGTATTTTCGAGTATGGGCTCAAGATTGGGATGATCATAGATGACCTCTTCGCGCCCGTGCTTGCGGTCGATATACATCTCTACCATGCCCGCATCGAGCGGCCCTGGGCGGTACAGCGCACACATGGCGATAACGTCTTCGATATTGGTGGGTTGTAACTTAGCGAGGTATTTTTTCATACCCATGCTCTCTAACTGAAACACTGCTGTCGTCTTGGCATCTTGCAATAGCTTATAGGCTTTTGCATCATCTAGTGGCAAGTCTTCTAATATGAGTTCATCGATGCCTTCACGGACGCGGCGCTGATTGATATTTTTGACCGCTGCATCGATAACGGTTAGATTACGCAGCCCCAAAAAGTCAAACTTGACCAGACCCACATCTTCAACATCGTCTTTGTCAAATTGACTGACGCGGTGTCCATCATCATCACAATATATTGCGCTAAAATCTGTGATTCTATTTGGCGCAATTAATACGCCGCCTGCGTGCTTACCTACGTTTCGGCACACGCCTTCCAACTTAATCGCCATCTCCCAAATCTCGATCGCATCTTCATAATCCATATTGTTGGGATTGGAGATAAGGTCTTTGAGCTGCGGCTCTTGTTCGAGTGCTTGACTGAGCGTAATGCCGGGCGTTTTGGGAATGAGCTTAGATAATTTGCTGGCAAGAAAGTACGACTTACTTTGGACGCGAGCCACATCTCGTACGACCGCCTTTGCCGCCATCGTACCAAAGGTAATAATTTGCGACACCGCTTCACGGCCATAAGTTTGCGCGACATACTCTATGACCCGATCACGACCTTCGATACAAAAGTCAATATCAAAATCAGGCATAGAGACCCGCTCTGGGTTCAAAAATCGCTCGAACAACAGATCGTAATGAATAGGGTCAAGGTCAGTGATGTTCAGCGCATAAGCAACGAGTGATCCTGCACCAGAACCACGACCTGGACCGACTGGCACACCATTGGCTTTGGCCCAGCGAATAAAGTCCATAACGATCAAGAAGTAACCTGGGAATCCCATCGATAAAATGATATCGAGCTCGTATTCTAAGCGTTCATCATATCTCTGACGAATATCTGCCCAATTATCACTACGTTGATCTGTCGGAAATAACTTATCTAAACGTCGCTCAAGTCCGCGCTGCGACTCTGAGCGAAAGAAGGATTCTGTGGTCTCGCCTTCAGGCACAGGAAAGTCGGGCAGTACATTAATACCTAGCTTTAAGACCACGTTGCAACGTGTGGCAAGGCGTACAGTATTGTCAACAACTTGTGGTATATCAGCGAACAGCTGCGCCATTTGCGCTTGCGTCTTGAGATACTGCTCATCTGAATACAGCTGCGGGCGGCTTTGATCTGCGAGGACATAAGAGCCTGCGATACATACGCGCGCCTCATGGGCATCAAAATCCTCTTGCGCCATAAACCGGACATCATTATGGGCAATGATAGGAATATTGTGCTTGGCTCCCGCACGGATAGCAGCGCTGATAAAGGCATCTTCGCCTGAACGATTGGTGCGCTTGATCGCAAAGTATAGTCGATCAGCAAACTGTGCTTGCCACTCAATAACCAATTCATCAGCACGCTCAGGCATAGAACCCACAAGCGCTTGTCCGACATCGGACTTTTCAGTAAAAAGTATGATAACGCCTGCCGCATGATCTAATATGTCGCTACGTTTGACGATAGGAATACCAAGATTAACAGGATCAGCGCGCCCCTCAGTGAACCCAAGCGAGACAATACGCGTGATATTTTGATAGCCCTCATTATTCATCGCCAGCAGCAGCAAACGCGAATCGTCATTATCCATGATGATCTCGCTACCGATAATTGGCTTGATGCCCTCATTCAGACAAGCACGGTAAAACTTTACCGTCGCATAGAGGTTGGACAAGTCAGTTAACGCGAGCGCGCGCTGATCATCAGCCGATGCCGCTTTCACTAGCGGCTTGATACGGACGATAGAATCAGTAATGGAATATTCGCTATGAATGCCGAGGTGTACAAATGCCATAAAAGACTCTTAGAGATGCAAGCAGTGGAATAGGTAATAACTATATTATTATCAAATGTTTAACTGTATTTTTAGTCTATAAAAACACACTAACAATGAAGCTTAATTTTTTTGAATTGAGCCCTTTATAATAGCATTGTTTGCTATAGACAACCACTGATTGCAGCTGATTAATCTGTCAAGAGAAGATATATCAACGACGAAATCGTCAATAAAAAACCCCCTACCTTTATGGTTATAGGGAGTCAATTTTATGCAAAGTATTTTTTACTCTAAAGAGTCCTTTGTCTAATACCCAACCACTGCCGCATCGACAATACGCGGATCTGACGACCCATATACCCCATTTGGCGTTAGCATAATAGACTGCGTTGAGCCCATAGCGGCTTTTGGACTGACGGTATGTCCCATCGATTCAAGTTTTTTGACCGTATCGATATTTAGCGCTTTCTCTACGCGAATCTCATCTGGTAGCCATTGATCATGGATGCGCGGCGCATGGGTGGCCTCAGCGATATTCATATTGTGATCGATGACGTTGGAGATGATTTGGGTAACGGTGGTAATGATACGACTACCGCCCGGACTACCTGTGACGATAAATGGTTTGCTGTCTTTAAAGACTATAGTGGGGCTCATAGAGGATAAAGGACGCTTGTTAGGCTCAACGGCGTTTGCCTCACCGCCCAATAATCCATAAGCGTTAGGTACGCCCGGCTTGGCTGAGAAATCATCCATCTCATTATTAAGTAATATGCCTGTGCCTTCTGCGACAAGACCAGTACCATAAGAGAAATTGAGCGTATAAGTATTCGCCACAGCATTGCCGTCTTTATCTACGATAGAGAAATGGGTCGTTTGATCGCTCTCGTAGGGTAGGGGATTGTTGGCTTTAATGGTAGCAGCTGGTGTGGCTTTATTAGGATCAATTGAAGTACGTAATTGATTGGCATACGCCTGAGAGGTCAGACCGCTGGCAGGAACATCAATAAAGTCCGAATCGCCTAGATATTCAGCACGATCGGCATAAGCCAATTGCATCGCTTCGCTCATTAAATGAATGGTTTGCGCACTATTTTGTCCGTAGTCTTTTAGCGGATAGCCTTCTAATATATTCAAAATCTGCACGATATGAATACCACCAGAGGAAGGCGGCGGCATAGAGACGATCTCATAACCGCGATAGTCGCCCGTTACCGGTTTGCGGGCAATAGCCTTATAATCAGCCAAATCCTGCAAGCTCATATTGCCACCTGCGTCGTTGACGGCTTTGACCAGCTTACGAGCCGTCTCACCTTTATAAAAGCCATCTACGCCTCGGGCTGCGATAAGTTTTAGCGAGCGGGCAAGTTCGGGTTGCTTTAAGCGCTCACCCGGTTGATAGGCGCTGCCATCCGCTTTAAAAAACACCTTTTTGGTACTCGGCCATTTTTGCAAGCGTTCACTCAAAGCCTCTAGTGACTCTGACAAACCCGCCGTGACTTCTATACCGTTCTCGGCTAAGGCAATCGCTGGCGCCATGACTTGCCCGCGACTCATGGTGCCATGATCCTCCAAGGCTTTTAATAGACCTGCTACCGTTCCCGGTACGCCAACAGCTAAACCATGATAGCGCGATAAATCACTGACAGCATTGCCATCCTCATCGAGATACATATCACGAGTAGCGCTACTTGGCGCTTTTTCGCGGTAATCGAGCGCGACCGTTTTGCGCTGCGCGGCATCATAAATCATCATAAAGCCGCCACCACCAATGTTACCTGCGCGCGGCAGGGTAACTGCTAGTGCAAAGCCAACCGCGACCCCAGCATCAACCGCATTACCACCGTCTTTTAGAATCTTTAGACCAATATCAGAGGCTAATGCTTCTTGAGTGGCGACCATACCATTCTGCGCCCAGATCGGATGCTGGATGGCATCTTCTGAGTAGATAGCTTGATCGGATTTGGAATTGCTAGTCGTTGATGTAAGCGTATTGGTTTTCGCTCGCGTAATGCTCTTGGTCTCAAGCACTACCGTAGGGTTGTCCGTCATGATAGCGAGATTAATGGCGCTGGTATTGATTGAGGTATCGTTGAGAGTATTGGTAGCACTAGGTTCAAGCGCGTGGCTTGACATAGACACTAGAAGTGTACTGCTCGCGAGCAATAGGGCAGATTTTAATCTTGCGCCGCCTGTAGCGCTCAAAACATTACTGGGAGTTTTAGAAAACGAATAGGACATCAGCATTCCTTTTTTATATATTTAAGAAAGTTACCTCCATACTACTCATTTGTAATCTTTTATGCTATAAATAACACCAACATGCCGGCAGTTAATACTGTCGATTGTTTTAAATATAGGCAAAATACTATTTAGAATGCTACTCATGAGTCAAGAGCGTTTTGGCAGTCCAAAGAAATAACATTGAGTCATTCCATTAGTTATAAGTGCAAAAAGCGCGCCGCTTAAACGGCGCGCTTTTTTGTCTCTGATCTTAACTTACAGTCTAGTGTTGCATGTTACGAGTGTGACCACCTTTAGCCATTCTATCGGCTTTGAGCGTTTCTAACTGCTCGCGCTGCTGGATGGTGAGCACTTGCATGATCGCATTATGTTGTTGCATACGATCCCCTGTGCTGGTTTGTCTAATGGCTTTAATTTGCGCTTGCTGCGCCGCGGTTAGATTGAGCTGGGCAAAAGGACTATTTTTGCCGTCTTTTTGATCACCGCGGCGATGGCCTTTGCCTTGCTTTTCTGATTGCATCGTTGCTAATTGCGCACGCTGATCGGCTGTTAGGATATTGAGCATCGCCTCGCGATTTTGCATACGATTGCTGCGATTATTTTGCTTAAGGGCTTGCAACTGTGCTTGCTGCGTCGCACTCAGATTAAGCTGTGACATAGATCCTCTACCGCCATCTTTCATACCGTTTTTATGCTGCTTTTGCATTTGGGTGGTCGCAGGCGTGTCGGTATTGGCACCTACGCTAGTACAAGCGGTGATTGCAAAGACGCTAGAGGCGGCGAGTACTGTGCTTAGTAGTAATTTTTTCATTGTAATTCCTTTAAAGAGTTAATTTATATGTTGCGAAGCAAGGGTATAAGCTCAAGACATAAATTTTATCTTATGTACTTTGACACTTAAGTTATGACTGAAACTATAATACGACAGTCAAAGGTTGCGATACTTTATGAAGTATTAAGAAAGGTAACGTTTGGTACTTGAGCGGCGAACTACAGAGCATTTGCCCGATGATATAGATGCTAAAGCAATGGAGAGACAAGTATGGCCAGAATACTATTTGTACGCCTTGATTCTGCTTACCCCCGCGAAACAGGCGGCTATGGTCTTGCTATTGTATAGTCGATGGTTATGGCTCATAAGGGTGAGGTAAATATTTATAATAGACAAAATGATATAAATGGACTGTTCGTGCGGATGATATTGCCGTGTGAGGTATGAGTCATAGTTGTAAATACTCATTGCCCTTGATTCTGTTTTTGCCTCAAAAACTGTTCATTTATCGACAAAAAACAAAGTCTAAACAAGAGCCTACAATTATATTCAATATCAAGCATATAATCCGACGAACGGTAGCTAAATACGATTTTAATGATTGATTACCTCTTTATATTCATTTATTGTTATATAAAGAGGGTAATAAATCCGTTGTAAACTAAACCCTAAAGATCTAACAGTGATACTTAGATCTTTAGTCAGTTTTCCTTTACTTGCACATTACTCTCTACAACATGAATTTGAATTGATACCTATTCATTACGTCAGGGAGTACACATCATGAACCGCAATTTTAAAGTTATCTGGAACGAGGCATTAGGCTGCTTTACTGCTGTTGCAGAATACGCAAAAGCACGCGGCAAATCATCAAAATCTAGCGTGAGTGCCAATGCAAGTATTAACACCAGTACTAGCTTGTCCGCTGTTAATACTCTACGTCTTAGTGCTATAGGGCTTGGACTGCTGGCGGCTGGATTGACCATACCCGCAGCTGCTAATGGCTATTATTACTATTATCCTAGTGGAATGAGCTTCGCTGGAGATGAGGTAACGCCAAAAGTATATATAAATACGACTTATAGAAACCAGACACTAAAAGTTCAAGGTGGCGAAACCGTCACTGGTGATCCAAATACTAAGAATATCAGTGTTGCTGCTAGTAATACTGACAGATCACTAACCGTAAAGCTTGACGAAGACATTGATTTAGGTGCTGATGGTAGTCTCAATACAGGCGATACTTTAATCGATAGCTCCGGCATTATGGTGTCAGCCATTGACCCTAATAACAATGTTACATTGAGCAATACCGGCCTAAATAACGGCAATAATAGAATCTCTAATGTAGAAGATGGTATTGATCCAAAAGATGCGGTAAATGTAAGGCAGCTCGATAGTAGTATCGCTGAGAATAAAGTGAAGTACTATAGTGTCAATTCAGACGGCGGTGCTAATGAATTGAACGAAGGTGCAACGGGTCAGAATGCGATGGCTATGGGACGAAATGCCCGCGCTATAGGTAGTCAGACCATTGCTATCGGTAGCGCCTCTAGTGGACAAAATACAATTGCCAAAGGTGCACAATCCATCGCAATTGGCGCAAATGTGGTATCTATAGGGGCATCCTCTATCGCTATTGGTGGTGATGATCTAGATTTGGCTTCAAAATACAACGTAGATGGCAGTGATATTGATGACGCTCTAAACAGCGGCACAGTAAACACTGTATTCAATGAATATGCCGGCCGCGATTTATTAGATCCCAATGACTCCTATGCAGGGCATACCCAAGCACTCGGTGCAGCTTCTATCGCAATGGGTGCTAAATCACGCTCAGATGGTCATCTAGCAACTGCCATAGGAATACATTCAAGTGCGTCAGGCACCGCGTCTTCGGCATTTGGTATCGCCGCGACAGCCAGTGAAAAAGGCGCATCAGCGTTGGGCGCGGGCGCAAATGCTTCTGTCATGGACGGTGTGGCTTTGGGTTCAAAGTCAGTTGCCAATATCGCAGGTGGCGTAGGGACTGAAGGCTTCGTTCCGACAGGTGCAACACTTGCTGACCAAAATAGTATCGCCTCTACGAGAAGCGAGTCACTTGGCGCCGTGTCCGTCGGTAACGATACCGATGGTAACCGTCAAATCGTTAAAGTTGCCGCAGGTAAAAATGATAGTGATGCGGTCAACGTCGCTCAGCTAAGAGGTCTCTCAAACGTTGTTGACCTCGGTCTAAACTTTGACGCTGACAGTGGTACTACCGTCAATCGGGAGCTGGGTCAAACCTTTAACATCAATGGCGACAGTACAAACATCAGCACCGTCACAACCGCGAATGGGGTCACCGTACAGATGAGTGACACCCCTACCTTTACTAAAGTCACCCTAGTTGACGCTCCTACAGTAGGGACTGATGCCACCAACAAAACCTACGTTGATGGCTCGCGTACCCAAGTGACCTCGAACAACAACTCTATCAGCGTCAGCGAAACCGCCTCAGGCGATGCTAGCGTGTTCGACCTCTCTGTAGACGCACAATCACTCAGTGAAAGTGCCCAGTCTCCAGTCGTCTATACCGATGCTACAGGCAACAGACTCTACAAGCAGACCGATGGTAGCTTCAACACTAGCCCTGATGGTAGTGGCGACCTTGTCACAGCACTCGACGTCATCGCCTCTATGCAATCTGCGACTGGTAGCACCAGTACCCCAACCACGCTGAGCAACATCGCACCTGGTACTTTGGCAAGTGACTCAACCGACGCCGTTAACGGTAGCCAGTTGTATACCACCAACCAAAACGTCAGCACCAATGAAGGCAACATCACAACTAACAGAGACAACATCGCTAAGGGTATCAAGTTTAATGTCAACGACTCCCTTCAAAAGACCTTTGACTTGGGTGAAGAGATTAAACTAAATACAGACAGCAATCTAACTACGACGCCGTTGTCAACCAATGACGGTATCGAGCTTGGATTGGCGCCGAACCTAACCGGTCTAAATAGTGCAGACTTTGGCGGCGTTAACATCTCAACTGAAGGTATCGACCTTAACAACAATCAAATCACAGGTCTAGCTAGTGCAGGTGACATCACACTAGGGGCCAACGAGAGGAATGCGGTTAATGCAGGCGATCTAAACAATGCGGTTGGCGGCGTTACCAGTCTTGGGTTTGCGCTAAGAGCCGCTGATAATAATGAAGTACAGCGCAATCTAGGCGATGCGGTCGATATTGTTGGCTCAAACAACAACATTACTACTCAAGTAGTCGATGACAAGATAGCCATCAAGCTCAATAACAACCTTAACTTAGGAGCGTTAGGTACTGTTAAAACAGGGGGTAACGTTATACTCAATACTGTCGTCACGCCTTTAGGAGTTGTAGTCACCGGTCTTAATCCACTTAACCCTGTGACCTTGACTGCCGCAGGTCTAAACAATGCGGGTAAAAAGATCATCAATGTCAAAGATGGGGCGGTTACGAGCAGTAGCAGCGATGCGGTTAACGGTAGCCAGTTGTATGACACCAACCAAAACGTCACGATCAACGAAGGCAACATCACAACCAATCAAGACAACATCGCTAAGGGTATCAAGTTCAACGTCAATAGCGCCCTTCAAAAGACCTTTGACTTGGGTGAAGAGATTAAGCTGAATACAGACGACAATCTAACCACAACATTGTTGTCAACCAATGACGGTATCGAGCTTGGATTGGCGGATGTCATCACTGTCGGTGACGATATGCCAGTAATGATTGACGGTACAAACGGCACGGTCTCAGGTTTAAGTAATACAACCTTTGATGCTAGTGAGACGTATACCGGCGGCGTGGCAGCAACCCAAGAGCAACTCTCACAAGCCAATGCTGACATCAATACGACTATAGACCTCGGTCTAAACTTTGACGCTGACAGTGGTACTACCGTCAATCGGGAGCTGGGTCAAACCTTTAACATCAATGGCGACAGTACAAACATCAGCACCGTCACAACCGCGAACGGTGTCACCGTACAGATGAGTGACACCCCCACCTTTACCAAAGTCACCCTAGTCGATGCGCCAACCGTAGGGACTGATGCGACCAATAAAACCTACGTCGATGGCTCGCGTACCCAAGTGACCTCGAACAACAACTCCATCAGCGTCAGCGAAACTGCCTCAGGCGATGCTCGCGTATTCGATCTTTCTGTAGACGCACAATCCCTCAGTGAGAGCGCCCAGTCACCCGTTGTCTATACCGATACTACAGGCAACAAACTCTACAAGCAGACCGATGGTAGCTTCAACACTAGCCCTGATGGTAGTGGCACTCTTGTCACAGCACTCGACGTCATCGCCTCTATGCAATCTGCGAGTGGTAGCACCAGTACGCTAACCCGACTGAGCAACATTGCACCGGGTACTCTGGCAAGTGACAGCAGCGATGCGGTTAACGGTAGCCAGTTGTATACCACCAACCAAAACGTCAGCACCAACGAAGGCAACATCACAACCAACCAAGACAACATCGCTAAGGGTATCAAGTTCAACGTCAATAGCTCCCTTCAAAAGACCTTTGATTTGGGTGAAGAGATTAAGCTGAATACAGACAGCAATCTAACTACGACATTGCTGTCAACCAATGATGGTATCGAGCTTGGATTGGCTAACATCATCACTGTCGGTGACGATATGCCAGTAATGATCGACGGTACAAACGGTACGGTCTCAGGTTTGAGCAATACAACCTTTGATGCTAGTGAGACGTATACCGGCGGCGTGGCAGCAACCCAAGAGCAACTCTTGGAGGTTAACAATAGTATCAATCAAACCGTCGATAGAGGTCTTGATTTCACAGGTGACAATACCCTAGTTACCGTCACTCGTAAAATGGGTGAAAAACTGACTATCAAAGGTGGAGAGGTTGATGCTAACAGACTTGCTTCTGATAACAACATCGGCGTCATCGCAAATGATACTGACAATTCACTAACAGTCAAACTTGCCAAAGATCTAACCGGTCTCAATAGTGCAAACTTTGGTAGTGGCGTAAGTATCTCAGCCAACGGTCTAAATAATGGTAGCAACAAAATAACCAACGTAGCAGATGGCTCAACGCCAAAAGATGCGGTGAATTTTGGCCAGTTGTCGGACACCAATACTAAAGTAGACACCAATACTTCTGACATTGAAACCAATACTACAGATATTGGTGTCAATACTGGGAATATTGCTAAAGGTATCAAAATTGGTGATGGAGACAGCACTAACGATCAGCAATTCGCCTTAGGTGATACTATCAACATTACAGGTGATAGTAACTTGACTACTACCGCTTCTGAAGATGGCGTTCAGATTCAGCTAAACAACCAGCTAAACTTAGGTAACGACGGACGTATGCAGATTGGTAACAGTATCATAGATACTGACGGTTTCACCTTTGTCGGCAGTAATAGCAATCGCACGGTTAGGCTGAGCAGTATGGGTCTAGATAATGGCGGTAACGTGCTTAGTAATGTTGGTAGAGGAGTGGAGCTGACTGATGGCGTGAACGTAGGTCAACTACAAGAGGCAACCTTAGCAGGAAACACAGGATGGAGTTTGAGTGCTCAAAGAGATACGCCAACATCAGTTATCAATAGTAATGTCGATATGAGTAATACCGACGGTAACATTAGCGTTACGCGAGGAGTCAACCCGCTGTCTAGAGCAATAGGCGGTAACGATCTTAGCTTCGATCTTAACTCAGATATCGTAGTTGATAGTTTAACGACAGGTCAAAGCATTGTGAGTGGCGACGGCTTTAGTATCGTGGGCGGGCCTAACATGACCCGCGATGGTATCAATGCCGCTGATATGAAAGTTACCAATGTACAAAATGGTGAGGTGTCCTCAAGCTCTCAGGACGCCATAAACGGTAGTCAGATGTTCGCACAAGGCACGGGTATCAGTAGTATTATTGGTGGTAGCACTGTCTACAATGCTGAAGACGGTAGTTTTACTAACAGCAATATAGGCGGTACAGGCGAAAGTAGCATTGATGGCGCAATTGCTTCTATCAAACAAGGCGAGATCGTCATTAATGAAAACATCGCAACCAATACAACAAACATCGAAACCAATACGACCAATATTGCAACGAACACGACCAGTATTGGAACCAATACTACAAATATCGTTACTAATACAACCAACATTGCAGAGAATAAAGACAAGCTCGACGCAGGTCTGAACTTCGGTGCTGACAGTGGCGATGTTATTAACAAACCTATTGGTGACAATAGCGTACTTAGTTTTACGGGCAGTGAAAATATTACCACTACAGCTGATGGCAGTAGCATCAAGTTTGATCTAAACGGTAATATTAGTGTTGATAGTATCGCCGCAGGTTCCACAGTGATAAACAGCAGTGGTATCTCGATGCAAGGTGGACCTAGTATGACAGGTCAGGGTATAAATGCTGGCGATCAACGTATTACTGGTGTCGCAGATGGTATAGAAGCAACAGATGCGGTGAATTACGGTCAATTGAGTGCGCTAGATAATAGACTTAATAGCAATATGAGCGACTTGGGGTATAAGATTGATGAAGTTGAAGATGACGCTAATGCAGGTATTTCAGCAGCAATGGCAATGTCTTCGCTACCTCAAGCATATATCATCGGTAAGTCTATGGTAGGCGGTGGTATCGCTACTTACAATGGTGAAAGCGCAGTAGCTATCGGGGTCTCTAAGCTATCGGGCGACGGTCGCTGGGTTATTAAAGTAAATGGCACAGCAGATACTCAAGGTAATGTAGGTGGCGCTGTCGGTGCAGGTTTCCATTTTGACTAATGAGATAACGGTCTATTTCCTAATCCTTTAACTAAAAAACAAGGCACCAGATGCCTTGTTTTTTATTGTTTTCTTAACTTAATTAACAACTATAATATGTAGTCGCAAATACAAAAGAAGCCTCTAACGAGAGACTTTTAATCTTAGTAAAGAATAGTACTTCATTTTAAGAAGAAATTTATAAGCCAACTTCTTCCTGCGCCAATTCAATGATTTTGACGGGTACTGCAAAGAACCATTCCATACCATCTATGCAAAGAAACTTACCATTTTTAAAAGATACAATATGAGTAGTAAAATCATTGCTAACGTGATCTCTCATAGCTTGTTCGTCACTAGTATCATCAACCGCGCACCATACTTCATGATCACCACGTCTTAGCATGGCACGGGTCAACGCGCTGCCCGTCATTTTGTCATCCACAACCGCCTCCTCTAAAACTTTCTCTACTAGTATCGAAATCTAAAAAACAGGACAGGATTAAATCCATTAGACACAACTACAACAGTATAGATGAAATAGGGTATCATTTACAAATATTGATTCGCTATTAATGAATAGCAACAAAAATACGCAATTGCAGTTTTAAAAATCTATTCATCCGATCCCAAATAAACGCACAATAACACTAGCGATAGCGTAATAGATGTAGATGAATGCAATGCACTAAAGTCCCGCCTCTAAAGTGAAGATTCCCTAGTGCACTATTGGAGTTGATGCAAGCCCTGTGTTTCTCCAAATAAAAACGACTTAAACTCTAAACATAGCAGCTGTAGGTTTTAAACCAACGTAAGCCATACCTGCTTGAGTCAGCCAATGAGGCTGAATAATGCCATGTTGCAAAATGGCATGAACATCTCGATGCGCTCTCTCTATTCTATGTTTTTTGTACAAAGAGGCGGTACCTGCTGCCGCATAAATCTCAGAAACCATGGTACGAGCATCTGTAGCTGCCGAGCAAGATGCAGCCCAAACATCTGCAAGCTGCTTATCAGAAAAGGTATTTTTATTGTTAGCCTCTATCCACAGGGTCTCAACGCTATTGTGTAGTTGCAAACGATTTGAGGCGAGTAGTGTCCTACTTTTGGCTATTGTTGACTGTACGGTTGCTCGATCACGCAGATCTGGGTTCTTGCCTGGTGTCACCTTTTCTAGACACAGATCTGTCAAATCATCGGTTGCAGCTTTTAGCACGCCTAATGCCATTGCTGCACAGCCCGCCGCATTTATACAGCCAATAGGCAAGCGATTGTAAGCGCTATCAACGACAACTGGACTATCGAAATCGACCGCATATTGAGACGTTACAAATGCTTCTTTTACGACCACATCGTGACTGCCAGTACCCTTTAGACCACCAACATCCCAAGTATCTATGATTTCGACCTCTTTTTTTGGAATAAAGAATAACTTTAGAGTCGTGCTAGGCCCTAATGTTTTTGGGGATTCTTCTGATAGCACCAAACATCGCAATACAAACCAATCTGCCAATTCGCAACCAGATACTAGAGTCCATCGACCAGATACCAGATACCCGTTAGGGACTATCTGCGCGGTACCTTCAGGACGTGCCGAGTTGGCATAGACGTGAGTGAAGTCCTTATAAACCTCTCTCATGCTGGTTTCGTCCAAGAAACGCCCAAAAGTACAAGCCAAATGATTGTTCCAAACTATCCAAGCTGCAGAAGCCTCTGCGCTTGCTAGATGTTCATAGACTTTTAGGGTTTCTACTGGAGTGTCCTCCCAGCCGCCCAAAGATTTGGGCAAGCCCATTCGGAACAATCTCGTATCTGAGAGACTCTCAATGACAACTGGTGCAATTTTTCTAAGGTATTCTGTCTCTTGTCTATGATAAAGCGCTAGATCACAGCAGTCTTGAACTGCATCGGACGGTAGTATGTCCTTGATCTCAATCTCAAGTAGATCACTCATTTTTTTGCATCCCTCATAATGACAAGCAGTATTTTTAATTCAAGTAAACACCTTGTAAGGCATACTCGAATAATACCCAACATCAGACAGGTATACAATCATATATTGACATATATAAGAGTTTTAAATTTTTCTTAACAGTAATTTGACTACTATTCATACATACTAAAACTAAAATCAGTAGTAGCAACGTTAAATAGATGATTTGGGTACAAGAATGGGTGATAGAAGTTTGATTTTTAAGATAGAAAAGTGCTTTGATATAATAGGTATCGTATTCAGTATGATGATATAAGACAAAATATTTTGAGGAGCCGCTAGTAGGGCGATCACATTAAGAGGAGCCGCTGAGAATAAAAGTAGCTGTTAACTATGAAATGATAAATTATATAGTTAGCAGCTGCTATCTTATCAATGTCACTTAACCATGGGTACCGCGGATAGGGTAGTCGTTTTCTCGGATAAAGGACAAGCCATTGGCAAGCGCTTCAAGCTCAGGTCTTGCAAAAGGAGCGTTTGAGATATCAATAATGTGAATCTCGCCTTTAGCATTAATTACAAATACACCTGGCTCAGCAAAGGGATGATCGGTTTCTTTTTCTGAACGCGGATCAGAGATATAAAGTCCTAACGTGTTCATCTGCTCAACGGTCAAGCCATAAGCCATCGGGAAGGTGACATCCTCTAGTTCTTCTAAATGCGCTTGCAACTGCTGTTTGCTATCGCCTGATATAGCAAGAATATCTACGCCTGCATCAGCAAATGATTCTTTTACAGTTTCTAACTGGTTAAGGTATTTGGTGCAGATTGGGCAATGTTTACCGCGATAGACCACTACTAGCTTCCAGTCATGACCGTTTTCAGGCTTACCTAATGTTGTCATGTCACCATTTAACATTTGTACCTGAATGTCAGGGAATTGACTGCCAGCCTGGAGTTTTTGAGGGTTATTTGATTGCATATTTTTATCCTTTAAAGTTTGTGTTGAAGTGATTTAAATTGAACAACTCATTAGTAGAGCAAGGAGTGTTTGCTGACGAACAAATTCGGCGTCAGTCTTTTTAAATTTGATACTTGTCGATAATCTGATCGCTAAGCGTGACCAGATCTGAAGCTGTAACGTCTGGGGTTGGTACATTAACTGCGGGTAACATAGCATTGTGAGGACGTGTGAGAAACGCGCCTTGACAACCAGCTGCTTGCGCCCCAATCGTATCCCAAAGATGACAGGCGACAAGACATAAATCAGACGTTTCAACCGATAATGCTTTGGCGACCATTTGATAAGTCTCGGGCGCAGGTTTGAACTTTTCTACTGTCTCAACGCTAAACGAGCGCTCAAAGAACGCGCTTAATCCCGCCTTTTCAAGTGGCGTTGGCGAAGCACTACTCGCGGAGTTAGTTAATGTCACCAGTCTGAATCCAGCATCACGTAGTTTGGTCAACGCTGGCATGGCATCAGGGTGAGCGGGCATCTCACTCATAAGCTGCTTAAACTCGTTAATATCTTGGTCAGTCAGCGTAATCTTGTGAATATCAGCCGTCATCTTTAAGGCACCAACACCAAGCTCACCAAAAGGTGTATACAGACTAGATAAGGTCATAGCTTGCGAATAAAGCACCAATTGCGCGAACCATTCTCTTAATATGTTCTCGTCACCAAATAAGCGAGCAAACAAAGGCGCAAGTGTTTCGATATCGAGTAGAGTCTCATTAACATCAAACACGATAACTGAAGGTAACGGAGTAGAGGACATATACAATCCTTCTTATCAAGGTGAGATAGTACGAATAAGAGTCAAGTTAGTAATTAGAGTCACAACTATTACGCTATTTGGTTTCACTCTAAACGATATTGAGCGTTCATTCAAGATAAATTTGAGCATTCACTCAATGTAAAAGGCTAAAAAAGGCATGCTATGGGACAGGACTCTTTTTTGCCACTCCTTTGATAAAAATAGACGCTTAGAAGACTTGTCTTACTGTTTTTACCTTACTATTTTTACCTTTGAGCCGTCTAAAAAATAGGCTCTGTTAGTGACATAATCGAATATCAAACACGCCCTAGTATCACTGTAGTATTTACCGTCTTATTATTTAAAGTACCTAAGGCCACTTCGCTTACCGCTGAAATAGTCTAAAAAACTGGGATCTTTGCTCTGTACTGACTACTTATATTCTAAGTACGTCTGAGCATTGGTAACGACGACCAGTACTCGTTTGACCCAACACAGCTAGCTAGAACCAATAGCCTAAGCATCTTTAATAAACTTTAACTGGACTGTTATAGCGAGTCAAGATAAAATTGAGTAATCACTCAAATTGTACCGCTGTACTTGTCTCATTATTTGTGGTCACAGCTTTTAGCATCAGGATTTACTATGTCACGAACTACTTTATACAATCGTCATGAGGCGTTAGAGCGCGCTATAGCCCTATTCTGGCACAAAGGCTTCCATGCCACCTCGCTAAAGGATATCGAACAAGCCTTAGATATGCGTCCGGGTAGCATTTACGCCGCTTTTGGCAATAAGGATGGCTTGTTTCAAGAAGCGCTGGATTATTATGCGCAGTCCTCACTCAATGAGCTTGAACGTATACTCGCCACTCATCAGTCGCCTTTGTTAGGATTAGCCGCTTTTATGCGTCAGCTTGGCGGTATTCGTGACAAGGGATTACCTAGTCGGGCTTGTATGCTGGTCAAAAGCTTACTAGAGCTTGGCGTACGCGAACAATTAGCCTTAGATAAGGTCGAAAAATTACTAGCGGGCATGGAGGCGCGTTTTGCCGAGTGTTTTGCTGAGGCGCAGCGATTAGAGGAGTTAGATGATACCCTTGATGCGACTAGGCTGGCGCGTCGATTACAGGCTGAGGTAATGGGTTTGCGTGCCTTCGCTCAGCGTGATGTTGAGAGTTCTGCGGTGCATGAGCTCGCTGAGGATATGGCATTATCTTTAGAGGCGCTGCAAATAGACGCTAATAAGATATAGATATAGATAGAGTTAGACTCAATTAAAAAACCACGATTATTATGTCTACGAGTATACCCTCTAATCATCTAAGACAGTAAAGGCTAAGAGCAGCGTGACATTGATCATGGTCAACTCGCCATATAGTCTTAATAATAGCAGTCACTACCGTGAACTGTCGTAGTAATTTTCTAGTAGTGATCTGCTAAAGGACATCTGCGTTCTAAGGTAGTGCGCGTTTTTTGCCCAAAGTTAGTGTGTCCCAATCCCTCATCAAAAACAAGGCAATACAGGCTGATAGCATAGGCCAAGCTGCAAAAAATAGTAGATTGTCAAAGGGCTCAAGGTACAAACCAAAACTGGATAGAGTAGAGGCTGCATGGAACAACAAAACGGCACTATAGGTCCATACTTTAAAAAGTCCTGCGACAAACAGTACAATAAGGATTAACTGGACACTACCTATCATATAGATGGCCGTGTTCCCCATATCTTCAAAGCCGTAAAACTTAGAAAATAATCCTGTGGTGTGTTCAGGATTTATCAGTTTATCGAGCGTCCAAAATAAGAAAACGACAAAAATCCCTAGTCGCAGTAGCAATAAAGAGAGCGGTAAATGTTTTGGCATAAGGAGTAACCCTTTAATATGTTGTGATTACAAGTTCAGAGCAATAGGGTAAGTAGAATGAGTGCCAATAGTCGATTAGGTATCATGAGTAAACCGCGTCTCATGCAATGACTGTCGTTCTCAAAGACTATCGTTCTCCCAACAAGAATGCCGCCTAAAAATTTTTAAGCGGCATTGATAGGCTATCGAAGGCATTATGGCAACGCTTAAGTCGCCGTACTATTAGCCCGCTTTATGCCACTCAAATTTCTCAAACGGCTTATCCACTGGGGTATTAGCAAGATGGTTGGTGTAGTTACTCATCACTTTTTGCGCCGCACCTAGCACCACTTCTAGCACTTGACGCTTGGTGAAACCTGCATCTAGGAATGCTTGTACAGCCGCATCATCGACATGACCGCGATTACGAACTACTGATAGAGTGAAGTCACGTAATGCTTCTAGTTTTTTTGTTGGAAGTGGTGTCTCATCACGTAACGCATTAGTGATAGCATCATCGACTTTCATGCTTTTGGCGATGCCAGTATGAGCGGGTACGCAGTAATGGCACGCATGTTCAACGTTGATGGTTTGCCATACCACAGTGGTCTCATCATCATCAAAGCTGCTATCTAAGAACAGTTGATGTAGATGCTGATAGCCTTCTAATAGTCCTGGTGCTTCAGCCATTACCGCATGCAAATTTGGAACCATGCCAAAGGCTTTGATAGAGACATCGAGTAATTCTTTGCTATCGGCAGGAGCTGTTTCTTTGTTATGTAATGTAAAATCGGTCATATAGGGTCCTTGTGAGTCTCTAAGTTTATGAATATTTAAATGAGTATCTAAGTTTGATTGATTGAAATCAGTGAAGAGGTATTGGTCTTTATTCGCTAACTGAGCCCACTATAAATCATTTTGAGCAATCGCTCAATTTATATTTGAGTGATTGCTCAAATATTTGTAACGGCTGTTTGTGTTACTGATAGTTTATGACAGCTCAAAGCGTTTCAACTACTCATGTAACGGCAGGGGGTTTAAAAATGAAAATATTGGGGCTTATTGTTAAACATTGTAGAGTGTAATAGCGGCATGAAGAATGAGAATAAAAGCTCGGTATTGGTATAATTACTTTTTATTGTCTTTTTCTATAGTGGCCAAAAATGCGGCAAACCCTTCACTTGCTCGAGCTTGTAAGCGGCTGCTAGTAGTCACGCGGACGCGGTTACTCCAAGTAATTACGTAATTTTTCTTCTCAAATTTTTTAACTAAATCCACATCTTCATGGCATTGAAGGGCTGCAAAACCCCCAACAGCAATATAGGTCTCACTACTAAAGCTTAAGTTTGCCCCATGAATATGACGATGGTTCATTGTGTCTTGGTAATGAGCCAAATAGTCGTCACGCGTTTTAGGTGTCAGATGCGCCCAGCTATCGACACTGACTACGCCGCAAATCATATCAGTAGATTGGCTATTAATAGGCAGGTCAGTGATATGAGCCATTTGCTGCTCTAGCCACTCTGTAGCTACTAGAGTGTCGGCGTCAGTGCAAGCGATCCAAGTTGCACCCTGAGCGATTGCATGACGAACTCCCAAATCACGCACCTGTCCCACACACCGATAATCACAGCTTATATAATCGATCCCAGCATCTTTGACTAACGATAGCGTGTCATCGGTGCAGCTATCTAGAACCACTAGCGTATTGACAGTAATGGTTGAGGGTAACCGTTCAATCGCAGTTTGCACTGATGCCAAACAATCGCTGATAGTCAACTCCTCATTGTGCGCAGGAATAACAATAGCGATGTTCATATTAGGCGCGTCTTGTTTGTCTGTCTGATATCGCTTATCTGTGTCATCTATCATGTTAGGTTTTCTTGCATAGCGACGGACGCAGGGGAGTGCTGCCAAATATCTAACAAAAAATCGCTATCAATAATCTGACTCTGATGCGAAAAGGCTAAGTGTTCTGTGTGATTAGCTGATACATTGAACGCTTGCTGCAAGCGTTGGTGCACTATATCTCCCGTCATATCAAAACCATCGATAGCATAGCGCCAATGACAACAGAGTAAAGTACCGTCTACCGCTAAGTTTTGTTTCACCCACAAGATGACACTATCAACATCAGCGGGCGATAAGTAATATAGAATCTCGCTGATGACGATTAAATCAAAAGCCGTTTTATTAGTGAGACTAGTGTCTGACAAAGGATAAGCGTACAGAGGTGACTCTGCTAAAGTCGATAAGGCATGAGGAATAATGCCATGTATCACCTTGATATGTGACAAGGCTTTCAGGCGTTGTTTGGCATGTTGTACTGCATTGGCGTTACCATCTATACTGACCAATGCCTGACAACGGTGCGCAAGGCATTCACTAAACACGCCATTACCGCAGCCCAATTCAATAGCGTTGTTATACTTAGCTTGTGGCAATACCGCAAGACACATATCGCGTTTTCGCTTTTCATACCAGCGGGTCTGGTACTGCCAAGGATCGCTACTGTCGCTATACAATGCATCAAAATATGTCTGTGAGTAGGCACCGGATTCAGTGCAGTCTATTGAGGTGGTATAAGAGGTATTTGAGCCGTCACTATTATCTGTTTCAGGGTGGTCGTGACTCATTACCGTTGTAGATCTAGGATTGCAGCTCATGCAAATAAACCTCCCAAGGTTGACTGATTCTAGCGATGGTTTGTGCTGATAAAATGGGCGGATTGCCTGTACTCTGATCGGTGCTAATTTGACTGGTAAAGCAGGTAATGGCATGAGACTTACGCCGTACTTGCTCGGCAGTTAAGTCCACTCTGAGAGCGAGATGCCAAGGAACCCGGCTATCAGCAGGTTTAGCCCAGTGCCATGCCCAGATCAAGACTTGATAGCAGGGTAAATGATGCAGCTTGGCATAGGCTTTGACGACTTGTCCTGTAGCCTCATGATCAGGATGTCCATCATGAACAAAGGGCGTCACCAAAATATCGTTAGGACGGATAATGGTTGCTAGTTTTTTCTTAAACAATTCTCGCTCGGCGAACACCTTACCATCAGTGAGCTTAAGAGTAATAGTGGATACTTGAGGCGCGACACCAAGCGCTTTTAAGGCGTTCATGCTTTCTTGCGGGCGAATAGTATTGAGGCGCTCTGGTGGATAAATCTCTGAGTTTGGATGGCTTTGAGTGCCATTGGTTACGTGTACAAGGAGGATGGGGGTGCCATTAACGGCTAAATGCTGGAGCAAGCCGCCACAGCCTAGTATCTCATCATCAGGGTGCGGGGCAAAAATACATACTCTCGTAAGTGCTGTGATGTTTATCGCTATATCTAACGGCGGTAAATTGTGCAGTTCTTGCCAGTTCTGCCATGCGTCTTGACTGGTTCCATCCCCTTCAATCACACGATCACCAACAATCGGATGGTCGTGTTTGATAACACTATCTTTTAGAGACTCAATATTACTAGGTATTATAGTTGCCATATATATCCCTGCCCGTTTGTTGCATCGCCTGATAAGCGATTGGCTGATTCACTAGTCAGCTCGCCAATTTTTTGTAGATCAAAAGCGCCATGACTTTGGCGAATAAACACAGGCAGATCGGCGGCCAGTCTTGCAAAATGTGCATTATTACAAAATGGCGCAGCGCCCAATGCTTGTCCGACACTCTCTAGCACTTGCCTTGCTACTTGCTCAGTGCTTGCTCTGAGTTGGCGAATAGTCAGCTCATGGCTATGCTGCGGCTGGGCGTCAATGACGCGCGCCATATGATGAAAGGACTGCTGAGTCGCTGCTAATGCTATGCTGATTTGACCTAAATACATCGCCTTATAATTACAAGGTTTTTGCTGATAGGCAAGTACCAAGTAATCGGCCAAAGAAATAGCGGCTCCATACCAGCAAGCGGCCACCCCAGCGGCTCCATGCCAGAATCCTGCTCTATTTAAATAGGCATTCGCTGTGCCTACTTGCTCAGCTGTAACTTTATTAAACTGTACTATGGCTGTATCAGTGGCTTGCATACCGACTGCTTGCCAGCCCCTATAATCACTCTCAATGCCCTCTTGCTGCATATCGACCAAAAGCAGCTGCGCATGACCGTTCTTGTCTCGATAGCTCATTAGCCCATAATCGACAATAGCTGCGCCTGAACACCACGCCTTGGTGCCATTCACTATGCCATGCTGACTAAATTTGTCTTGCTCAAAGCTGAGGGGATGGCCCTCTGCTGCCCAAACCGCAAGCAGTCCCTTAATAGGTTTATCGTAGCCTAGTTCCTGCAGTATACTTAGCGCATCTAAATGAGATTCAAACCATTTGGCAAGTGTCAAATCAACGCCGGCGACATAAGCTAAGATTTGCCAGCGCTTAAGTGTATGAGCAAGTAGTTCGTTCTCGCTGGTAGGATGTAGGACATTCTCACTATGCGTAACCAGGATATATAGTATGTCACAGCGCAACTTATCAGTAAGATTACGCGTACTTCGCGCCTGATAATCAGCGGCTATTTTTCTTTCTACAGCCGCTTTTATAGTCTGCAATAAAGGGTTTTTTACAATCACTATAGTGTGCTCCCAGTTATGCTTATCCATTCAATTTATGAGCAGGGTCTGTATGAGCGCAGTCCCCAGATATGCTTTTAGTTTGAGACTTTTTATTGCTATATAAATCCTCTAAAAAGTCTTGCTGCCAGGCGTGAATATCATAGTCCTGTAACCCTGCTAACAGCGTTTGATGACGATCTTTTCGTTCTGAGAGCGGCATCATCAGGGCGATCTTTAAGCCTTGTATCATACTCTTAGTCTGATGTGGATCTATTGTGACCGCTGCCTGCATTTGTGCAGCGGCTCCAGCATATTTGGAGAGTAATAGAACGCCAGGATTATCAGGATTTTGCGCTGCGACATATTCCTTGGCAACCAGATTCATGCCATCTTTGAGCGAGTTTACCCAGCCAATATCGCTTTGCCAAAACGCTCTCATCAAGCTGTCATGGTTGAGTACCTTTTCGCTATAAGCAATGGCTTGCCTTTGATGTGTTTGACAGTCTTGAGTACCGTTATGAATACAGCTACTGGGTAATAAGCTGTGATGACTACTTTTGACCATTTTTTTGACGTCATCATAAAGCTGCTGATAAACAGGTAAATCTAAGCGGCTTGGGCATGCCACTTGTAATAGTTGCAACTGATTTTGATAAATCGGGTACTGCTGAAGAAAATGGACATACGCTGAGAAGCGCTCCAACAAACCTTTAGAGTAATCAATCCTATCTACTGCTATGATTTGCTGCGCTACTGACTTAATAGCCTTGTTGTCAGGGTTAGATGTTGGGTTTTTGCAAGATAAATGACGAACCCGATTTTGGATTTTGTTTACATTGATGCCAATAGGGTAAGCCTTGATACTCAGGCAGTGCAGCGGTGCTAAACTTGTATCAACTCTAAAGTGAGTTCTATCGGATTTTATAGTCCTAAAAGAGCTTTGCTGGATATATGGGAGGGTTGAGGACGAAAGTCTTGGTCGGGTCTTTATAGTGCCTTTCATGTAATATTTTAACACGTCAACACCATTGGCTTTATCTTGTTCAGTTTGTGTACCAAGCACATCATAATGAGCAAGATGCTCTATTAGCTGCCCACTTTGAGCAAGCTTTTGCCACAATAGAAGAGGAGCAAATGGGATGTGCAAAAAAAAGCCGATACGGTTTTTTATACCAAGTTTGCGGCAATAATAAGCCACGCTCAAAAAGTGATAATCATGTACCCAAATCACATCATCTGGCTGAACAACCTTTTGTAATTGCTGAGCAAAAAGATGGTTCACCATCTGGTAACCTGCATAATCATCATCGGCTTGACTCACCAAATCAGGGCGCTCATGCAGTAATAGCCACAGTACACTATTAGCAAAACCACAATAAAAGTGCTGGTATTGCTTGCGTGTGAGCGCTGTGGTCACATAGGTAATGTCTCTATCTGCTGCACGTGTTGATATCGTCCGTTTACTCGTACCAAATGCGTTGATAGTATCATCACAAGCGTCGATAACCTTACCATTCCAGCCCATCCAAATTACTGAGTTACCTACCAATATATCGTCTAATGCTACGGCAAGGCCGCCTGCCGCCTGTGCATCATCAGGCATTTTTACTCGATTAGATAAGACGATTAATCGGCTCATGACTTTGATCTCAGTGTATTTGAGTTCATTGATACAGGACTATCTGGGTGAGAGAGGAGAGACGCTTGTGCTTGAAAAAACTTCAAAAAATGATGGAGTAAGACGACAACGTCATCAGTATCATGCAAATAAAAGCGGGCGTAAGTAGGCTCTTCACCTACCTTGATGCCCATACCCTTTGTCAAGTGTTGATAGTAGTGCTCAGATTTACCCTCCTTCTCGTCAATGACGCCGCTAGGATTCTGCACAGCCAAAAACCCTGCTTCATCCGTAATATCGTCACCCAAAAAAATAGGACAAAGCGTATCAACAGCTGGTAGTCCTTGTAGCAAAGTTAAAATCGCTGTACCTTTGTTCACGCCCTCTGGGACTATCTCCCAAACAAACTTACCTTGTTTTAAGCACCAATTAGGATAGTTATTGCTCACCTTTTCCATGAGATTATAAGCGACATCAGCCAAGGCAGGGTTTTGGCGATAGTGCAAAGCAACAGAGTAAGGTTTATCCTCCAAAGTAAAATCAGCATATGGCGCGCACAGTGCAATAATGATCTGCTTTATATCATTGAGCTCACTGGGGTCGACAGGTACAGCGGTCGTAGACTCATCATTATTAAGGCTACTATTTAAGCCGTTATTGGGTACTATCTCTAAACCATGCGTAGCTGCTATTGGCAATACTAAGGGCGATAGCATCTTTTGTGCCTCAACCAGACTGCGACCTGTGACAACCGCAATGCTAACACCCAAGCTCTGTATCTGTTGCAATAGCGTCAAAGTGGTGATGGGAATAATGCTGTCTTTTGGGTCAAGGGTAAAGGTAGCCAGTGTACCGTCTATGTCCAAAAACAGACAGTACTTCTTATTGTAAGATAAATGGTCAGCGATTTTGTTTGGCTGAAGGTGTATAGGCGATGTATTTACGCTAGAGTCAGGTGCAGGAGTCATATTTATTCCTTTAGTAGAACGTGACGTCAGAGCTAATACGATGAAGGGTTGTAATGAGATATGTGTAGATTAGGGCGTGTTTTATCAGTCGACCGTAATACTGACAGAAGCTATTTTTTAGACAATACCATTAAAAACAGCAAGTTTAGATATTCTAAGCGTCTACTGTTGACAAGTAGGTGGAAAAAACAGTCTCTGTCTGTGTACTTATACTACGTTGTAAACCGAGTTAAAGCACGAGCATTACCGTCGTTTTAGGCTTGGTCTGGAACAGTTTTGGTAATCAGCGATGCCTACTCGCGAAAGATCAAACACGCTTTGAGTATTTATGGACAAAATAGCACAAAACTTGTAATAAGTTTGCCACAGTGCACAGGCAAAAATACGCAATGGCGTATAGATTTTATTAGTATTAGTCCTTTAATTCAATAAACTCTAGTTTGACAATTTGAGTATAAACATACTTATTGTTAGGAGCATAAGAGAGCTGACACCGCGTCTGGTTACAATCAGATCGTCACATAACTTCTTGCGCAGATGATGAATAGACACCTTTGTTGCACTAAGCGTGGGTCGTTCCACTGATCTTTTTTAACTGTATAACGCATTATTGATAGTAAGGAAGATGACGATATGAGCATCCCTCCCAGCTCACAGCTTATTGACGTATTTATTTAATAGTAATATTAATTACTATTAAATAAATATCGATTGCAACCCTATACTTACTATCCTAGTATATGACCTATGATTTGGTGGATAGGAGCGATGACCAAGCTCGATATTAGGGTAATTATAATTACCATTTATTTTAACGCTTGGTATTACCGCTGCTTTGTACTGCAAAATATTTCTATTAGCACAAGCTAACATCGCCAAGGATAAAGGTTATGAGCATTGAAAATTTAGCCCCAAACTGGATGACTGAAGAGCGTAAAATGGTCTATGAGAGTGCGCTTAAAATGTTTCAAGGCTGGGAGCCAAATGATGAGAAATGGCGTAAGAATGGCATGATCGATCGCAAGGCTTGGGAGGAGGCTGGCGAGAACGGTTTTTTATGTGCCTCAATGCCCGAAGAATATGGCGGCGGCGGCGGCGATTTTCGTGATGAAGTTGCGATTATCTATGCACAAGCAGAATCTAATCAGTCAGGTTTTGGCGGTATCGTTCACTCAGGCATCGTAGCCCCCTATATCTTAGGTCATGGTACTGATGAGCAAAAACAAGAGTGGCTACCCAAAATGGCGACGGGCGAGTATATCGCAGCCATCGCTATGACAGAACCTGGCACCGGTTCTGATTTGCAAGCGCTTAAGACTTACGCGGTAAAAGATGGCGATGACTACATTATCAATGGCTCAAAAACTTTTATTACCAATGGTCAGCATGCTAATTTGATTGTGGTAGCCTGTAAGACAGACCGTGACAAAGGCGCTCAAGGTGTCTCCCTTATCGTCGTAGAGACTGATGCTCTAGAAGGATTTGAGCGCGGTCGTAATCTCGATAAAGTTGGCCTGTCGTCACAAGATACCTCAGAGCTTTTCTTTAGTAATATGCGTGTACCACAAAAGAACCTGCTCGGTCCGATAGAAGGGATGGGCTTTATTCAGATGATGCAAGAGTTGCCGCGTGAGCGCTTGATTATTGCACTGACAGGTATCGGCGCGATGAAGCTGGCTATTAATCTGACTCTTGATTATGTCAAGCAACGTGAAGCCTTTGGCAAACCCGTTTGGAGATTTCAAAATACCAAATTCAAAATGGCGGAGTGTTATGCCAATTATCTAGCTGCTCATAGCATGTGTGATCTGGCGATAGATGCCATCATGGAGAATAGACTGTCTATTCCTCATGCCTCATTGATCAAATACTGGGTCACTGAAAAGCAGTGCGATGTGATCGATGAATGTGTGCAGTTATTCGGTGGTTATGGTTATATGAATGAGTATCCTATCGCCCGTCTATACGCTGATGCGCGGGTGCAAAAAATCTACGGCGGCACCAACGAGATTATGAAAGAGCTAGCTGCCCGCTTTATGTAATTTGCTTTATGCCAAAGATGTCGCTGGATTTATTAATCAAGTCATCTAGTTGTTTATTCCATGTACTATCCATTAATTTGTTACCTATCCAAAAAGTAAAAAGGGATTTTTATGACTGAGACCGCTTATATCTATGACAGTATCCGTACCCCACGTGGTAAAGGTAAAAAAGACGGCGCTTTATACCAAGCGTCGCCTATATGGCTGGTGCGTGGCTTGTTAAAAGAGATGCAGCAGCGCCATAACTTGGACACCAGCTTGGTGGATGATGTGGTGCTGGGCTGCGTGACTCCCGTGGGCGAGCAGGGTTCTGACATTGCTCGTACTGCGGTCCTTGATGCCGGCTGGGCGCAGAGCGCGGCGGGTTTAACGTTATCTCGATTCTGCGCCTCAGGACTTGAGTCTATTAACCTTGCTGCGGCCAAAGTCATGTCGGGCATGGAGGATTTAGTCGTCGCAGGCGGCGTTGAGTCTATGAGCCGTGTGCCTATGGGTTCTGATGGTGGTGCGTGGTACATGGATCCACGAGTCAATGAAGCGACTGGCTTCGTACCACAAGGGGTTGGCGCTGACACAATAGCCACGCTCAATGGCTTTAGTCGCCGCGATGTTGACGCGTTCGCTACTGAGTCGCATCGCCGCGCTGCTAACGCTTGGGAGCAGGGCTATAATAATAAGTCAGTCGTGCCCGTCACAGACATTAACGGTATGTTGTTATTGGATAAAGATGAGACTATCCGTCCGAATACCACGGTTGAGACCTTAGCAGGGCTAAACCCCTCTTTTGTGATGCCCGGTCAGATGGGTTTTAACAGTGTTATTTTGGATAAGTACACCACTATCGAAAACGTAAACCACGTGCATCATGCGGGCAACTCATCAGGTATCGTTGATGGTGCGGCGATATGCTTGGTCGGTAGCGCTGCTGCTGGCAAAAAAGCGGGTCTTACGCCGCGTGCCAAGATCACTATGGCCTCCGTCATCGGCTCAGAACCCGCTATCATGCTAACGGGTCCAACACCCGCTTGCCATAAAGCGCTCAAAAAAGCGGGTATGAGCGCCTCTGATATTGATCTTTGGGAGATCAATGAAGCCTTTGCCGCCGTTCCTATGAATACCGCTCATGACCTAGGTATCTCGCTTGATATTGTCAACGTCAATGGCGGCGCTATTGCTATGGGTCATCCGCTGGGTGCTACGGGCGCTATGCTCATGACTACCGTACTCGATGAGCTAGAACGCCGCGACCTCAAAACCGCTATGCTCACCTTGTGCGTCGGTGGCGGTATGGGTATTGCGACTATCATTGAGCGAGTATAACCTCTCTATTTACCAAAATAAAAATGATAACTTTGAGATCATTTAAAGGATAAAAAATGACTACAAATACAGACAGCATTGACGCTATAAACACTCTAGCTAATTTTTCAGCGCAGCGTGATAATGACGGTATCGTCACCGTCACTATCGATCAAAGCGATCGCAAAATGAACGTGATAGGCGATGGGTTTACTGACGCTTTTGCCACTTTGACGGACAGCTTTATTAATGATGAGTCTGCTAAGGGCTTAATCTTAACCTCAGCAAAAGACAGCTTCGTGGTTGGCGCGGATATCGATCAGCTCTCTAACATTGAAACTGCCAAGCAAGCATTTGATCTGGTCGAAGACTTAAAAGCCTGCCTACGTAAACTTGAGAGCGAAGGTAAACCTGTGGTCGCTGCTATGACTGGCACCGCATTAGGTGGCGGGCTTGAGCTGGCGTTAGCCTGTCACTATCGTATAGCGATTGACTCGCCAAAGACTAAGCTGGGTCTACCAGAAGTTAAGCTAGGATTGCTGCCAGGTGGCGGCGGTACTCAGCGCCTGCCACGGCTTGTTGGTATCCAAAAAGCGCTTGAGCTGATGACGCAAGGGGTTGAGCTACGGGCTAAAGCGGCCTTAGATATTGGTCTTATTGATGCAACAGCTACTGATAACGATGATATGGTAGCGCAAGCGAAAGAGTGGATAAAAGCCAATCCCAAAGTACAACAACCTTGGGACAAAAAAGGCTTTAAAATCCCAGGCGGTAACAGCATGCATCCCAAAGTGGTGCAAGTGTTCTCTATCGCGCCTGCCATGGCCAATCAAAAGTCGCATGGCAATTATCCTGCGATCACGCATATCATGTCTAGCGTCTTTGAAGGCTGCATCGTCGATATCGATACCGGTCTTGAGCTTGAGTCGCGCTTTTTTGCCGCTTGTGTCTTATCGCCTGAATCTAGAAATATGATCAATACCCTTTGGACGCAGCTCAATAGCATCAAAAAAGGTCAATCTCGTCCCGATGGCGTTGAGCGCTATAAAACCAAAAAGGTCGGCATTTTAGGCGCAGGTATGATGGGCGCAGGTATTGCTTATGTCAGTGCCAAAGCAGGACTAGAGGTCGTATTGCTCGATACCGAATTGGCAGGTGCTGAAAAAGGCAAAGCCTACTCTACAAACCTCCTAGATAAAGCCATCAGTCGTAAACGCTCTACTGAAGACAAGAAGCAAGCGCTACTGGATCGTATCAAGCCGACCGTCTCTTATGACGATCTAGCAGATTGCGATTTAATCATTGAAGCGGTGTTTGAGAACCGTGAAATCAAAGCCAAGTGTACGCAGCAGTCCGAAGCCGTGATTCCAGAATCAGCGGTTTATGCGTCTAACACCTCAACCTTGCCTATTACCGGATTGGCCCAAGCAAGCAAACGTCCTCAGCAGTTTATTGGTTTACATTTCTTCTCGCCCGTCGACAAGATGCCGCTGGTTGAAATCATTGTCGGCGAAAAAACTGACGATGATACCTTAGCCAAAGCTTTTGATTATGTATTGCAAATCGGCAAAACGCCAATCGTCGTCAATGACAGTCGCGGGTTTTATACTTCGCGCGTATTCGGCACTTATGTGTCAGAAGGCGTCACCATGTTAGGCGAGGGCGTACATCCGCGCAGTATCGAAGTTGCTGGTATGAAAACCGGCATGCCTATGCCGCCACTAGCGCTACAAGATGAGGTGTCACTAAGCTTAGCCTTGCTTGTGAGCGAGCAGCAGCAAAAGGATATGCAAGCGGAAGGCAAAACCATGCCAATGCGTCCGTCGTACGATATTCTCAAAACTTTAGTCAAAGAGCATGACCGTGAAGGTAAAAAGAACGGCAAAGGCTTTTATGAGTATCCCGATAAAGGCGATAAGCACTTATGGCCTGAGCTGGTGAACTTATATCCCACAAGCGCTGAGCAGCCAAGCCAAGAGGACTTGGTAGATCGTTTGATGTTTATTCAAGCTAACGAGTCGGCTAAGTGTTTTGAAGAAAATGTCGTGCGCTCTGTCGCTGATACCAATATCGGCTCTATCTTTGGTTGGGGTTTTGCGCCGCATCAAGGCGGTACATTACAGTTCATTAATTCTATGGGTGTCAAGCAATTTGTAGCTCGTAGTCGTGAACTTGCCAAGCAGTATGGCGAACGTTTTGAGCCAGCTAACATCTTGGTAGAGATGGCGTCAAGTGGCGAGGATTTCGTAGATGGCTAATAATGATATTTCAAATACATCAGCTATTAGTCAGATGAGCGATTGCTTACAAGGATTGCGCATCATAGATTTGACGCGCAATCTGCCGGGGCCTTTTGCCACGCGTCTGCTTGCTGATTTGGGTGCAGATATCATCAAAATCGAGCCCAAAGGTGGCGATCCTGCTCGCGCCTTGGGTGGATTGTTTGATGCCTTGAACCACGGTAAAACAATCGAAAAGGTCGATTTTCGTGATGAAAAGGGCATAGCGTCAGTCAAAGAGCACCTCAAAAATGCTGATGTTATGCTCGATAGCTTTCGCCCTGGAGTGCTAAAGGGTATGGGTTTGGACGCCCAAACCTTGCATGCAATAAACCCAAAGTTAGTTATCGTCTCAATCACAGGCTATGGCATGGTTGATGGCAGCGACGTGACTCACGACTGGGCGGACAAAGCCGGTCACGATATCAACTTTATGGCGATGAGTGGCGTACTCGATCAGCTGCGTACCGCAACTGGCGAACAGGCTATGCCCAACGTCCAGTTCGCAGATTTGGCAGGCGGTAGTGATACGGCAGTGATTGCCTTGCTAGCAGCGGTTTTTGCCGCTCAGCGCACGGGTAAAGGTCGCCATGTTGCAGTTAGTATGACGCATAGTTTATACAATCACATGGTTATGCCAAAGGCGACAGGTACGCTAGTTAAAAGCTTCTCAGGTCAGAATCCACCGCCTCAGCATGACTTTTTGGGTGGACTGCTACCGTGCTACCGCTTATACAAAACCTCAGATGATCGTTACATGGCAGTGGGTTCATTGGAACTTAAGTTCTGGCAAGGATTGTGTGAGGTTCTAGAGCTATCTGAGCTCAAAGACGCGCATTGGCAGCGCGGTGTGATGCCAAACCTGCCTGCTAGCAAAGAGGCCGCCGCCAAAGTCACTGAAAAGTTTGCCAGTCAACCGCTTGAGTTTTGGCAGCAAGCTTTTAAATTAGCTGATGTTTGCGTCACTCCTGTTTTGAGCTTAGAAGAGGCTAAGGCGCATCCACTATTTGCTCATCAAGACGAGCATGACAGCACGATAGGATGGCAAGATATTAAGTCATGATTTTCATGTATAAGTTTTAAAGTTGTTTGTTCCCTAAATCAATTACCAAGGAAGGTAAGTTATGGATAAGTTTTGGACAGAGAGTTATCCGACAGGGGTCAATGCCCAGATAGATTTGCCGCACAGTACGGTCATTGATATCGTAGAGGATAAATTGATAGCATTTGCCGATCGAGAGTTTAGTAGCAATATGGGCGTGAGCTACTCTTATGCGCAAATTGACAAAATATCGTTAGCGATTGCCGCTTGGATTCAACACTTAGGGCTGGCCAAAGGCTCAGTCATAGGTATTATGATGCCCAATGTTCATCAGTACTTGCCCATCGTTTTGGGAGTAATACGAGCGGGTATGGTAACGACTTTAATTAATCCATTGTACAGTCCTCGTGAACTAAGATATCAGCTTGTTGATTCTGAAACCACCGCGCTATTCATCCTAGAGCCGTTTTGTAAAACTCTAGAAAAAATCGTTAAAAATACGCCTGTCAAAACGGTAGTCATTAGCAAAATAGGCGACATGCTAGGGACAGCTAAAGGGACACTTGTAAACCTTGCCGCTAACTATGTCAAAAAAGCCATTCCTAGCTATGAGCTCAGCTCCAATACCCATCATAGTGTTACCAGCTATAAATCTATGCTAAAGCAAGCCAAAAAATTGACCTATTCTCGGCCTAGCTCAAAGGCTGATGACTTGTTGATGCTGCAATATACTGGAGGCACTACAGGTGTTGCTAAGGGGATCTTAATCAACAACAAGAACGTTGTGACCGCGACTTATCAGTTTGGTGAATGGTTCAAACCTGTTTATGCCGACGTTGGCGACGATATGCAGATGAATACTATAGTTGCGCTACCGCTTTATCATATTTATGCCTTTATCTGCTCGATAGTCGGCTTGAGCGTAGGTCAACATCTCACCTTGGTGACCAACCCGCGCGATATCCCCAGCTTTATCAAAATTCTAGCCAAGCGCCCCTTTCATCTGCTTCCTGGCGTAAATACTCTTTTCCAAGCGTTTTTGATGAACCCTAAATTTAAGGAGCTAGATTTCTCTGAGTGCAAATTAACTCTGGTTGGCGGCATGGCAGCGACGCCTGAGACTGCCAAGCGCTGGGTTGACGTCACAGGCTTACCTATCCTTGAGGGGTGGGGTATGTCTGAGACGTTGGGAGTCGGTACTGCCAATCCCTTTGATGGCATGAAGTACAGCGGCAACGTCGGTCTGCCGCTACCTGGAGTCGATATCAGTATTCGAGATGACGAGGGAGAGATTCTCAAATTAGGTGAAGTCGGTGAGATGTGCATCAAAGGCGATAACGTTATCTCAAGCTATCATAACATTGATAATGATAGCTTTTTCACCGCTGATGGGTACTTAAAGACAGGTGATATCGCGTCTATGAATGAGCAGGGCGCTATCAAGATATATGACCGCAAAAAAGATATGATCATTGTCAGCGGCTTTAACGTCTATCCCAACGAAGTCGAAAATGTTATCGAGACCCATCCTAAAGTTGCTGAATGTTCAGTGGTGGGTGTCGTTGATGAGCGTCAAGGCGAGTCCGTAAAGGTGTATGTCGTTAAAGGAGATCCGAGTTTAAATGAGGGGGATATAAAGGCGCTATGTAAAGAAAATTTAGCAGCTTATAAGTGTCCGCGTCATATCGAGTTTATCGAGGAATTACCCAAATCTACCGTAGGGAAGATACTGCGTCATAAACTTAGGGCTTCGGCTCATTCGGCAGCGACTTCTAGCTAATTTTTAAATAGCTCTGCCTCATAGACGAACAAAAAAGGACTGAATGAAACATAAGCCCTTTTTTATTGTTGACTATTTAACATATTTTAATCAATGGCGACCCTCTACTGCCAAGAGCATTGCAACTCAATTCAATGTCGTGACCCTTTGAAGGAAGCTCAAAAACCTTGAACAATAGCACCTTGAACAATAGCACCTTCAATAATTCATTTGGTGTGAGATAACTCAGGCTTGGAGATTGAACGCCATAACATGTTGAACAGAGCATCAAAGTTCTCATTCAATGGTACTTTTGCTTGACGAACGGTGTGCATAATACCTAGACGACTGATAAATCCCATAAACACATCAAATAGAATGAAAAGCGGCACTGTATCGACGAGTACGCCGCGCTTTTGGCCATCCTCTAGTACACTCAAAAACGCATCAATGAGCTCTTTGTTCTTGTAGATAGCGATATTATGAAAACGCGCAATTGATACCTTAGATAGTACCATCACCGCATCAGGCTGAGTATCTACAAAATCTAAGCATACCCACAAGGTCTTGCGCAATCGATCCTCTACACTATCGATACCTTGCAGGTGATCCATCATTCTGGCCGCAAGCCTCACTAGTACCATATCCATAATGGTATACAGTACGGTTTGCTTATCACCAAAATACTTATAGAGCGTTTGTAGTGACACGTTTGCGGTGTTTGCAATCTCTATCATAGTAATATCACTAACATCACTATCAGCAAAAAGTTGGCGCACAGCCTTCTCTATTTTGTCCAAAGTAGCAGGACGCATCTCACTTAACGGCGTGACGGTTACAGGTTGAATTTGAGTATCTGACTTAGGTGTCATGTTCTTATTTTTACAACCTTTTTTGCTGGTGCTCGTATTTGAGCTCAGCTGAGGTTTTGAATGTGAGGATGTCATATTTTATTTTCCATTCATAAGATTCGCCTTTAAACCGTTAGGTTTTGAGCTTGTTATATACGATAATTATAATTACCATTATAATATAAATTATTGCTAATAATAAGCTATTTTTATACAATAATATGATGTGATCTAGACAATACAATAGATGGAATCATGGGTTATAATGGTAATTATTATTACTATGAGTTGTCTTTTGAATAATAAGGGTTAGTGTTTGCTCATAGATGGCATTTAAGTCTAGTACGCTTATCACTAGCGTGAAACGTGTTTTACATCCCAATACCTATTTAGATTTATACTACTAAGGATTACCCTATGACGATCAACTGCTTTAAACCTAGCTGGATGAACGAAGAGATTGAGATGTTGCATGAGAGTGCGCTCAAGCTGTTTAAGAGTTGGGAGCAACACGATGAAAAATGGCGTGACGATGGCATGCTTGACCGCGAAGCGTGGTTAGAGGCGGGCGAGATGGGTTTTTTATGTGCTTCAATGCCAGAGGAGTATGGCGGGGCTGGTGGTGATTTTCGTCACGAAACAGCGCTCATTTATGCGCAATCTGAAGCTAACATGTCAGGCTTTGGTGGGTTTTTGCATTCTGGTATTGTCGCGCCTTATATTCTTCATCATGGCACAGACGAGCAAAAGCAAAAGTGGCTACCGAAAATGGCATCAGGTGACATGATCGGCGCGATTGCTATGACTGAGCCTGGTACAGGATCAGATTTGCAAAATATTAAGACCTATGCGGTAAAAGAGGGTGACGACTACATTATCAATGGTTCAAAGACTTTTATAACGAATGGTCAGTTAGGCAATTTAATTATTGTCGCTTGTAAGACTGATAGAGAGCAAGGCGCAAAAGGCGTCTCATTAATCGTCGTCGAAACTGATAATTCTCCAGGGTTTGAGCGCGGCAAGAAGCTCAAAAAGCTCGGCATGGCGTCGCAAGACACCTCAGAGCTGTTTTTTAGTAATATGCGTGTGCCACAAAAGAATCTCTTGGGTACGGTTGAAGGGATGGGATTTGCACAGCTCATGCAAGAGCTGCCACAAGAGCGTTTGATTGTTGCCTTAGCAGGCATTGGCGCTATGAAATTAGCGCTGGATTTAACTATTACTTACACCAAAGAGCGTACTGCTTTTGGCAAGCCAGTTTGGAGCTTTCAGAACACTCGATTCAAACTTGCTGAATGTAATAGTCATTACATTGCATCTAGCGCATTGTGCGATGCCGCTATCGAATCACTCTTGAAAAAGGAACTTACCGTTCAACATGCGGCTCTAATCAAATATTGGGTTACCGAAAAGCAGTGCATCGTTATGGATGAATGCGTGCAATTATTCGGCGGCTATGGCTATATGATGGAATATCCAATAGCTCGCTTGTATGCTGATGCACGAGTACAAAAAATCTATGGTGGTACCAATGAAATTATGAAGGAATTAGCATCACGCTTTATGTAATTCTTATTTGGCAAAATTATCTTATATAATATAGTCAATTAAGACGGCTAAGATAGGTCTGTTATGCATTGCACGGGCGATTAAATCGTTGTTCGAGTTTATCTGTCAGGTGACAGCTTTATTAAATAGCGATCAACATTTATTATAATGTTCTTAATTGCTCAATGAGCCAACGGTGGATGCCGCTGTCATTGGTACGTGGATGCCAAGCGGCTATTACCTTAAAAGTGGGCGGTAAGGCCTCTACGTCAAGCTCTTTAACCTTATTGTTTGGTAGTAGTCGCGCAGGATAAAAAGCAATCATATCGGTGGTATATAGAATATCTGGCACGGCTGAAAAGCTAGGCACTGACATCACGATGTTTCGCTTAAGGCCTTTTTCGGCGAACCATTGATCATGGGATCCACGTAAGTTGGCACGCGAAGGCGATACCACCAGCTGCGGCTGTGCGGCAATTTGTGTCAGTGTTAATGCCTCTGTTGCAACGGTATTTTCACAACCAGTAATGCATAAATGTTGTTCATTAAGCAGCGTCACATACGATAAATTATTAGGAATAAATTCGGGAAAGGTAATAAGCAGATCAAGTTCACCTGCTGCAATTAGCTGATTGATGTTATCTGAAGCAAAGTCGCGCACTATTAACCTTAAATCAGGCGCTTCACGGCGCGTTATATGAAATAATTGTGGTAATAATGCCTGCGTCGCATAATCGGTCGCACTAATCGTAAACACACCCTTATAGGTTTGCGGTGTAAACACCTCCGGCTCTAATAACACTTCTAACTGTTTTAATATATCGTCAATCGGTTGCCGCATCGACAGTGCTTTTGGTGTTGCTACCATGCTATTGCCTTGACGGATAAACAAACGATCATCAAACAAGTCCCGTAGCTTACGCAACTGCTCACTGATCGCCTGTTGCGTCAGTCCCATTTTGCGCGCAACTTTTGAGAGATTCTTTAGATCAAGCAATGCCTGTAGCACTCTAAGCTGCTTGATATCAAGCTGGTTCATACCATTCATAATCTATACCATTAATAATTGTATCTTAAACAAGAAAAGGTTGTTTCTAATTGTACCTATAAGACTCTATGCTGACCAACATTGCTTAAGCAGCCCATTGAATCTAAAAACAGATTCAGTGGCTCAAAAATAAGCCTATCCGTTTGCTTTAAAAGAGAGTGTTATGAAACAACCTATCCCAACTATGACAAATACCAGTCCCTTATTCTCCTCTGTAGAACTTGGACCTTATACGCTTAAAAACCGTATCGTGATGCCACCATTGACGCGCTCTCGTAGTACGCAACCTGACAATATCCCTAACGATCTAATGGCAAGCTATTATGCACAGCGCGCCTCGGCAGGTTTTATGGTGACCGAAGGTACACAGATTGAGCCAAGAGGCCAAGGTTACGCATGGACGCCAGGAATTTATTCACCAGCGCAAATTGAAGGCTGGAAAAAAGTCACACAGGCGGTACATGCTAAAGGAGGTATTATTTTCGGGCAGCTATGGCATGTTGGTCGTGTGTCTCATACCAGCTTGCAACCAAACCAAGCTCGGCCTATCGCTCCATCTGCTATCACTGCCACTAACGTCAAAGTATTTATTGAAACCGGTCCAGGCGAAGGCGCTTTAGCCGATCCAAGTGAGCCACGCGCACTCAGTACAGAAGAGGTGGGCGAGTTGGTCGCTATGTATGCAATAGCCGCACGCAACGCGCTAGAAGCTGGGTTTGATGGGGTAGAGCTACACTGTGCCAATGGTTATCTAGTGAATCAATTCATCTCTGAGCATAGTAATACACGCAATGATCAGTATGGTGGTTCGCTGGCTAATCGTCTGCGTTTCTTACAAGAAGTGGTCTCTGCCGTCAGCGAGGTGGTCGGTGCCGATCGTTTAGGCGTACGTTTTGCGCCACTATTTGCGAGTACCGATGAGACTCGTGTGTATTTAGGATTGGTAGAGTCAGACCCTCACCATACTTATATTGAAGCGATTAAAGTACTTGAACAAGCGGGTATTGCTTACTTATCTATTGCAGAGGCTGATTGGGACAATGCACCTGATTTACCAGAGCCTTTTTATCAAGCAGTCAGAGCTGAGTTTTCAGGACGTATTATCTATGCGGGTAAATACACGGTGCAAAAGTCGGTCGATATATTATCTAAAGGTTATGGGGATCTATTTGCTTTTGGTCGTCCTTTTATTGCTAATCCCGATTTACCTGAACGCATAGCCAATCATTGGCCACTCAATGAGGTGGATGCTACCACGATGTATGGTGGCACTGACATTGGCTATAGTGACTACCCCTATTACCAAAAATAAATCAGTGAATTAAGACCGTTCGCGGTCTTAATTTTTTACTTATGAATTTAAGTTTTTCTTTATAAGGTGACATCACGTAATGAGTAAGAATCTTGAAGACAGACTGATACGCATATTAGTAGGGTATGTCGGCCTTTATCCGACTTTGTTAATCGTGCTAACGTTATTAAAACCTATAACCTACGACTTGAGTCTGCCAGTAGTAGTACTTATCGAGACAATAATACTCGTTCCGCTGACACAAATGATCTCATTCCCACTAGCAGGCTGGCTTATTAAGCGTTTAAGAAAAGAGGAGAGGAGGTCTTAGGTCGCTATTTAAATCATAATGTTTTCATTGCTTGGATGAACATACCAAACGCACCGCTAACTCAACAGTACAGCACACAATCCAAAACCAGCGATAACGCGTTGCACAATTAGGCTATCTTGCAAGTGATGGTTCAAATAAATGGCAACGCCTTTACCGATAGTATATAGACCAAGCATAGCAATGATCATACCAGTAAAGAAACCAGCGGTATAACTGCTTGCCGGAATTTCAATAGCATGTGCAGCCCCATGGAACGTCGCGAGCGCACCAAAACCAATGATGGCTAAGTTATGCCATGTTTTAACGGATGCTTTGTTGCTTTGATTCAATGAGTTATTAAAGTATCGGCTCATAAGGGCTGTGGTGAGTGCGACGATAGAGAATAGAATACCGTATTCGATGAACATAGGGTTCAAGCTCACACTCAAGCTCAGTGCAAATCCCACTACCAAACCAACCCCTAATGAGGCAAAGCCTTTTTTGAAGCTGTGCATTTGAGTCAATAGCATGCCCATACCGAGTGCTAGCATGAGGTGATCAAGCCCCGTCAAAGGGTGCGTTATGCCAGACAATATTGAACTTATAAATGCGGCATCTGTCGCTAGTAGGTCGTGCCCAGAATGAGAAAATGCCAGTGTCGGTAGCAATGACAGTAGTGCCAAGCCACTGATGATTACTGTTTTGCTAGTGAGGTTTTTAGAGGCTATAGATTGTGATGCTTTTGTGCTCATAATAATACATCCTTAATAAGTCAACAAATCGATATACTCACGATCTGCTGCGCCGTTTATCAGTGGATAAAATAGTTATTGACGCCATAGAATATGTGGCTTTAAGAGATAACAATACAGGTAGCTTCTTACGCCGCACTTATCATGCCTTTATCAAGAATAAAGGCCACAATATCATCCAGACCGTCGCCTGTTTTCATGTTACTAAAGACCACAGGCTTATCACCGCGCATTTTTTTGGCGTCATGTGCCATAACCTCTAGTGACGCGCCAACTAAAGGGGCAAGATCGGTTTTATTGATAATGAGTAAGTCCGATTTCATAATGCCAGGCCCGCCTTTACGAGGGATTTTATCGCCTGCTGAGACGTCAATGACATAAAGTGTTAAGTCGGATAATTCAGGGCTAAAGGTAGCGGCCAAATTATCACCGCCAGATTCAATAATAATAAGCTCAAGACCTGCAAATTGTTGCTGTAATTCAGCGATGGCAGCGAGATTAATTGAGGCATCTTCACGAATAGCAGTATGCGGGCAGCCGCCTGTTTCGACACCGCGAATACGCTCGGCTGGCATCGCCTCATGACGGGTCAAGAACTCAGAGTCCTCTTTGGTATAAATATCATTGGTCACTACGGCCATATTGACGCTATCACGTAAGCGCTGACATAATCTGAGGGTTAATGCTGTTTTACCTGAACCAACAGGACCGCCAATACCTAAGCGTAGGGGTGATAGTGTCGTGTCTAAAGGGGTGTTTTCGACCTTGGGTGTTAGTGCCATAAATAAATATCCTCGATAAGGGTTATTAAATAACGGTAGTTCAATAAGTATTGTTCAATAGAAGTTAGGTGTGTCAGTGTTTAAGAGCGAAATAATCGGCTGTATTGCTTTTCATGCTGACAAGAGAGTATCGCTAAATTTGGTAAATTCGCGGACATATGTAGCTGCTGATAAAGTAGATTTAGCTTTATGTTGACTTCCACAGACGTATCCTGAAGGTGCAAAAAGCTTTGCTTGACGCGGGTCGCTAGCGGATATACTTGCGTGCTTAACAACTGCTGTAATTGCCAAATAACTCGCTGTCCTGCCATTTGCCCAAGCGGTACGGTTTTGACCGCTGCCAGTACCATATTTTCTATTTGACCAAAAGCATAGGTGGTCATCGCTTGCTCAGGCTTAAATTGCCAATGCGCGCTAATATGGGCAAACAGTGGCAAAAAGCCGTGGGCAAGCAAGCTATCAGGTACATCAAGCTTAAGTACCTCATCAAGCCATGCGGATAAGGATAGTGCTAATTGGCTCGACTCATAGACGAACTCTTTACTCTCACGGCTGGCGTGATAATCCTTGCCTAATGCCTCAGCCAGCGCGATGTCGTCAATCATTAGGGTTTCAATCATAAGCGCCAATAGCGGAAGCTCGTAACGACACAGTGCCAGCTCTAGATAGTCACTCATGAATACTAAGCAACTGTTTTCATCATGAATGAGCCCTGACTCAATAGCGGACTCTATACCTTGTGAGTAGGTATAACTACCAATAGGCAAGTTGCTTGATGCTAGCATCAATAAACGTCCGGTTACCTCTGCATCGTTATTAGCATCATTCATAGCGTGTGTGGTACGGTCAGGCTGCTGAGAGTGCGTGTCAGGCTTAATCATGAGAGTGGGTGTGGTCGTGACGACTATGGCTGTGACTATGGTCATGAGAGTGAGCCTGTCCGCCATTATCGCCTTTATAGGCACCTGTTTCTGGTTCAAACGGCGCTTGGACAGCTTGGGTATGTAGGCCAAGTTGCTGTAGCATCGCCTCTAATACATGGTCAGGTTCAAAGTATAACGCTTTGGGTGCAATCATCAATGGCACATGACGGTTACCCAAATGATAAGCGCCCTTCATAAGATCAAAGCTATTATCGGCAGTGACTTCGACTAAGGCTTGCTTGGCCGCCATAACCTGTATCAATGCGCCTTGATTATCTGCCAACACACTGCCATTTTTGATGGTTTCGGTACGGGGCAGATCCACACCAAGAGTTTCTTGCTGCTGAGTTTGTGCTTTAAATCGGCTGCGCTGGCGGGTATCAAAGTCTAAATATAAAAATTTCCCTGCCTGTTTTTGGCTATTAATCACAGTGTTTTGTTCAGCACTGATATCTGATGTCTCGAGACGATGAGTATAAATTTGCATAAGGTAAGTCTATAGTCAGTTAAAAAATAATTTGGATGGGTATCTGCTTTGGCATTATTGTGCCTTGATTAAAAGCCACTACAATCAAAGCTGTGACACTAGGACGCTACTAGAATAAAAAGTAACGCTGCGCCATTGGCAGATGCTCGGCAGGCTCGCAGGTCAGTAGTTTGCCATCGGCATAGACTTCATAGGTCTCAGGATTGACCTTCATATCAGGACAGTAGCTATTAAATTTCATGTCTTGCTTGCGTATCTCACGAATATTATGTACGGATTTGATAACTTTTTCTAACCCTAATTGTCTATCCACGCCTCTGTCGATAGCCGCACTTGACATAAAGGTGATACAAGTTTGTGCCACAGTTTTGGGGAAGCTGCCAAACATGCTGCGATAGTGGACAGGCTGCGGAGTAGAGATGGAGGCGTTTGGGTCGCCCATAGGCGCAGCAGCTATCAAGCCGCCTTTGAGAATGCGATCAGGTTTTACCCCAAAAAATGCGGGTGACCACAAAACCAAATCCGCCCATTTACCGACTTCAACAGAACCTACCTCATCGCTGATACCATGAGTAATCGCAGGATTGATAGTGTATTTTGCGATATAGCGTTTGATGCGAAAATTATCGTTACCGCTATCAGCATCAACATCGCTTAAGGTAATCCTTTTTGAGGATTGCTCAGCTTTAGCGGACTTGTCAGGTGCTAGATGACCGCGCTGAGCTTTCATCTTATCAGCGGTTTGCCACGTACGAATAATGACTTCTCCCACGCGTCCCATCGCTTGTGAATCACTACTCATCATAGCGATAGCGCCCATATCCTGTAAAATATCTTCAGCGGCAATGGTTTCTTTACGAATACGGCTCTCTGCAAAAGCGACATCTTCAGCGATAGAGGGACTCAAATGATGACAGACCATGAGCATATCTAGATGCTCATCAATAGTATTAATAGTAAATGGGCGCGTCGGATTAGTGGACGAGGGTAGCACATTGGTCTCCCCAATAGCTTTTAGGATATCTGGCGCATGACCACCGCCTGCGCCTTCGGTATGAAAAGTGTGAATACAGCGGTCTTTAAACGCGCCTAAAGTACTATCCAAATAGCCGCTCTCATTGAGTGTATCGGTATGAATCGCCACTTGTACATCATATTCTTCAGCCACGCTAAGACAGTTATCAATGGCTTTGGGCGTAGAGCCCCAGTCTTCATGGAGCTTAAGACCGATGGCGCCTGCTTCAATTTGCTCGACAATAGGCTTAGGTAAGCTCACATTGCCTTTGCCCAATATTCCGATATTCATCGGAATAGAGTCAGTAGCTTTTAGCATGCTGTGAATGTGGTAAGCGCCAGGCGTACAAGTTGTCGCAAGCGTACCTTCAGCAGGCCCCGTGCCACCGCCTAACATCGTGGTGAGACCAGACATCAATGCCGTTTCACATTGCTGGGGTGCAATAAAATGAATATGACTATCGATACCCCCAGCAGTCAAAATCTTGCCTTCTCCTGCGATAATCTCTGTCGCTGCGCCAATAGGTAGCGTCACATTAGGCTGAATATCAGGATTACCGGCTTTACCGATGCCACTAATGCGCCCCTCTTTGATAGCAACATCAGCTTTATAAATACCCGTATAATCGACGATTAAGGCATTGGTAATAATGGTATCAGCAACTTGACTACCCAGTAGTTGCGATTGACCCATACCATCGCGGATCACCTTACCACCGCCAAACTTGACCTCTTCACCAACACTGACCTTGTGAGTATTAGAACGATGATCTATGAAGCTGGTCAAATCATACTCAACTTCAAGCCATAAATGAGTATCAGCCAGACGTACTTTATCCCCTGTAGTAGGGCCAAAATGCTCTGCGTGAATACGTCTGTCGATAGACTTTTGCGAAGTAGCAGTCGTGTTTTTGACCTCAGCTGGCCCCATGACTTTCCCCGCAAAACCATAGATATGCTGACGACCTGCGATAGCAACCAGCTCAACTTCCCGTGTTTGTCCTGGCTCAAAGCGTACTGCCGTACCAGAGATGATGTTCAAACGATAGCCGAGCGTCAACTCTCGATCAAAGCTTAGTGCTGAATTGACTTCATAAAAGTGATAGTGAGAACCGATTTGAATAGGGCGGTCGCCGGTATTGATGACTGCTATGGTTTGAACGCAGCGCTCAGCGTTTAAGGCCATATTGCCTGCTTTTATTTTATATTCACCTGCTTTTATCATGATATCAATTATCCTTAATTATCTTTGCAACGGCTGTACTGCGAATCAAGCTATACGATGGGGTTATGTACTGTTACTAGCTTGGTGCCATCAGGAAAAGTGGCTTCCACTTGCACATCATGTATCATCTCTGCGATACCGTCCATAACATCTTTGGCACAGAGGTAGGTCGCTCCTTCACTCATCAGTTGTGCCACTGTTTTGCCGTCGCGAGCGCCTTCCATTAGTAACATGCTGATGTAAGCAATAGACTCAGGATAATTGAGCTTGACGCCGCGATTTTTACGACGCTCCGCCACCATACCTGCTGTAAATAGCAAGAGTTTATCTTTTTCTGTGGGATTTAATTGCATGGATACTCCTTGGTTATTAACATTCTTTATAAATTATTGAGCGTTTTTAATAGTTATAAAAAATATGCTAAATAGTGTCATTGTGCTTTAGTGGCGCATTGCTTGAGATGCATAGAGATGCATAGAGATGCATAGTAGGTGATATTAGGTATCCCAGATTCTCGGTCGATGAGGTTCAAGCGCGTACCATTTAGACCTAATAAGCTCGCGAACGTGATAAAAAGCCTCAAAGCAGGCACGCACATCTGACCCCAAATAGCGGCAGTTAATCCCTTGAAAATTGTGAGTACAGTATATAGGTAGCGACTGCTGATCGATAAGGAGACGTACCTCGGCAATAATAGTATCTAAATACTGACCAAGCTTGAGCGGATTATCTTGTAGCTCTGGTGCAATCACCTCTGTACTGGGTATTGCCCAAAAAGAGCCGTGCACATGATGATGGTTCAACCCAAGTGGTGAGGTAAACCAGCGCGTATTTGCTTGTTGGGAGGTGTACTCACTGACCAATAAGTTATCATCACGCCATATCTCTAAGCGGTTGGCATAATGACCATGAGCAAAAGTCTCATGATACGCTTGACGCCCGAACACAGCAATATCCCAAGTTAACAAACTGGCGCTCTTAGCTAAATAAAAGCGATTATTGGCGCAAGAGACAGAGTGATCGTAATAGATGCTTTCTTGAGGGAGCCATTCAAGAATAGCATGGTCAGCAAGGCGCGCGTCGATATGCTGTTCTGAGCTAATAATTTTTGAGGATTTAGAAGATTCAGAGTGCCGTAGAGACTTTCTTTGACCATACCATTTGCCCGCTCCAGGAGTCGTGATTACAGCGTGACTATTAGGCTTGAGAGTAAAGTCTAAGGTTAAGCGGTCCTCATCGGCAATACCAGCGGGCGGGTACAACACGTAAATATGGCAAATCCCCTCTTGGCAATCAGGCTCAGGATATAGCGCACGCTGTACTACTAAAGCACCCGTATGAGCACGATGAGACAGTCGAGTTTTAGTGCTGTCAGCGACGTGGTCAAAACTGAGCTGTAATGAGGATTGCCAAGTCAAAATTGTGTTCCCTTTTAAAAAGTGTCTCTTTAAATTGCGACCAATTCTTGAATATTATTCTCAGCCATGACGTGACCTGACCCTTGCGCAACGACTTGTCCGCGAGAGAGTACCGTATAGTTATCAGCAAGCTCTTCTGCAAACTCATAAAACTGCTCAACCAAAACGATTGCCATATCGCCTTTATTGGCAAGACTACGAATGACTCTACCGATGTCTTTGATGATGGATGGCTGAATACCCTCAGTAGGCTCATCCAAGATCAGTACTGACGGCTCAGAAGCTAGTGCTCTTGCAATAGCGAGCTGCTGCTGCTGTCCGCCAGACAAATCGCCACCGCGGCGATGCTTCATCTCATCTAACACTGGAAATATATCGTATAAGTATTTGGGTACTTTACTTGCCTTACCTTGAGAAAACTTTGCCATGCCAATGAGAATGTTTTCTTCAACACTTAGAGTAGAGAAAATATCGCGTCCTTGCGGTACATAAGCGAGTCCTGCGCGTACGCGTAGCTCAGGCGTCATCTGGCTAATATCTTTACCGTCTAATAAAATCTCCCCTGATTTGATGGGAAGGATACCCATCAAGCATTTGAGCAAAGTCGTTTTACCGACGCCATTACGGCCCAGTACGACGCTACATTCGCCTACAGGCGCAGTAAGAGTGACGTCGCGTAAGATGTGACTGCCGCCGTAGTATTGATTTATAGCATTAACTTCTAACATATAAGCCCCTTTATGTTTTAGGTTCAGTTTTAAGCGCTACTATGTGTTGTCGAACTGAGTTTATTATCGACCCAAGTTTATTATCGACTCAAGTTTATTATCGACTTAAGTTTATTATCAAACTGAGTTTATTATCGACCCAAGTAGGTCTCAATTACGGCCTCATCGTTTTGTACTTCAGCCAAGGTGCCTTCGGCCAAAATAGCACCATTTGCTAAAACCGTCACTTTCTCACTAATAGCATCAATAAAGCTCATGTCATGCTCGACCACCACTAAGGTATGATTCTCTTTAAGACGTAGACACAGCTCAGCGGTATGTTCCGTTTCGGCATCGGTCATGCCTGCCACAGGCTCATCAAGCAAGATTAGCTTTGGGCGCTGCATGAGTAACATACCGATCTCTAGCCACTGCTTTTGACCATGAGACAATAATCCTGCCGGCTTACTTATCATGTCTTTTAAGCGAATTTGCTGTAGCGTTGAGTCAAGTGTATCTTGAGTTTGCACATCAATCTTGGTAAACCAGCTTTTTGATACCCGCTTATCTTTGGGCGCGGCCAGCATTAAATTATCGAGTACAGTAAAGTTTTCAAATACCGTTGGTTTTTGGAATTTACGACCAATGCCAGCCTCAGCGATTTCTTCAGTAGATAGCTTAGCTAGATTATGAGTTTGACCAAAAAATGCACTTCCTTCGGTGGGACGCGTTTTGCCTGTGACTACATCCATCAAAGTTGTTTTGCCTGCGCCATTAGGGCCGATGATACAGCGTAGCTCACCCTCTTCAATGTATAACGATAAGTCGTTAAGTGCCCGAAATGAGTCAAACCAGACGCTTACATCTTCCAAATACAGTGCGATACCATGCCTCAGATCTGGACCTGATTTAGGGGTAGGGCGTGCTAAACCAGCACTGTCGCCATAATCTTCGGCCAAAGTAGTGCTGGGATGAGCAGACCTGTTTTCTGTCGCCGTTATACGATCAGTCGCTTTATTATTCTCTGTTGGAGTACGCATACTATAATCAGTCTTATTGGATATTTTTGACATCATTCTTTTTCCTTCTTAAAACGATCGAGGACACCAATGATACCGTTGGGTAGAAATATAGTAACGACTACGAATAATCCCCCTAAAATAAGTAACCAAAACTCAGGGTAGGCCACGGTAAAGTAAGTCTTGATCGCATTGACTGCGCCAGCGCCTACAATAGCACCAATAAGGGATCCTCTACCTCCAGCAGCTACCCATACGGCCATCTCGATAGAGTTGACGGGGTTCATCTCGCCTGGATTAATGATGCCAACTTGCGGTACATATAGAGCACCTGCGATACCAGCAATGACGGCGGACAATACCCAAGCGGATAGCTTGTACCAAAGCGTGCGATAGCCCAGATACTGCAAACGGTTCTCACTATCACGAATAGCACCAAGTACTCGCCCATAAGGCTGATTCATCAAGTAGCGTAGCCCTAGATAGGATAACAGCAGAGCGAGAGCTGTGGTAAAACACAACATCGCTCGGGTTGATGAGGCGGTGATGTCATAGCCTAATAGCGTGGTAAAACCTGTGAAGCCATTGTTGCCACCAAAGCCTGTTTCGTTACGGAAAAACAGTAAGGCTGCGGCGTAGGTCATGGCTTGAGTGATAATCGAAAAATAAACCCCTTTGATCTTTGAGCGAAAAGCAAAATAGCCAAAGATAAAAGCGACCAGACCTGGGACGAGCACCACCAAGGCCATTGCCCACCAAAAGTGCTGCGTTCCCGCCCAATACCACGGCATCTCAGTCCAGCTCAAAAAACGCATAAAGTCTGGTATAGCATCGCCTGCTGTTTCGCGCGTTAAGTACATACCAAAGGCATAACCGCCCAAGGCAAAGTAAAGGCCATGACCTAAGCTTAAGATACCAGCGTAACCCCAGACGAGATCTAGTGCTAGTGCCACCATTGCTAAAGCCATGATTTTGCCAATGAGCGTTATCCAGTAAGCTGACAGATGAAAACTTGAGCTCTCAGGCATCAAGTGTAGCCAAGGTAAAATCAGTAGTACCAAAAAGCATAAACCAATTAAAATAGAGTTACGCGGGGAATCAGATAACAGTTGAGTCAAACGCATAAGGTTCTCCTTAATCCACAAAACGGCCTTTTAGGGCAAATAAACCTTGTGGACGTTTTTGAATAAACAAAATCACAAGAACCAATAACACAATCTTAGCCATCACCGCACCGATGCCAATCTCAAGCACGGTACCACTGACACCAAGACCTAAGGATGCTAGTACTGCGCCCCATACTTGTCCGACGCCGCCCACGACAACGACCAAAAACGCATCAATAATATAAGTCTGACCCAGATCAGGTCCGACGTTGCCTACTTGTGCAAGCGCGCAGCCAGCGAGACCGGCAAGACCTGAGCCCAGACCAAAAGCCAGCATATCGATACGCGCAGAGCGAATACCAACAGCGCGAGCCATTTGCCGATTTTGGGTCACAGCGCGCATAAATAAGCCAAAGCGAGTCTTATTAAGTAAGTACACAAGGAGCATAAGCACCAAGATTGTAAAGCCGATAATCGCGATGCGGTTATAGGGGAGTACTAGGCTTGAGGACACCTGATAAGCGCCGCTTAGCCAAGCGACATTACTAACTTCAACGTTTTGCGCACCAAAGAACATACGCACTAATTGCATAAGAATAAGACTGACACCAAAAGTGGCCAGTAAGGTCTCAAGCTCACGGCCGTAAAGGGGGCGGATAACGATTCGCTCAATAATCATGCCGATAATGGCACTAACTAAGAAGGCCACGGGTATAGCCGCAACCAGATACCAACCAGCCATTTCAGGAAAATATGCTTGAAACAGGTTTTGCACCACATAAGTGGCGTAAGCACCGATCATAATCAGCTCGCCATGAGCCATATTGATGACCCCAAGGAGTCCAAAGGTAATCGCAAGTCCAAGGGCTGCCAATAACAAGATACTAGCCGTACTCATACCCGTAAAAAGATGGCCTATCCAAGTGCTAATGGTAATACGTCGCTCGATACTTGCCTCAGCGTCAAGCAAGCTAGACTTGAGTACAGGATCGATATCGTCCGCCGTCAATGCTCGTTTGACATCAACCAAGACCTGCGGGCTATCACTATCGGCAAGTAGGTTCACAGCGGCTATTTTAGTTGCCAGGTCACCATCTCTGAACTCAATACGCGCCTGTAGATAGGCGAGAGCATCCTTAACTTTACTATTATCCTCTGTAGCCGCTGCTGCTAAGATGGTAGCGGGGTCTACTTGGTCTATATTTTTTGAGAGAATCTCAACGGCCTGTATACGTTGAGCCGTATCCTCTGACTCAAGCTTAACCTTGGCTTGGCCAAAGGTTAGCGCCGAGCGTAGCACATTGGTCAAGGTCACTTGTGATAAGTCGCTAGGCCAATCCGCGGTTTCTTGCTGGTTTGGGTAAGTAAACAGTTGATCGTCGCTATTTAGCAGATACGTCTGTCCGCCGTTGCCTTGGTATAGCTCATCATTACTAATGAGTTCAACTAAGGTATCTAAGCTCTCAATAGATCCTGGCCAATTATTCAACATCGCTTGGCGTTTGCCGAAGTCTGCGGCAACAAACTGCTCAATGGCATCGCCTTGACTTAAACTAGTGTCCGCTGGCGTGGTAAGAGATTGCTCATTTTGAGTAAGCAAAGTTTTATCACTTATGGCATTAGATGTTGCTGCCATCGTATTGGTAGACGTAGCGTCATCGTGACTGTGTACTACTGACATCTCATGAGCATAAGCAGGCGTTAAGATGGTCATTAAGAGATATAGAAATAAGGAGAGTAGGCCAATGATAAAGGGCTTGCTGGGACAGTTGGCTAATAGGTTTTTTTTGGAATAGGAAGACATGGTAATTCCTTTTTTACAGTCAACACTCCTCCAACTCCCTACTGAAAAGTGGTCTTAATCAGTAGGGAATTTAAAAGGATTGCTAGTATTGATACTAATAATTGATGCTAACAAGGGACGAATAATTATGTAGTTGCGACCTTATTTAGGAATGTACTGACTCCATGGCTGTGCACGGATAGCTTCTGGTGTTTTGCTAATCACATCGAATTGGCCATCAGCGCGGATTTGACCGATCATGACAGGCTTCCATAAGTGGTGGTTTTCTTCATCCATTTTCAGGGTGTATCCTGATGGCGCATCAAAAGTCTGTCCGCCCATGCTAATACGTACTTTATCGACATCGGTCGTACCCGCTTTTTCAACCGCTTGTTTCCACATGTTAATACCGACATACGTGGCTTCCATAGGATCATTAGTCACGACCTTGTCGGCGTTGGGTAGCTTCTGATCTAGCGCATATTGCTTATATTTTTTAGTGAAGCTGCTGTTCACAGGGTTTTTAACCGACATAAAGTAGTTCCATGCCGCCAAATGACCCTGTAGTAAGCTGGTATCGATACCGCGTAGCTCTTCTTCACCTACTGAGAATGCCATGACTGGAATGTCAGAGGCTTTGATACCTTGGTTAGCAAGCTCACGATAAAAGGGCACGTTTGAATCCCCATTAATGGTAGAGATAACCGCCGTCTTTTTACCGGTAGAGAAGTTTTTGATATCACCTACGATAGTCTGATAGTTGCTAAAGCCGAATGGCGTATATTCTTCCATGATGTCTGCTTCAGCGACGCCTTTAGACTTTAAAAAAGCTCTTAGAATTTGGTTGGTGGTACGAGGATAGACATAATCTGTGCCAAGTAATACAAAACGCTCTGCACTACCGCCCTCTGGGCTCATCAAGTACTCAACGGCAGGAATGGCTTGCTGATTGGGTGCTGCGCCAGTATAAAAGATGTTTTCTGACTGCTCTTGACCTTCGTACTGTACCGGATAGAACATCAGGCCATTTAACTCTTCAACCACTGGCAATACTGACTTACGCGACACCGACGTCCAGCCGCCAAATATCACATCAACTTTATCTTGGGTTAATAGCTGACGTGCTTTTTCAGCGAATAATGGCCAGTCGGAGGCGGGATCAACCACAACAGGCTCTAGCTGCTTACCTAACACGCCGCCGTTAGCATTGATCTCGTTAATGGTCATGAGCGCCGTATCTTTTAGAGACGTCTCAGAGATGGCCATTGTGCCAGATAAAGAATGCAAAATACCTACTTTGATTGTGTCGCCATCAGCCGCAGGGGTAGTAGTGGTCTCGGAGGTTTCAGCGGTAGAATTGGTTTCTGCGCCAGTTTCAGCAGGTTTTTGGCAACCGATTAGACTTAAGCTACCGACGATAGCTACTGCTAGTAGAGACAAACGTGAGGTTAGTTTTGAGTCGATACGAGAGCTCGAATTGATTTTGGCAACAGGAATAAGAGTAGGCAATAATGACATATAGTTCTCCAAAAAAGATAAAGTAGCAACCTAGTAGGTCGAGTTAATAAACCGACACTAACTGCTAGTGATGCTTCAATATTTATGCCAACCTAAAAATATAACCAGTTGCGCTAGAATCGTTAGTTATTTAGAAAAAGCCACCTTTTTTTTGCACCATTTTGGTTCTATGCTTTATTATGCACCATAATCGTCTGGTTTAGAGAGCTAAATCTGTGCATAGACAGTTATTCATTTGATGGATATAACGGCGCTAAAAGGGTTTTATAACCAGTTAAAGCTATTGAAAAGGGTATACGAATATAAAACCTTGTCTTTATATCGCTAACCTGTGAGTTTTTAGTATTGCTTAAAGATGTAATCTCTCAAGAACAAAGAGCTTAGTCGTATCCGTAGTACGACTCAATGTAGTACCCGCTCCGGTTTGGCGACATTCTAGCTTATTGGTAGCTACTATTGTAATGTCGTGGACTACTAAAAAGCTTCTCGTACGAATAGCACCGCTTAGGTGCACTGCTATAGCAATGCACCAACTGAGATCTTTTTAAACAGCGAATACTGCTTGAGAGAATATAATGAAACTTGGTATAACAAAATTATCCTTCAAAATCTTCTAGGTCATAAAATGTAAAGACGCCATAGTTAAAGAGTTGTAAGACAAAATAGTTAGTTACGAAACCAGCTAACGACCATAACATTAGGCTTGTCTCGCAACCCTTGGCATACCTATTGCTTTAGCTATATTGTTATTTATCAATCAACAATTGAGGTGTTTGATGGCGTACATTGATCCAAGCGAATTCACGACGAAAATGGTAGATTCTGGTGAGTCTAAGATGAGTATGTCAACCAGCGATACCTTAATCCGCGCCTTTATGGCAGGTGCAATATTAGCACTGGCGGCTTTTTTTGCGATTACAGTAACAGTGAATACAGGTAATCCGCTGTTAGGAGCACTATTGTTTCCAGTCGGATTTATCATGCTGTATCTAATGAAGTTTGATTTGCTGACAGGCGTATTTACACTTGTACCTTTAGCCTTATTAGATAAGCGTCCAGGCTGCGATATGAAGCAGTTATTGCGCAATTGGGGGCTTGTGTTTTTAGGCAATTTAGGCGGAGCCATAACCGTGGCTTTTCTAGCTTCTTTTATCTTAACCTTTGGTTATGAGACAGACGGTGGCACTATAGCGGCCAAAGTAGGCACTATTGGAGAGGCTCGTACACTAGGTTATCAGTCTCACGGAACTTCAGGCTGGTTTACTATTTTTGTTCGCGGCATGTTATGTAATTGGATGGTTTCGATGGGCGTAGTAGGCGCTATGATTTCAACTTCAGCATCTGGTAAGATGTTTGCTATGTACATGCCAATCATGCTCTTCTTTTATATGGGTTTTGAGCACTCTATTGTTAATATGTTCCTATTCCCATTCTCAATGATTATGGGTGGTGATTTTACAATCGCAGATTATTTGATTTGGAATGAATTACCTACAGTACTAGGTAACCTAGTAGGGGGTCTGTTTTTTGTAGGTTTGCCGCTGTACTTTACTCATGTACGCACTCGTCCAAGCCGCAAATTGGTTCAATGATGACATATGAGTTCTGCTATTAATAGACCTCGCTTAGGCGAGGTTTATTATTGAGGGATCAAACTTAGCTTCTGGACATCACAATGACACAGAAAAAACTTTCGGTGAGTATCAGTCAGCATTCACAAGCAGGAATAGGAAAACTGGTAAATCAGGACGCCCTTATCGCCTATGTGCCTGATGATAGTCTGTTGCAATCTAAGGGCGCTGTATTTGCCGTTGCTGATGGTATCAGTACGAGTCAATTTGGTGCAAAAGCTAGTCAGATAGCAGTGAGTAGTTTTTTAAATGATTATTTAGATACACCAGAGACTTGGTCTACAAAGACATCAGGATTCAAAGTATTACTGTCAATAAATTCATGGTTGGTTGCACAAAGTCGACAAGGCGGGCACAGCTTTAATCAAAATAAAGGCTATGTGTGTGCATTTGCTACCCTTATTATCAAATCGCGCAGCATTCACATATTTCACTCAGGTGATGTCCGTGTCGTTATGCTACATAAGGGTATTATCGATATTCTCACTCAAGATCATCGTCAAGTTTATGATAATGAACGTACTTATCTAAGTGCAGCACTAGGCTTAGATGATCATATCCGTCTGGATTATCTAAACGTTGAAGCCCAGTTGGACGCAACTTACCTTTTACTAAGCGATGGTGTTCATGAGCATTTAAACAACGATGATATCATTCAGACATTAGAAAAATTACCAAGTGCTACCTGTGCTCAAAGACTTTGTGAATTGGCTACTATAAAGGGCTCTGTAGATGATGCCAGTGCTTTAGTGATAAAAATTAATGATCTACTAGCAGAAGATAGAAGTGAGTTTTATAGGTATACCAAAGATCTTACTCCCATAATCTCGTTAGAAAAGGGAGCTGTAATTGATGGACTGAATGTTGTTAGACCACTCAGTAAAACGCCGCGCAGCCACACATACTTAGTCATAGATCAAAATGAAAATTTGTACGTCTTAAAAACGCCTTCTGCTGAAAAAAGTCAAGATGACACTCATATTGAAAGTATGCTTATGGAGGAGTGGGTGGCAAGGCGTCTAAATAATACCCATCTGATGACAGCGCCTAAGCTAAAAACACCACGTTCAAAACTATATACTCTAAGCCACTATGTTGAAGCTCAGAGCTTAGCTCAATGGATGGCAGAGCATCCAAAACCGAGCCTTAATCAAGTACGATCTATCATTCAGCAAATTGCAACTGGATTACAAGTCATGCACCGCGCCGAGGTCATTCATCGTGATCTAAGACCAGAAAATATCTTGATAGATGACAAAGGGACGGTCACAATTATTGATTTCGGTGAGGTTAGCATTGCAGGTTTAGATAAGGTTAATGCTGACAATATAATACCAGGTAGTTTACAGTATACAGCACCAGAGTATTTATTAGGTGCTGTAGGTACGGCAGGAAGTGATGTCTTTTCGCTGGGTATTTTAACTTATCAGATTCTAAGTGGTCAATTACCGTATGGCCTAAAGGTATCTAGTGCCTATAGCAAAAAGGCGCAAAATCAACTCAAAATTAGACCCTTGTTAGAGCTGGGCATACGTATACCAGAGTGGTCTGTTTATGCTATAAATAAAGCATTAGATACTGATCCAAAACGTCGCTATAAAGAAGTTTCTGAATTTATTTATGAGCTCAATAGCCCAAGCTCAGATTTTAAACCTGAGCATAATACCGCATGGATCGATCGCGACCCAGTGCGATTCTGGCAAGGCGTAAGCACTGCCTTATTAGTAGTAGTGCTTAGCCTGATTTTAAGTGACTATTGGTAGCTCAATCATATAGCAGATCGAATTACCACGTTTTGTAAGGTAAAAATTTACCATTAAGTACAATAACGACTCTATCCCCATTGGGATTTTCTTCTTTATCTATATCAATAGAGAAGTCAATTGCACTCATGATACCATCCCCAAACTTTTCTTGAACCACCTCTTTGATGCTAGTGCCATAGATACCAACTGCCTCATACAGTCTATAGACAAGTGGATCTTGAGGAACATCACGTCCCCAACTTTTTGTTGGATATTCCATCAAAGTAGTCTTTGCTTGGTCTCCAAGCTCTAGCAACGAGCATAATTTACTAGCAGGTGCCTCAGGCATACTATTATTACCAAAACAAGCTGACGTCACCCAAACAACGCCCATTTCTAGATGAGCGGCAATGTCTTCCCAGCTTAAAGACTTCTCTTTTTTAGCCAAAATGATTGCTTCTGTTAATTCTTCACGTGTCATACTTAATTACTCCAATAGTTTAAATTAAATGACGAAAAGTAGGCGTTTGCGATGTAACTGACAAGTTAACTAGACTTTATGAGTACTAACCACCACCTTGCTGTTTTCAAGCCCTACTCGATAGATATCAAGTTTTACACTCTCATCATCCAAGCAGTGCCCAGTTGCCAAATTAAAGCGCTGTTTATAAATAGGTGAGGCGACGTAGAGCACCTCTTCAGTGCCGCCCGTATCATCTGCGATAGTGGTACCACCAATCAATCCACGAGAGAGTACATTGGCTTGACTAAAGGGATCGTAATTATCGAGGGCAAATAAGTCATCTTGCTTGGTGCGAAAGATAGCAATCTGCTTACCCTCTATGAGCGCGCAAACGCCCGTCTCAGGGAGAATGTCATTCAGTTGGCAAACGGTGTGCTGAATCATAGGGTTATCCTTTACGTGTAACGAGTAGCAAATAAAACTTCAAACACAGCTATCTATAAAAGGGGTTAGCGCTGTGTTTGAAAAAGGGAGTAGACTATTTATGCCAACTCAGTCACTTGGATTTTGGCTTTTTCAGCGTCCGTCGCTGGGCGAATCTGATTGCGCTCGCTTACAAAGATGACGTTATCATCGCCTTGCTCACTGTTCACAAAATGACGGAAGCGTTTGAGCTTTTCGCTATCAGTAATAGTGGCTTTCCACTCACAGACATAGTTATCGACCAGTAGCTGCATTTGTGCCTCAAGCTCATCTGCGATACCTAAGCTGTCGTCAATAATGACCGCTTGTAGATACTCAAGTCCACCATCCAAGCTCTCGCGCCACTTTGAGGTGCGCTGTAGCTTATCGGCGGTTTTAATATAGAACATAATAATACGGTCGATATACTTGACCATCGTTTCAGTATCAAGGTCGGTTGCAAACAGCTCGCCATGGCGCGGAGTAATGCCGCCGTTACCACCGACGAATAAGTTCCAGCCATTCTCGGTTGCGATCATGCCAAAGTCCTTACTCTGCGCCTCAGCACACTCGCGCATGCATCCTGATACGCCCATCTTGATCTTATGCGGTGAGCGTACGCCTTTGTAACGATCCTCTAATCTAATCGCCAGACCCATACTGTCATCCACCCCATATCGACACCAGTCATTACCCACACAAGACTTGACCGTGCGTAACGACTTACCGTAGGCATGACCCGTCTCAAAGCCTGCTTCTACCAGTTGTGTCCAGATATCAGGTAATTGCTCCATACGCGCACCGAACAGATCGACTCGCTGTCCGCCAGTGATCTTGGTGTATAGATTAAATTCTTTGGCGACTTGTCCGAGTACGATGAGCTTATCGGCGGTAATCTCACCACCTGGTACACGGGGTACGACCGAATACGTGCCATCCTTTTGAATATTGCCTAGATAGTAATCATTACTATCCTGTAGTGGGGTCAGCTCAGGTTTGAGTACATAATCATTCCAGCATGAGGACAAGATAGAGGCGACGGTCGGTTTGCAAATCTCACAGCCATGACCGCTACCGTGTTCAGTGAGTAGCTCATCAAAGGTTCTGATGCCGTGGACGCGAATCAAGCTATACAAGTCCTGACGCGAGTAGGCAAAATGCTCGCACAAGTCGTTATTGACTTCAAAGCCAAGGGTAGTCAGCTGATAGCTCAAGGTATCTTTGACCATGGGCGCACAACCACCGCAGCCCGTACCAGCACTAGTGACCGCTTTGACATCAGCAATGGAGTACGCACCGTTTTCGACCGCGGCGCAGATCGCGCCTTTGGTGACGTTATAACAAGAGCAAATCGTGGCGGTATCTGGCAGATTATCAATGCCCATGACCGGCTTTTCGACATTAGGTAATATCAGACTTTCAGGATGCGCAGGCAAGTCAATATCATTGAGATACAGTTGTAATAAGTTATTATAGTCTTCGGTATCACCGACCAATACCGCACCAAGCAGACGCTTATTATCAGGCGTGGTCACCAGCTTCTTGTAGATACCCTCTGCTGGATTCTGGTACAGATAACTCAGTCCGCCCTCAGTAGTACCATGGGCATCACCGATACTGCCAACGTCTACGCCCATCAGTTTGAGCTTGGTACTCATATCAGCACCAGCAAATATTTGCTCACTATCACCCGCAATTTGTGCGGCGCAAATGCTCGCCATACTATAACCGGGCGCAACCAAACCAAATACCTTGTTGTCCCATACCGCACATTCGCCAATGGCATAGACGTGCTCCGCGTTAGTGCGGCACTGCTCATCGATCAAAATCCCGCCACGGCTACCCATTTCGATACCGCATTCAGGATTGTCTTTGACAATGCCATCTTGCGGACGGATACCCGCACTAAAGAGAATTAAATCGGTATCAAGAGAGGTGCCATCAGCAAATTGCATGGTCAAAAAACAATCGTCATCGTCTGTGACGGTATGAGAGATAATTTCTTTGGTGTTTTTACCTGTCAAGACGGTAACGCCCAGTGCTTCGATTTTGCGTTTTAAGATCTCGCCGCCTGCGGCATCAAGCTGAACGCCCATCAGTTGCGGCGCAAATTCGACCACATAAGTCTCAAGACCTAGAGTCACGAGCGCTTTTGCAGCCTCAAGTCCAAGCAAACCACCACCGACGACCACGCCCTTTTTGACTTTAGGTAATTCAGCTGTCGCTAAAATATCATCCAAATCAGCAATCGTACGATACACGTGACAATGCGGATGCTCGCGACCCGGAATCGGTGGCACAAAGGGGTAGGAGCCTGTCGCTAAAACCAGCTCGCTGTACTCAATCTGCTCGCCGTCCTCTGTGGTAATGGATTGAGTCGTCGAGTCGATATCTACAATGCGTTGATTAAGATGCAAGTTTACCTTTGATGATTCGTAAACGTTGAGATCGACAAGGTTGAGTTTGCTGGCATCCTTGTGCTCAAAATAGCTAGATAGATAAACGCGATCATAAGCAGGGCGATCCTCTTCAGCGAATACATGAATCTCAAATTGTTCATGTAGTCCTTGTTCAATGGCGCGCTCAACGAAATGATGACCGACCATACCGTTGCCGATGACGACTAGGTTACCTTTGCTACTTATATTCATTGTACTACTCATGCCTCTGTCCTTTTAGAAGGGGGGATTGACTGAATGCTCTGTATAACCATGGGATTTGCTTACACTTAATAATGACCATGTTTAGCATGGCTCAATATGTTTTAGGAACTCTGATCGGTGATATCACGCAACAGAGCATTCAGATACCTGCTGTTTATAAGACTTCAATAATCGTGCCAAGCACAACTATAGGCTGTCATATCTGTAGGGTTTTTGCTGACAGAAGTGGAGGGTTGCATCAGGGTCTATAAAGGTATGGGACACGCAGTAGCACGATTGATAAAGAGAGCTTAGCGTAGAGCAGCAGTCAAATATTTTATTTTTAATATAGCTTTAGTGCACCAAAATAGATGCATTACGCACCAAACTAGGGTTCAATGCAATTGTTAATGCACAGTAAACGTACTAACAAAACCAGGCTATTATTAATCATTTTAAAATAGTATTGGCGCTTTGATTTCAGGGTTATCCCTTATAAAACAACGCGTAACCCTCAAATTAGCAGGCTAATTTTTACTTTTTCAGGAGTTTACACAAAGACAACTGGCATAGCCATTGCACCGCTTCAATTATCTAAATCGATGAGTTCTTTAAACGTAACTTGTTACCTTTATCAAAAAAATCCCAAAGTTAGTCCTTTAAGGAAGCTGTCTATGTCGTCGCCAAACCCTGTTACTCCTACTAAAGATAAGTTAAATGTCCTATCGTTCGCGGGTAAAAATAAAATCCTTCACTTAGGTTGGATGGCATTTTTTCTTACCTTTTTTGTATGGTTTAACCATGCGCCGTTCTTATCAGCGATTGGTGAGACGCTTAATCTGACCAAAGATCAGGTCAAAACCTTACTCATTCTCAACGTCGCCTTGACTATTCCTGCACGCGTCATCATCGGAATGCTTACCGACCGTTTCGGTCCACGCATCGTTTATACAGCGATTTTATCGATTGGTGCGATTCCCTGTTTTACCTTTGCGTTCGCCCAAGATTACAACACCTTAGCTCTGTCTCGTTTCTTACTCGGCTTTGTGGGCGCAGGCTTCGTGGTAGGTATTCGCTTAATGAGCGATTGGTTCCCGCCCAATGAGTTGGGTACGGCTGAAGGAATCTATGGCGGCTGGGGTAACTTCGGTTCAGCTGCTGCGGCACTATTACTACCTACTGTCGCTATCATTGCAGCGGCTATATTCGGTGGTGATGAGGGCTGGCGTTATGCGACGGCGACGTCGGGTGTCGTAATGGCGCTTTATAGTATTATTTTTTATAGAATGGCACGCAATACTCCTAAAGGCGCGACTTACTTTAAGCCTAAAAAGTCGGGCGCGATGATGGTGACCTCATCGGGCGACTTTTGGCTGATGATGGTCTTTAAACTACCGATGTACTTAGCTTTAGCATTATTGGCGTGGAAATTGTCACCTTCAGGTGTCAGTTTGCTTAGCCAATCGAGTGTTACGATGGTCTACATTGGCCTAGCGGTCTTGTATGTCTATGAGTTCATTAGTAGCTACCGCTTCAATAAAGAGGTGTTTACCACGCCTGTCCCTGAAGCGCATCGTTATGACTTTAAGCAAGTCGGTATCTTAAATATTCTATACTTTGCGACTTTTGGCTCAGAGCTTGCGGTTGTCTCTATGCTGCCTTTGTTTTATCAAGAGACCTTTAGTTTATCGATTGTCATGGCAGGTGTATTGGCATCAAGTTATGCCTTTATGAATCTGATGTCACGACCTGGTGGCGGTTGGCTCAGTGATAAATTCGGTCGCAAGATTACCCTGTTGATTTTAACGGCGGGTCTAGCCGTCGGTTATCTATTGATGGGCTTTCTTGATTCAACATGGCCACTGGCGCTAGCATTATTAATCACTATGTTTTGCTCGTTTTTTGTACAAGCAGGCGAAGGTGCCGTCTTTGCTGTCATTCCCCTGATTAAGCGCAGTATGACAGGGCAGTTTGCAGGTATGACCGGTGCATATGGTAACGTCGGCTCAGTCGTCTATCTCACGGTGCTCAGCCTTGTCTCTTATCAAGTATTTTTCTTTGTCATTGCCGCAACCGCAGTCATTGGATTCTTCGCCTTATTTTTACTTAAAGAGCCAGAAGGTACTATCTTAGAAGAGATGCCAGATGGCAGCTTTGCTGAGATTCAAGTGAGTCATAAATAGCACTAAAAAACCAAAAAAGAACCAAATAAGGATGACTTTGAATACTACTCAAAGAACCAGTCAAAATGCCGACGAACAAGGCGCTCGTAATAATCAGCCAGATGGTTGCGCTGTGAGTGCTCAAGTAAGCACTGAATCTGGTGGTCAGTCATCCTTACTTTCATCACCAAAATTTTCATCACCAAAATCAAGTCATTTTGAGGCAGATCATGCCTTGTGGTGGCTTGACTTTTTTACCATGAAAGGCCGTAAATCTGAAAACCAAGATAGTCTTTTGATAACCACTTGTTTGCCGTATCATTTTTTAGATAAAACATCAGATAGCACGAACGATTCAAACCTTTTTGATGAGATAACAACCCCTCCTGCGCCTTTGCTAGTACTCATGGCAGATGGGGTGAGCGCTTGTCAGTTTCCAAAGCAGGCCAGTCAACTGGTGATCAACACCGTCGCTGACAAGCTCACGTTAGCCTTGTCAAAATTAGCTAAAATACAGTGCGAGGCGCAAAAGTACTCTGACGACAACAAACAGACCCAAAGCAACAACAAGGATCACCGTTATCAAGCCTCAACAATGAGTTTTGATGACGATCAAATCGCTAGTCTCATCAAGATCGCGGTCAATAAGGCTAATGATACCCTGTGCATCCCGCAAGCCTATCAGCGCGTACCGCCTTTGTTATCCACATTGTCAGGCTTATTATGTATTGGCGATCGTATTCATCTGTTTCATACGGGTGATTCACGTATTTATCGTATCGGGATAGACAGTCTGACCGTACTGAGTGAAGATCATCGTATCCATCGCGGTCAGGACAAAGGAGCGCTCTCAGCAGCGATTGGGGCGGATACGCAACTGGATCTGCAACAGTCGATATTTACACTACATCAAGACGAATCCTTAGCCATCATGACTGATGGCGTGTATGAGCATATCGACGCCACAGAGTTACAGTTCGAGCTGTGCTCGGCAGCGACCAATATGTTTGAATCGGTCGCTGCCGAGCACAAGTTACCTACTGGGTTCAACGCCAGTCAGACAATCTGCGAGCACGCCTTTGCTGAGGGTAGTCATGATAATTTGAGCATGATAATGCTTAGTATGGATGCAACACCATGCCAATCTGGTCAAGCAAGCGCTTTGAATAGCTCAGATCAAAGTAGTAGCGATAGCGATATGCCCCGTTATAAGCTACCGACAGGCTTAGAAGTCGGCGATAGTATCGACGGATTCACAGTAATGACTATCATTGCGCGCACCGCTCGCAGTGATGTGTATTTGGTACAAGATGAGCATAAAAACGACTATGTCTTGAAATCCCCGAGTCTCGATACTATCGATGATGGTCACTATTTGCGTGATTTTTTGAAGGAGCGCAAGATTGGCCTTAGCCTCTCAAAACATCGACGCGCAGGCGAGTCCGCTTTTAATCAAGCTGATCCTAATCGGTTGCACATGACTACTCTAAATGGTAGTAGCATCCAAAGCCAAAGTATAAGTTCTGGATTTAGTGCGTCAGGACTGCTGCGTTACTATCCTGTACCTGCCAGCACCACCTATCTGTATCACTTAACGGAATACATTGAGGGCGAGAGCCTACGGGACTTTATTGAACGCAATGCGCCGTGTGATGTCTGGCAGACTTATGATCTACTGACCAAGATCGGCATGGCGGTGCGGGTGATGCATCGCAACTATCTGTTGCACCAAGACATCAAGCCTGAAAACGTGCTTTTAACTCAAGCAGGCGCGGTCAAGCTAATCGACTTTGGTTCGGCAAGCTCCTCCATTCTAAAAGACAGTACGCGCCCGCCTAATGGCGACTTGCATTACGCTGCACCAGAGTATTACACCGATGCACCAAAAGGCGTGCATTCGGATCTTTTTTCAATAGCGGTAATCGGCTATGAGCTACTGACAGGACAGCTGCCGTTTGGCACGCAAGATCTCATGAATCCGCAGCACGCTCTAGTGATGCCTGCCCAGCCGCTACGCCAAAACAACATACCCGCTATCAGTCAGCAGGCACTTATGCGGGCGCTACATTCTAATACTAATGCACGCTATCAAGCCATCGGTGAGTTCTTACAGGATTTTAACCCTGATAATAGGGCAAACAGTCGTGACCCTGAACCGCTTATTCAGCGCAACCCTTTACTGGTATGGCATAGCATTTGCTTTATACAGTTTGTCATCATCATTTTATTGCTGTGGGTTTATCTGGCATAAGTGCTTATGCGCCAAGCATACATTATCAATGACAGATCATCATTTATTTCACGCTGCACCACGCGGCTAAGGATACGCTCTATGTCGCTTTATAAGTCATCACCTACCACTCAATCCGATAGTCATAATATAGACGTTACTGAAAATGCGGGCATCATCATCATCGGTGCTGGTATGGCAGGCAGCCGTTTTGCTATTGAGCTGGCAAGGGCGCAGCAGCTAAATGATGCTGACGTCCATCCGCCAATTACCTTGATTAGCAAAGAGAGCCACGTGGGCTACAACCGCATTATGTTATCGCCTGTGCTGGCAGGAGATACCGCGTTTGATGATACTTACCTGTATGACCAATCAGACTATGAGCAGTTGGGCATTAGGGTGCTGGCTGGGGTCAGCGTGGATACGATGGATACCAATCAGCAGTGTATTGAGCTTGATAACGGGCAGACGCTACACTATACCAAAGTAGTGATCGCTACAGGATCAACCGCTCGCGTGATACCGTTTCCCAATCATAAGGCTAAAGGGGTACATGTCTTTCGAGATTCTATGGATGTCAGCACACTGACTGAATACGCCCGTCAAGGCAAAACGGGACTCGTGATTGGCGGCGGGGTATTGGGACTGGAGGCGGCGTGTGCTCTAGCAGGACAAGGGGCGAGCATGACGGTCATTCATGTGGATGCTTACGTACTCAACACCCAGCTGGATCTACCTGCCGCAGAGTTGCTACAAGCTGAGCTGAGTCGCCGCAACGTTGGGCTTGAGGTGTCTGCCAATACCGAAGCGATTGTTATCAATGAGGCCGACGAGGTGTGCGGATTATCTCTAAAAGACGGGCGCACCTTAGCTGCTGATTTTATTGTCATGGCAGTCGGCGTGATGCCTAATACGGCGCTAGCCAAAGACAGCGGTCTTGAGGTCAATCGCGGTATTATCGTTGACAACTGTATGCATACCAGTTGCCCGCATGTCTATGCAATCGGCGAGTGTGTGGAGCTTGATGGCGAGCTGTTTGGGATGGTCGCGCCCGTCAATCAGCAAGTCGATACGCTAGTAACGGTACTAAAAGATACCGTTATATCAGACCCTGCTATGGCATCAAATGCACCCTCACAAGAGCACTGGCAACCCTTCGTCAGCAAACCTTTATCATTAAAATTAAAAGTATCTGGCGTAGCGGCATTCTCAGCGGGTGAAATCGCCTTTGACGATAGCACGGCTGAGCACATCGAGACTTTGGTTTATCGCCAACCTACTTTGAACCACTATCACTGTCTCTACCTAAGAGATAATAAGATCGTCGGCGCAGTGCTATACGGTGACGTCAATGAAGGTAGCTTCTATAGTCAGCTGATTATGGATAATGTCGATATCACTCCTATAAAAGACAACTTGCTCTTTGGCGCGGCTTATTGCGATTTGGATGCATTACATTCAAGCACTACGCATAAGAGTACGACGAGTGATGATAAAAACAATAGCAAAATATGTGATCTAGTAGAGGAAGCCTCATGAATGATACCCTCATCGAAAAACCCCTAGAAATCTCTAAAGATACCCAAAATATGAACAGCCAAGTTATTGCAACACAGGACATAAGCGCGACTCAGACGAATCCGCTAGAGGCTTTGAATGAAAATTTAGCAACGACTATTCGCACCACATGCCCTTACTGCGGTGTTGGTTGTGGGGTTTTAGCCCGTGTCGATACAACAGGTCATATCAGTGTAACAGGCGATCCTGAGCATCCTGCCAACTTTGGCAAACTGTGCTCAAAGGGCAGTGCGCTCGCGCAAACCTTGGGCGCCGCGCGCCGATTGACCCAGCCTTACTATCAAAACAAGCTGGCGTCTATGCAACGGCAACAGCCGATGCTGTTAGAGTCATCAGATACACCTTCTGACAATAGCGCTGTAGAGGTATCGGCTACCAAACCGCGCATTGCAAACACCGACTGGGATACTGTGTTAGGAGATATTGCTCATCGCTTGAACGACACCATCGACAAACACGGCCCAGATAGCATCATGCTGTATGTTTCAGGGCAGCTATTGACCGAAGACTACTATGTGGCTAATAAATTCGTTAAAGGCTTTATTGGGAATAATAATATCGATTCCAACTCTCGACTGTGTATGTCATCAGCGGTGGCAGGGCACAAACGGGCATTTGGCGCAGACTTAGTACCGGGCAATTATGAGGATTTGGAGGCTTGTGACTTATTGGTACTTGTCGGCTCAAACATGGCGTGGTGTCATCCTATTTTATTTGGACGCTTTTTAGCCGCCAAAAAAGCCGATCCTAGCAAAAAGCTCATCGTCATTGACCCGCGCCGTACCGACTCTTGTGAATTTGCCGATTTGCACTTGCCGATTGCTGCTGGCACGGACACCCATTTATACAATGGTCTATTGCATTATCTGGCGCAGCAAGGGTGCCAAGATGACGAATACGTCAAACAAAGCTTAGGTATAGCTGACGCTTTGAGCGCGGCTAACCCATGGAGTATTGATAAGGTGGCGAGCGCTTGCCAAGTGCCTGCCGAGAGTATTCGCCAGTTTTACGATTCGGTTGCGACTACTGATAAAACAGTGACCGCCTTTAGTATGGGCGTGAATCAATCCAAAAGTGGCACTGATAAAGTCAACGCTATCATCAATACGCATCTATTCACTGGTCGCGTGGGCAAAGTAGGCGCCAGTCCGTTTTCGCTCACAGGGCAGCCTAATGCCATGGGCGGACGAGAGGTTGGGGCGCTTGCGAATTTATTGGCGGCGCACTTGGACTTGGATAATGCCGATCATCGGCAACTGGTCGCTGAATTTTGGCAGTCGCCTCAGGCTATCACTCCAAAAGTTGGTGTTAAGGCGTGTGATGCTGCGGATGCAATCTTGGATGGTCGTATCAAAGCCATTTGGATCATGGCGACCAATCCTGTGGTCAGCTTGCCAGAGGCCGATAAGTTCCGCCAAGCGCTCGCGCATTGTGATTTGGTCATAGTGTCTGATTGCTCAGTGGACAGCGATACAGTGCACTGCGCGGATATTGTATTGCCCGCGCAAGGATGGGGCGAAAAATCTGGTACGGTCACCAACTCTGAGCGGCGTATCTCTCGTCAACGCCCTTTGATGCCTGCGGTAGGGGTTGCAAAACCTGACTGGTGGATACTGTCACAAGTCGCCACGCGCATGGGGTTTTCAGGGTTTGATTATCAAAACCCTAGCGAGATATTTAATGAGCATGTGGCCTTAACGACTTATCGCAATGACGGCTATCCAGAACAAGAAACCAGCGCTACTGTATCTACTAACAATCAACCTCGCTTTCTTAACCTTACTAACGATTTGACCGCATTTACTACCGATATCAAAGAGGGCAATCAGCCTATTACTCAAATGACTCAGACGAGTGTGCTTAGTATTGAGGAGTATGATGCGCTACTGCCATTTCAATGGGGCGGCACGCGTATCTCGATGATTCATACCGCAGGTAATTCGGTAGCCAACTCATCTAAGCAAACCGACTCTTGCACTAAAGCCCAGCTGATAGCGATTACGCCCGCTGATGATGCCAGTCTACCCAATTTGCATCAGCGTAGAGAGCCGCGTAACCAGCACGATAAAGAGAATGATAATAGTGTAAATCAGCAACCGCTCGATCAGCCTGTTATTGATCTACGCCTCATCACTGGCAGACTTCGTGACCAGTGGCATACGATGACTCGTACTGGCCTTGCCCCGCAGCTCAATCAACACCAATCCGTGCCAACCGTCACCATACATCCAGATGACGCACAGCGATTAAATCTATCGGTTGATGATTTTGTAAGGCTTTATAGTAGGTATGACAATAACGATGCCAATAACGATACTACTAACAATGCTAATAACGATGCGACTGCTGCGAGCGATAAAGCATCATTTGCCAATGAGGCAACAGCCAGTCAAGTGCTGGCACAAGTGGCGATTAGTGACAGTATGCGCGCGGGCGATGCGTTTATGCCAATGCACTGGAGCAATGCTTTTGCCAGCTTTGCTCGTATGGGTACGCTGATACCAACGGTCGTGGATCCGCATTCAGGACAGCCTGAACTCAAAAACTCAGCGATTAGCCTCACGCCAGTGCCGATGCAAGCTTTTGGCAAGATTTTGGTGCATCCTGACTGGCAAGACGCCGTTATAGTGCAGCTACGTACTATTTTGGCTAGTTTTGATGCACAATCAAATAAGCCTTTATCAAGTCAGCTTCCTGCCCTCACTTGGAATCTAAGCCACCAAACCAACAGCGTGTTATTCCATATTGCAAGCCCGATGGCTCAGAGTAGCGACATACTGTGCGACCCTGAATTTTGGCAGCAGTTTGCAGCATCTATGCAAACATCACAGCATATTGCCTCAGAGTTTTCATCCGCCTTGTCAGACGACGTACTGACAAAATCGTCCTCTCATCGATTAGCAAACGCACTGCCACAAGCAGGGATCAACACCGCATTTACACTGAATAAGTCGTACAATCAATTACGTTTTATTATGACTCAATCAGGTGATAGTACAGTAGTAGATCAGTCTGCTACAGACAACATGGAGACTGAGGTTGAGCCGTCTGAGCAGCTCATGATGGCTGTGTATCTAGCATCAACATCACAGTCATTACCTAGCGTCCATTGGCTTGATGGGTGTTTTGCCGATACTATGCAAATCCCACATGAGCAGCGCTATAAATGGCTATTAGCAGGACGTCCTGCCAGTGGTTATATTGACCCGGGCAAGCTGGTTTGCTCATGCATGGCGGTCGGAGAGAATATCATTATTAATGCGATAACCAAACACCATTGTACAAGTGCGGTAGCCGTTGGCAAACAGTGCCGAGCAGGCACCAACTGTGGCTCTTGTGTTGGTCAGATTAATGCATTGATTGCGCAGTACGCGCCGCTCGCGCCGGTTTAGATAAGTGTATGGCACATCGCTTGCAACTTATTAGGCGTGACTTGCTATCCGTTAGCCACCGTTTCAACACGCCCTATTCAAATGTTTACTTTGTTGTACCAATACTGCTTTAGGAGCTATCGCCATGACTGATTCATCTGTATCTATTCCAAGCTGTATAACAGATAACGTAATCCATCAAAAATGTGCGCAAAATGCCAAAGTATCCGATAGACAAAACTCTGTATGTACGGGCATTGTCTATTTAGTAGGTGCAGGCGCTGGTGATCCTGAGCTGTTGACACTCAAGGCATTACGAGTGATGCAGCGCGCTGATGTAGTGCTCTATGACAGCTTAGTATCGCAAGATATATTAGATATGTGCGCGATAACAGCCGAAAAAATATTTGTCGGTAAGCGCCGTGCCAATCATGCGTTGCCGCAAGAGAATATCAATGAGCTCCTCGTAAAACATGCGCAGGCAGGCAAAACAGTGGTCAGACTAAAGGGCGGAGATCCTTTTATCTTTGGACGCGGCGGCGAAGAGCTCCAAGAAGTCGTGCGTCATGGCATCTACTTTGAGTCAATCCCTGGGGTGACCGCAGCGAGTGCAGCGTCTAATCGCGCCGGTATTCCCTTAACGCATCGTGATCATGCGCAGTCCGTCAAGTTTGTGACCGCGTGCAAAAAGCTTGGCGCGCCTAACAATGACTATACTGAAATGCTCGATACTACGCAGACGGTTGTGTTCTATATGGGATTACATCGGCTGGAGCAGATGACACAAGGGCTTATAGAGGCAGGACGCGCTAGTGACACGCCATTTGCCATCATCAGTCATGCAAGCATGCCCACACAGCAAGTGCTCATTGGTACGCTAAAGGATATTGCAGCGCAGCAGGCGTACGCCAATCTGCCGACACCAGCATTACTGATCATGGGCGATGTGGTCGGATTGCATAAGGAGTTTGCAGCCTATAATCTTGGCGCTTCGGGCAACCGTGTATTTGCTAACATGCAAGACACGATAGCGGCTAAAGGTCTGGTATCGAGTTATGAGAGTGTTGTTTTATAAGATAACTATCATAAAACTCAAGACTAGTTAAGGCGTAACCCTATCAGTGTCAATTCAGATACTTATAGGGTTTTTTATGGTGCCCGTTGACGAGTAATCGATTACTATACATCATCATTAATCTGACTATATATTACAGTTAATAATTTTCTATCAACCACACCTGCCATACCTGTAACTCCCCTGTAGACCTGATATAATTCTAAATATCTTACTGAACATTTATTTATTTTAGATTTTATAATAGCATTCAACCTTGCCTATCAAACAAAAGATGCCTTTTATGACCAAAAACTTCTCTCAAACAGCGGCTTTCATCTGGTCTGTCGCTGATTTATTGCGCGGCGACTTTAAGCAATCTCAATACGGTCGTATCATCCTGCCATTCACACTACTGCGCCGCTTAGAGTGCGTATTATCAGAGACCAAAGCCGCTGTGGTTGCCGAAAACCAACGTATCGCTGATATGGGTCTGCCAGAGGAAGCGCAAGAGAAGTTCATCATACGTGCCAGCAAGCGACCGTTCTACAATATCTCGCCCATGGACTTAAGCAAGATGGGTCAGAGTGATATCAAGGATAACCTCAACACTTACGTGCAATCATTCTCAAAAGATGCGCGCGAGATATTTGAGCACTTCAAGTTTGAAGAGTTCATCGGGCAGCTCGCCGATGCTAACCTGCTATATAAAGTGGTGCAAAAGTTCGCCAATACTGATCTGAGTCCTGAGGCGATATCCAACCACGAAATGGGCTTTGTGTTTGAAGAGCTGATCCGCCGCTTTGCTGAAAGCTCAAACGAGACCGCAGGGGAGCACTTTACCCCGCGTGATATTGTACGCCTGACGACGTCACTGGTGTTTATGGAAGATGACAGTGTTCTGAGCAAGGAAGGTATTATTCGTACCATTTATGACCCGACAGCAGGGACGGGCGGCTTTTTGTCCTCTGGTATGGAATACGTGCTAGAGCTCAACCCTGATGCGGTCATGCGTACCTATGGGCAAGAGCTAAATCCTGAGTCCTATGCCATCTGTAAAGCCGATATGCTGATAAAAGGGCAGGAAGTCAATAACATCAAGCTGGGCAATACCTTATCCAGTGATCAACTGGTCGCGGAAAAGTTCGACTACATGCTGTCCAATCCGCCGTTTGGGGTAGATTGGAAAAAGATATCAGGTGAGATCAAAGACGAGCACGAGCAAAAAGGCTTTGACGGTCGATTTGGTGCAGGCTTGCCGCGCGTGTCTGATGGATCGCTATTGTTCCTGATGCATCTGATTAGCAAGCTGCAGAACACGACTGCCAATAGTGAACAGAGCCGCGCCAATGAGCACCACGGCAGCCGTATCGGTATCATCTTGAATGGCTCACCGCTATTCACGGGCGGCGCAGGTAGCGGCGAGAGTGAGATTCGCCGTTATATTCTTGAGGCGGATTTACTTGAGGCCATTATCGCCCTGCCTACCGATATGTTCTATAACACAGGTATCGCTACCTATGTATGGGTGTTGAGCAATAAGAAAGCGCCTGAGCGTAAAGGTCACGTGCAATTGATCGACGGTAGCAATCTATACGGCAAGATGCGTAAGTCGCTCGGCTCAAAGCGTAATGAGATGAGCGATGAGGATATCAAAACCATTACTCGTAGTTTTGGTGACTTTGAAGTAGTTGACGCGCGTGTATTAGACAAGCCAGAGGAAGTGAAATCTAACCGTGGCCGTCAGTCTGCCAACCCCCATTCCAAAAGTGCCAGCTCACCTGCCAAGACCTTTGCCAGTAAGATATTTAAGACCCATGAGTTTGGCTATCGCCGCATCACCATTGAGCGTCCGCTCCGTCTATCCGCCCAGCTCTCTGACGATGCTATCGAAACCCTACGTTATGCGCCTAAACCGTTCGATATGGTCATGCCAGCGCTATATGAGGCGTTTGGTAGCCAATGGACAAGCGTGGACGACTCTAAAAACTACGGCGATTTATCAGCGGTCACTATTGATGCCCGTGCGATGATTAAGGCCGACTTTAGCGAGCTAAAAGAGAAGCAAATCAAAGATGTGCTGGATACCAAACTCTGGCAAGACCAGCTTAAGATCATGACTAAAGCCAAGGCCTTGCAAGCAGCGATAGGTACAAGCCAATTCGATGATTTCAATGCGTTTGAAAAGGTGTTTAAGCAAGCGCTTAAAGATACTGATGCCAGTTTAGATCTTAGTCTTGATGCTAAGGAGAAAAAGCAGATTATCGATGCTATCACGTGGAAAAACCCTGAAGCAGAGCCTGTCATCAAAAAGACAGTCAAGGTGGCTAATCCGCTTTATGGTGCGTTTAGTTATAAGCCTACCGCGACTACTCAAAAAGCAGACAAGCCAGCCAAAATTGTAGAGTTCCAAACGGATAGCGACCTACGTGATTATGAAAATGTGCCGCTCAATCCTGAGGTGACCACCACTGAGCTGATTGAAAGTTACTTCGCCCGTGAAGTACAGCCGCATGTGCCTGATGCGTGGATCAATAGCGACAAGACCGATGCCATCGATGAAGAGGTCGGCATCGTCGGCTTTGAGATACCCTTTAACCGCCATTACTATGTCTATGAGCCACCGCGCGCGCTTGCTGATATCGATGCGGACTTAGACGCGGTCAGTAGCGAGATTATGCAGTTATTGGGTGAGGTGCATTCATAATGGTGAAGTATCAGCAATATGATGAGTATAAGGATTCTGAGGTTGAGTGGTTGGAAAAAGTGCCTAGCCATTGGCAGCCAGTTCCTATTAAATACTTAGCTTCAGAAAAAGACACACTATTCTTGGATGGTGACTGGATAGAAAGTAAGGATATTTCTGATTCTGGCATTCGATATATTACTACTGGCAATGTTGGAGAAGGACAGTATAAAGAACAAGGAACTGGCTTTATTAGTGACCAAGTTTTTCAAAAGTTAAACTGTAGTGAGGTTTTTGAGCAGGATATTCTTATATCTAGACTGAATTTACCTATTGGTAGAGCTTGCCTTGTACCCAATTTAAATAACCGAATAGTGACTTCAGTAGATAATGTAATTTTGCGACCAGATATCATTTACTGTAAACGGTTTTTGGTACATCTTTTTTCAAGTTCCGAGTATTTTCACAACACGGCTAACTTAGCTCGTGGTGCAACTATGCAAAGAATTAGCAGAGGTTTATTAGGGAATATAAGGATTTCTCTTCCTGAGAAAGAAGAGCAAGTTCAAATCGCCAACTTCCTCGACTTTGAGACCGCGCAGATCGATACGCTAATCGAAAAACAGCAAACTCTTATCCAACTGTTAAAAGAAAAGCGCCAAGCCGTCATCAGTCATGCGGTGACTAAAGGCTTAAACCCTGACTCACCAATGAAAGATTCTGGGGTGGAGTGGTTGGGGGAAGTGCCTGAGCATTGGGAGATTATGGCAATATCAAAGCTAACTCAAAAAATCACTAATGGCTATGTTGGACCTACCCGAGATATTTTAGTACCGAATGGAGTGCCATACATACAAGCTACCCATATTAAACGTGGGAATGTGAACTTTGATGATGCATATTTCGTAAGAGAAGAATGGAGTAAGAAGCATTCAAAATCTATCTTAAGAGAGCAGGACGTATTAGTCGTTCAAACAGGCGCAGGTACTGGAGATATAGGTCTAGTTACAAGCAAAGAAGCAGGCTACAACTGCCATGCTCTAATTATTTTACAACCAAAAGCACATTTAATTTTAGGTGGGTTTTTGTCATTCATCCTTCAATCAGATTATGGCTATGCAATATTATACTCAATACGAACAGGTGGCATGCACCCTCATCTAAATTGTGGAGAAGTTAAATACGTTAAAGTAAGTCTTCCTCCTATTGATGAACAACAGGAAATTATTTCGTACATTGAAAGAATGAAAAGTAAGTTTAATGATTTAATAGATAATGCAGAACGCGCTATTCAACTTATGCAAGAACGCCGCACCGCTTTAATATCTGCCGCGGTTACGGGTAAGATTGATGTGCGGGGTTGGGTTGCGCCCAAAAGCCGTTAAAATAAATACAGAAAACAATAAAAGGAATTATAGGGTGAAAAAGTTTACCGTAGCAGCTTTATTAGGCGCAATAGCGGTTACCACTAGCGCCCAAGCCGAAGTCTATCACTGGCAAGATGAGCTATGCGATAATCGAGGCGAGTTTGATAATACAAAGTATAGCGCTAAGCAAATCGAAAACTCACATTTTGTCTTCGACCATTTAAATAGCTCAAATCTAAATAGCTTTTTTCCACCGATGGATATTAATGACTTAGATACGCTATCTATGACCGACCTAGAAACACTGACTGAAGAGTATAAACAAGTTAAGCATAATGTTGAACGACTTGATGTGGTGCCTGACGCAAAAGGTTATAAGCAAGAGTTGGTCAAGTCTATTGATGGGGAGTATAAACACAATAAGCTAACTATTTTGGCTTATTTAGAACCCATACAAGCTATGCGGCAGAGTCCATTGATGTGCAAGCAATACATCGAACCCTTTTTTCGTAACGAAACCGCCGTACAGGATAAATGGCAGCAGCTGGTTGAAAAACGCGCGTTAACAAATAGCTATGCCATGTCCCGTTATCAAGATGAGAAAGCCAGTAATCCTGCCAAGTATGCCAAAATTGACTTGATTACCTTTGGCTTTGGCAATTGCGTCAATGATCAGGTCTATCATGCCGACTCCGAAAAAACCTATATCTATCGGCAACAACTGAATAAAATAGTGTTTGGTGAGAGTTTGACCAAGGTTTGTGCTGAGCCTTAGTTTGCGTAGGCTGCGGCTTTAGCCCAGCAGTCAGGTTTTTTGCTAGGCTAAAGCCTAGTAGAGTGCATGTCATGCACCCACAAGATATAGGCTAAAAGTAAGATGAATCCTAATCAACAACTTAGTCAAAATTAAATACCGTATTGACGAGGCTTATCTAAAAGTTCGGTGCTTAAAAACCCTCTACACCAATAAACTAATAATAAGAACCATGCCATGACTCAAACTAGCACTGCTACTAACGCACACAACGTTACCTACGAATCTGTCTTCCAAGCCGATATCGTCAGCCAAATGCAAACGCACGGCTGGCAACTGGGTACACCTAGCGGCTATACGGCAGAGACGGCACTATATGAGCAAGACGTGCTCGACTTTGTGCAGACCACCCAGCCGCAGGAATGGGAGAAGTTCTGCCGTACTCATCCTATCGACTCTGAGCGTCATTTTATCGCCGCATTGGTCAAGCAGCTGGGTAAGGCTGACGAACACTCAACTGATAGAGCCTCGCGCACTTATGGCACGCTTGGTGTCTTGCGTCATGGTCTCAAGATTCGTAACGCGCGCTTTAACTTATGCCAGTTCAAGCCTGAGCACAGCCTCAACCCTGCGACTATGGCACGCTACGAGGCCAATATCTGCCGTATCGTGTCTGAGGTTGTCTATAGTCCGCATATTAGTTCAAAAGACAGTCCTAATAGCAAAGTCGCGAAGCGCAACCGTATCGATATTGTATTGTTCGTCAATGGCTTGCCCGTGGTGACGATGGAGCTAAAGTCGGAGTTTAAGCAAGCGGTACAAAACGCGATTACTCAGTATAAGCGCACCCGCCTGCCAAAAGACCCTGACACGGGCAAACCTGAACCACTACTGACGTTTAAGCGCGGCGCACTAGTACACTTTGCGGTCAGTCAGTATGAAGTCTATATGACAACGAAGCTGGCAGGCGAGAACACTTACTTTTTACCCTTTAACAAAGGCACAGCCAGTGGCGGCGCGGGTAATGACGTGCCAGCAGATAGCAGCCGCTATGCAAGCGACTACCTATGGAATGACGTGCTCACCCCAGACAATTTATTGGCAATCCTCGGCCACTTTATGCACTTACAGATCGAGGAAGAAGAGGACGTCATCGGGCTTAAGTCCAAAAAGGAAACTATGATGTTCCCGCGCTATCATCAGTGGGACGTTGTGACCAAATTGGTTAGTGCTGCTATTAGTGAAGGCGCTGGTCAAAGGTATTTGATTCAGCACAGCGCGGGATCAGGCAAGTCCAACTCTATCGCATGGACGGCGCATCAGCTATCGACTCTTTACAATAGCGATGGTGATAAGCAGTTTCATTCGGTCATCGTCATCACCGATCGCACGATACTGGACGACCAGCTACAGGACACTATCTATCAGTTTGAACATGCCGATGGCGTCGTCGGTAAGATCAGTAGAAATGAGGGTGACGGCTCAAAGTCTGAGCAACTCGCCAGCGCGCTCGTTAATGCGCAGCCGATCATCATCGTCACGATTCAAACCTTTCCGTTTGTCCTCAAAGCGATTGAAGACTCAAGCGTCCTCAAATCGCGCCGTTATGCCATCATCGCTGATGAGGCGCACTCGTCACAGACAGGCTCTACCGCGCGTCAGCTCAAAGAGGTCTTGGTCTCAGGTGAGATAAAGAAGAGCGAGGATAGCGCGTTATCTGATGAGGATGTCATCAATCAGACAATGGAGGCCAATCTTGCTGCGCGCCGTAGTAGTCCGAACCTCAGCTATTACGCCTTTACCGCCACGCCTAAACCCAAAACCATTGAGTTATTTGGGCGTTTGCCTGATCCTAGTTTGCCCGCCTCCAAACAGAACAAACCTGAGTCCTATCATGTCTATTCTATGCGCCAAGCGATAGAGGAGGGTTTTATCTTAGATGTGCTCAAAAACTACACCAACTATAAAGTGGTCTATCAGCTCAAGCAAAAGCTCGCCGCTGATGATGAAGTGGATTCGCGCCGCGCCAAGATTAAGCTTAGTAACTGGGTACGTCTCCATGACTACAATATCGCGCAAAAGGTCAAAGTCATTATTGAACACTTTAATGACAACGTCAAAGGCTTACTAGGCGGGCAAGCTAAAGCGATGGTGGTAACGGGGTCTCGTAAAGAGGCGGTGCGTTATAAGATCGCCTTTGATAGCTATATTGCTGATAACGGTTATCGCGGTATTAATGCGATGGTTGCCTTCTCAGGAGAGGTGACTTTTGATGACCATGATTTACAAAATAGCAGTGACCCTGATAGTAGCGGGCTAATTCCTGATTTGGTCGGCGAAAAGTTCACTGAACATAATATGAATATTGGTCTAAAAAAACGTGACCTACGTACTGCCTTTGATAGTGACGATTATCAAGTAATGCTAGTGGCGAACAAGTTTCAGACGGGCTTTGATCAGCCCAAACTGTGTGCGATGTATGTCGATAAGAAGTTAGCAGGTGTCGATTGTGTGCAAACCTTGTCACGGCTTAATCGCACTTATAAAGGTAAAGCGGAGAGTGGTACCTTTGTGCTCGATTTCTTTAACGATCCTGACGATATCTTAGCCGCCTTTCAGCCGTATTATGAGACTGCGAGCTTGGCGGATGTGTCTGATCCCGATCAGATTTATGACCTTTATGAGAGACTATGTGCACCTCAAATATTTTTGTGGCATGAAGTTGAGCAGTTCGTTAGCGCCTTTTATAGTAAGAATAAATCTAACGCCACCCTAAGTAACATCTGTAAGCCTGCGGTTGAGCGCTGGCAAAAGCAATATCTTGAGGCGCGTACACAAGCAAAGCACGCCAAAATGATGCTTGAGGAAACCAAAACGACAGGTAATGTGGTACTGATTACTAATGCTGAGAACGACTACAAAGGCTTTAAGACCAAGCAAGACGAGCTTGAGATATTCAAAAAGGATTTAGGTACTTTTACCCGCCAGTATGAATTTATGTCGCAGATTGTCGATTATGACAGCAAGGATCTTGAGAAGCTTAGCCTATACGCCCGTAACCTACAGCCGCTATTGCGTGAGAGCGTCAGTGATGAGGACGATATCGACTTGAGTAATATCGTGATGAGTCATTACCGTGTCTCAAAGCTCTATCAGCAAGACCTCAAGCTACAAGAGAGTAGCGGTGAGCTTGACGCGGGCGGCGGTGCTGGTACGGCTAAGCCTAAGGACAAAAAAGAAGAGCTACTATCGCAAGTCATCACTAAGCTAAACGAGGTGTTTGCAGGCGAGGACTTTACGGATAAAGATAAAGTTAATTTTATGAATACCATCTGGGATAAAGTCACTGAGAACGAGATCGTAGTCAAGCAGTTCACCAATAACAGTGTTGATCAGATTATGCTAGGTGGTTACCCAAATGCTGCTGAGGACGCTATGTTTGATGCTAAGGGCACGTTTGAGAGTATGACCATGCACTTATTGTCTAACCCAAAACAGTTTAAGACGTTTATTCGGTTGATGCTTGATACGAAGTTAAGTGCTTAACAAAGCAAACCTTCAAATCGTTTCTATAAGTTTGCCAAGCATGATCATCAATGTTTTGAGCGCTTATTCCTAGTGGAATGTTAGGTATCAGCTCAAAGAGACAGGACTCTTTTTTGCCGCTCCTTTGATAAAAATAGTCTCTGTCAGTGATATGACCGAATATCAAACAGGCCCTAATATAATCATACTTTATTGATAGTATCTAAACCTCGTCAGATATTAACTATCAATTTACAGTAGCTGTATCATCATCAAGTAAAGGAGTTATAGGAGTGATGACATAATCGTGTTGAACATCTGGCGCACTATCTACTGGTTTTTGAGTAGTTTTAGGGAGCTGATGCTGCTTAATTTGAGCTTGATTGCGTTTTTTGACCTCGTCAATCAGCTTTGATAGTTGTTCATTATCTTTCTCAATATCGGCGTCTAACTGCTGAGTGTCTTGGGTTTGCTTTTTTATAAAGATTTGACTATATAAAAATGCATACATTAGAGTTTATAGAATAAATCTTAAAATTTGAAACCAGTTTTCAAAAGCAGCCATTGACTTTGTTTAAATATATATTCAACCATTCCAGAAACTCATCGCTAGTCGTTGCCACATTCAACCGTAAATAGGTTGATGCTTGCGCCTTTGGATTAAATAGTTGTCCTGGTGCGACAAGCCAGCCATTTTTATAAGCATCTAACGCCAACTGCCCAGAATCTACTCCTGTATCAACCCAAACGAAAATACCTGAATTAGTATGTTCAGGGTAGGATAGACCTACTACTGATAATGCTTTACGCATATACTGATGGGCAAGATAGAGTTTTCGCTGAACCTTTTTGAGCTGACGCCGATATTCTCCCTGCGTCCATAGCTTATGAACCACACGTTCACCAAACTCTGGTGAGGTCATATTGCTAAGCGTTTTAAGCTTAATTATCTGATTGATAAATTTATCAGGACTGACCAACATGCCCACGCGCCAGCCTGATGCCATCGACTTTGAAAAACCAGTGGCATAAAATACTCGCTCAAACTGGTCTATATTGGCATACCTAAGCGGCTTATCATTAGCTAAAAATACGGCGTATAAATCATCTTCGAATATATAGGTATCGTATTCATGCATTAAGTTTAAAACTTGATGGGCGCGGGCAGGGTGCAAATTATAAGACGTTGGATTGTGTAGCACGCTGTTAGTAATGTATAACTTGGGACGGTGTTCTTCTAAAAGCTGTCTCATTTGTTCAAAATTTGGCCCTTGGTAGTCACGTTCAACTGATATTACTTGATAGCCTTGTTGCTGTAGCGTACTTGATGTCCAATACCAGCCCGGACTATCTACTACAACCGTGTCGCCTACGTTTAGCAATAGTTGAATAACTGTCAGAATAGCCTGCGAAACTCCTGTTGTAGTAACAATATTATCGGCGCTGGTATGAATACCTAGTAAATCCAAATACTGGACTAATTGCTCACGCAGAGGTAAGTAGCCTTGAATCTCACCGTAGTTATAAATAAAGCTATCGATATCCTGATTAACTTGCCTGACCGCCCACTGCATCCTATCATTTTTAATCCATTCAACGGGCAGCTCCCCTGAACCCGGCGCTCGGTGATTGGGAGTATCGCTAAACATTTACTGTACGAGCCAGCTGGTATCAACCATAGGCTCTTTATCTAAAATATCTGAATTTCTATTTTGGATAATCTGAGGTAAAACGTAATAGCCTGAATTTGGCTTAGCCGTCAATACATTAGCAGCGACCAATTGCTCATAAGCTTGGGTTACGGTAAAGCTGGAAACATCTAAAATTGTAGCTAGTTTACGTACAGAAGGTACTCTCTGGTAGGGTTTGTAGACTTGACTATCAATCCGCTGCTGAATCCATTCGGCTACAGCAGCAGTTTTACTGATAGTAGGATTGAGCGAGTGAGTGTCATTCATAGATAGTCGGCTTACTAGAAGTTATATTTTATATTCTTAATTGTCACGGGCTATCTAACTATACACTTTGTTGGTAATTTTGAAAAATGCCTCGGTACGGCCAAGTCGTAAGGTAATACTATTACTCCATGTACACCACGAAACGACATGGAGTTATGATGTTTACCCCCAAAGCTTTTAAAGAAAACAACTTTGAGACCATACAAGCCTTTATCAAAGAACAACCGCAAGCGACGGTGATTGCGCAAACGAACAACGGACTTGAAGCGAGTCACATTCCTATGTATTGGCAAAACGATGGCAGTGAGTTTGGTTGTCTTTATGGTCACATTGCCAAAGTAAATGCGCTAAATAACAGCGATAATCTCGACAAGGCGTGGCTGATTATCTTTCAAGATACGGGACATTATATCAGCCCTAATTGGTATCCTAGTAAAGCGCTAACCCATAAAGAAGTACCAACATGGAATTATCAAAGCATACATATCACCGGCAATGTCAGCTTATTGACTGCACCTGAGCAACTTATCGAGATTTTATCGAAGCAAACGGCTGACTTTGAAGCCAACCAGCCCAACCCTTGGTCACTTGATGATGCGCCTGTAGAGTACATTCAGGCGATGTGTCGCGCCATCGTTGGTATTCGTGTCAATATAACCGATGTTCAAGCGCAGTTTAAGCTGAGTCAAAATAAAACGGTTGAAAATAGAACAGGGGTGGTCGCAGGATTGAAACAGCTTGGAACGTTTGAGGCTGGCAAGATGGCGATGTTAGTTGATAAGGTAAATGAAGATTAAGCTTGATTATAAGGGTATGAATAAGCGATGTTTAATTTAACAAAACTAACTCAAGGACACACTATGACAACCCTGCGCACTGTTGGTATCTTACTATTTAATGAAGTTGAAGTATTAGACTTTGCAGGACCTTTTGAGGTGTTTTCTTTAGCTGAGAATGATAGCAGTGATAAGCATTTTAACGTTATCACTATCGCTGAGCAGACAGACCCAATATCCGCTAGAAATGGATTAACCGTTATTCCTGATTATAGCCTTGATAATCATCCTGATATTGACGTTTTAGTCATTCCGGGTGGTTATGGCGCTGAGAAGGTTGAGATCAATAATCAAGTAGTTATTGATTGGATTGTAAGTCAATTTAAGATGGTAGAGTTGACGCTTTCGCTATGTACAGGTGCGTTGCTACTAGCTAAAGCTGGATTACTCGCTGGCAAGTCAGCAACGACCCATTGGATGGACTTAGATAATTTAGCGTCCTATCCTAATATTAATGTTATTTCTAACACTCGCTATGTCGATGCCAGCGACGAGACCAATAAGCTAGTTACTTCAGCAGGAATAAGCGCAGGTATTCATGCCAGTCTATATTGCATAGAGAAGTTGATAGATCGCCAAACCATGCAAGCAACAGCAAGACGTATGGAGAAAAATGCCGAGAAAGGCGCAAACAGCCACTGCTGCCATGATTCGCTTATCACTGGTTTTATTACTAGACTTATGACTAGAGCCTACAAACTCAGTAGTGATAAGCTGCTGATATTGAATGCGTCTTGGCGTTTTGCTTAACAACGCTGATAGCAAGACAAAAGCAATAATCGTTTTAGAAAATGCAATATCGTTACTTTTGAGCCCAGTGTTCATCAGTAGCACACTGAATATAGCTATTGTGGCGTTGAGTGCAGCTGCCGTTAGGGCAAATGAAACACCTAGTGAATTACTTAAGTTATGGTTTGATTTTATCATTTTCATGGTTTTAATTTGACAACCCTTTTACCAAGTATCTTTTTTCTATCCGTAAAGTTAACGGTCAAAAGAATAAGTCCCAGTAAAACCAATCCTGATCCTATAAGTTCAGTGATCGATAGCACTTCACCATACAACAACCAACCAAAAAATAAACCCGATATTGGCACTAGCAATGAATAAGGGGTGACTTTGGATAGACCGTGCTGACTAATAAGACGTGTCCAAACAGCATAACCGAATAAGGTCACTATTAGCGCTTGAAAGACAATCGATATCCAACCCTTAAGATTTGGCATCTGCAATAAAGTATTAAACTCAACGCCGTAAAATAGCGCATAGACTACCGATAGTAATAATATCGGCACAGGTACAAATAAGCTTGACCACACCGTAAAGCTGACTACGTCTTTGGGCTTAGCAATTTTGATAATGATATTACAAATCGTCCAAAAGATAGCTGCCATCAGCATCAAACCTAAACCTACATAACTGAGGCTATCCGACTTAAAAATACAGATAGCCATGAACCCTAATAGCGCAATGATGATGCCCACGACTTGCTTAGTTTTCAAAGTTTCTTTAAAGACCACAACGGCGGCTAAAACGGTCAAAAAAGGACTCATTTGTAGTAGTAGGGACGCTATACCTGCAGGCGTGCCTAAGAATACCGCTAAATTCGCCAGTCCCCAAACGCCCGTACCGAATAGTACGCCGTAGGTTATGACATAGCGCATCGCAATATCAGGCTTTTTTACTATGAACACCATAGGAGTAGCAGTTAATAAAAACCGCAGTAGCGTCATGGTCATCGGATGCACGTCTTCAACACCCCAACGAATGACCACAAAGTTAAAGCCCCAGATTAGAACCACGGCTATCGCTAATAGATGCTCTTTTATAGTCATTGTTATGTTTATCCATAATTAGAAAGTTTTATTGAAATAAATAAAAATAAATAAGCCTTATAACCACAGTGTCACCGCACAATACAGCGTCATAAGTACAATCAAAGCATGAATAACGCGCATGACTCGCGGCAGATGCACCAGTTTTCGCAGCCAATGACCGCCTGCCGCCCAGCAGCTGATTGATAAGATATTGATGACAGCACTCATTGCAAGAAGCGAGTAGTTATCTAACCAAGGCCTGCCAGCATGGAACATCGCTAGACTTGGTGCTACTACTGTCATGGTCCACGCTTTGGGATTAAGCCATTGAAACAGTAGTGCCTGCCAAAAATTAAGCGGTAATTCGCCAAAGCTTTTTTTAGCTTCGATAACGCTTTCACTTGATCGCCTGCGACCTTGTTCGTATTGTAGAGCTTCATTAACAACAGCGATAAAGTCGGTTTTAGCCATCTGATAGGTGAGCCATAATAAATATAGCGTACCTAATATTTTTATAATGAGCATAATGGGCGGGAAACTGACGACTAGCGCTGCCATACCCCAATAGCTTAGCCAGAGCATAACGGTGACGCCAAGCGTAATACCAAGCATATGAAAGCGGCACGCCCAAAATCCGCGTTTAATACTCCCATGAAGTAGCATTAAATTATTGGGTCCAGGCGTGATGGAATTGACTAGCATAAAGATAGCTAGTGCTATTACACTGCCTTCAAAACTTGCGGTTATACTCATCTTTTCCCATTCTAAAATGCTAAACATGATCGATGAAACCAACTATAGTTTAAATAGCCATAACAGACCCGATACAGTTTCGCTGATGGTAAACAAAGTGTATAGTCACTCTCAGCATCACAATTCATTTATGCATAAACTCAGCACAAAAATAGGCATCTCTCATTATGGTCGAAACCTATACTCTCAATCCCAATTTAACTAAGACCGCCGCCGTTGCTGAATGGATACAGCAGCGTATTGATTGGCAAATTTATTTGCCCAATCAGCGCGTGCCTTCGGTGCGAAAATTAGCAAAACTATTAGACATATCAAGCTTTACGGTGGTACAAGCCTATGAGCAGCTGGTTGCTACTAACGTATTAACCGCTAAACCTAGTTCAGGGTATTATGTCAATGTACTAGCAAGATTGAATGAATCGAGTAGCAGTAAAGAATCGATTGCCAAATATCCTGTGATAGACACACGCTGGCTAGTCCAGCAGGTATTCAGTGATATTCCGCATGAGCGCTCGCCGGGGGTTGGCACTTTGCCTAGAGACTGGGTGCGTAACGACAAGATGGAGTGGGCGATACGGCAAGTCACCCAGCAAGCCGATAGTTTTGTCTATGATTATGGCGATGTGCAAGGCTACCTGCCACTACGTCAACAGCTGGTGCAGCATCTGCATACGCTTGGGATGCAGACTCATACTGATGATATCGTGACTACCGCTGGCGTGTCGCAAGCCGTGACCATGGTCGCGCAATTACTTACCCAAGCGGGTGACACGGTGGTCGTTGATGGGCCGGGCTGGTACTGGCTATCAAGCTGCCTGCAACAACAAGGTCTAAATGTCGTCTCTGTAGAACGCGACCATCAGGGTCCTAACATTGATCAGATGCAGAAGCTATTCGCGGCGCATCATCCTAAGCTCTATTTGACCAATAGTGTGCTACACAATCCGACCTCCTATAATCTGCATCCTGCCCGCGCGCATCAAGTCATCAATCTTATTCACGAGTATGACGCTTATATTTTTGAAGATGATTTGTACGCCGCCTTTGTACCGGGTGGTCAAGTGCTGCGTTACGCGACTCTTGACCAGTTCGACCGGGTGTTTTATGCGACAGGATTTTCAAAGTCAATGTCGTCAGGCTGGCGCGTCGGTATGCTGGTCTGTCCTGATAACTATATCGATGATGTGCTTCGGATCAAAACCCTGAGTAACTTGAATACGCCCGAGTTTGGCGAACGGGTATGTCATCATTTGTGGACGCATGGTGAGTATCGCCGTCAGATTAAAAAAGTACAGCAACATTTATATAGCGCTCATGAAAGAATGCGAAAGGCGCTACCAAAGATAGAGCTCATTTATCCTGAGCATACGCAGGCGGGACTGTTCGTTTGGGTAGACACGGGGCAGGATACGAGTCAGCTGGCACTAGATGCCTATAAGGAGGGTTGGCTGGTCGCACCGGGGCAATTGTTCTATCCAGACGCTAGTGCTTCGACACATTTGCGACTCAATGTATCAACAACTAGCGATGAGTTTTTGGTTTGGTTAGGAGGGTATTTAGAACGGTAAAATATAAAAGTATGTCTTTGCTGAATTCAAATTATCAATCGTAGTTGCAACATGAAGTCTACTAACGACACTATATACGGTGACGAGTATGACAACTTCACAGCTATCTAAAACTATTCTTAAAATCGTTTTTATGCAAAATAGGGTTAATAAAATTGGTTTGTTACAACTATATACTTGATGGTGTCTCAAGACCTTTGATGGAAAAACTGTGTGGCCATTGTAGTTTTAGCAAAAAAGCTATTCATTGTCCTGATAGTATCTATTCAAACTTAACTTTTGAAGCATCTAATATTGTTCAATAAGTATGCCTACCAAACGTAGAGAATACACCCGAGAATTTAAATTAGAAGCCGTCAGTTTAATGTCAGATCACAAGTTTAAGATTGTAGAAGTGGCGAAGTCTCTAAGGATGGGTACATCAACCTTTTACTATTTATAATATCAACCAAGCCTAGTATTTCTAGTCACTATATAGTCACATTATTAATCTAAGTTTAGATAAAATTAGCGAAAGCTGCTATTAGTAATGCTAATCCACTATAAAATCGACAAAAACGAGCCAAGTATAAATCATACATCAGTAGTTTGAGTTAGGTTAAAACTGTGACTATTATTATTGGCAAGACTATATTTTTCTTTGAAAAGTATAACAATGGATAAACTCAAGTTTTATGGCTTTGATTGCTTCGGATAGTCAGTATAACCTTTAGCACCACCACCAAAAAACTGATCGGTATTGGGTTCATTAAGCAGCGAGTTATAACGCAGTCTCTCTGGTAAGTCTGGATTGGCTACGAACGGACGTCCAAACCCAATCAAGTCAGCCCAGTTGTGTCGCAATGCGACCTCAGCCCGCTCCTTGGTGTATTTTCCTGAATAGATCAATGTGCCATGATAGATCATACGCATTGCTTCTTTAAAGGTTGCTGGCATTTTAGGCGCATCTTCCCAATCAGCCTCAGCAATATGAATGTAGGTCACACTGATATCATCTAGCATGTTAGCTGCTGCTAGGTAGGTAGCTTGAGGAGTGTCATCTACAGCACCTTGTAAAGTAGTTAGAGGCGCAAGGCGCACACCAACACGCTTGCGTCCAGCCACACCAACTACAGCTTCGACTACTTCACGTAAGAAACGTAGACGATTGGAGAGTGATCCACCGTATTTATCAGTGCGTGTGTTTTCTTGAGAATCAATAAACTGATTAATAAGGTAACTTGCTGCATGTATTTCAACACCATCAAAGCCAGCTTCTAATGCATTTCGCGTTGCACTGGCAAAATCTTGTATGACTTGTACAATCTCAACTTCTGATAGGGCTCGTGGCTCTGAATGCTGCACCATCTCTCCAATGCCTTCTTGTGGTCCTTTATTTTCAGGGTCAATGAAAACTTTGACGCCTTTAGCAACCAACGGCGAAGATGAGACTGGCGCTCCACCATTCGGTTGTAATGAGAAGTGAGAGACCCGTCCTACATGTTGCAATTGCATAAAAATACGACCATTCGCTTCATGTACAGCATGGGTCACGCTGCGCCAACCAACCACCTGTTCAGTGCTATGGATACCAGGTGTCCACGCATAACCTTGAGCTTGTTGGCTGATCTGCGTGCCTTCTGTTATGATCAGACCTGCTGAGGCTCTTTGAGCATAATATTCAGCCATTAGTTCAGTAGGGACATTACCATTAGCTGCGCGCGCTCGGGTCATCGGAGGCATAATAATGCGATTGGGTAATGCCAAATCGCCTATCTTATAAGGTGTGAACAGCATGACTTAACGCTCCTGTAAATTTATCAGTGTGGCATTAGGTAGGACACCCAACATCTTAAGATCGACAGCTGCAGCCATCGCATGATTACCGTTATCGCTAGGATGTAGCCGATCGCCAGAATCGAAGGGCGCTGCTATGCGAGTAGGATGCTCGGAGTCACGCAGTACTGCATCGAAGTCGATCACATCATCGAACACACCACTATTGCGAACCCAGTCGTTTACTTGCTGACGCAAAGCGTCCTTATCAGGGTGATAATAGTCACTTAAAGGTGTTCCTGGCAGAGCACCTTCGAATGGCGTCAGCGTTGTACCAATTACGCGCACGCCACGGCTATGCGCCTGTTCAACTAATTGGCGGTAACCCGCCGTCATTTCCTCCAATGTCGGCCGGGAGCTTGTTGGAGCAAATGCTGTACCAGGCCAAGCGATATCGTTGATTCCTAGCATTACGATAACGCTCTGCACTCCGGGCTGAGCCAGCACATCGCGCTCCAGCCGTGCCAATGCATTGACACCCATACCATCGGAAAGTAAGCGTCCACCGGAAATACCTGCATTTACGACAGCTACTCCATGTGGTGCTAGTCGAGCGGCCAAATAATCAGGCCAGCGATTATTCTTATCCAAGCTGGCAGTAGCACCATCGGTTATAGAGTCACCAAGCACCACGACAGTGTGCGCCGTTTCAACAGCCTCAACTTGAATGCCTGATAATAGTGGTCGTGCTGTAGTGCTCTGCGCCGACTTTTGACCTGTTTTCAGTTTCGGAGTCATAGTCTGGTCACCAGATACGATCCAGCTGGTCTGACGACCGTCCCAGTGGAACGTGGTCAGCGGCGTCTCTTTTGGTAAATACAGACTGACTGCCACTTTTCCTAGCGCAGGAATGGATAACGCAATAGGATCACTGACCAGTGATGCGCCAGGGAGAATTGTCGCGGTGTCGCGGCCACCGAACGTCACACTACGCAAACTATCAGCAACGACAGTGTCGCTCGTCTTCGGCAGTGCAACCGTGGCTTTGCCCACAGTTAGCGATTGCTCACCATAAACATTGGATAACACGATACGCATGCGCGGCCCGCCTAGGCTCACTTGCGACACCTGCCGTATGGTCTGATCATGCAGTACGGCCGGAACGTTAGTAGGAAACAGAAAATCCGATCCCCATACCGATTGAGGACTAGCTTCCCATGTCGCCACCCAATTGGGCGTCGCAGCGAGAGCATGAGTTGTAAAAAGTGGTGCCCCAATTGTAAACGCGAGGCTCAATATTGCCATAGCAGACGTTTCGACAAGGTTTTGCATATCAATAATATCCAGTTCTTATAGAATAGCTAATGGTAAACCTAATAGCTAAAAGAGAGTAGACTACCTACTGGACAATCATTTATGATTTGAGTTCACAAAGGAGGTAGCTATGGCGCGCTCAAAGGTTAATAGGTCTGGTGAGTTAGAAGTACTTGTGCAGGTGGTTGAACTGGGCGGGTTTTCTGCCGCTGCCCGCGCTTGCGCAATGACGCCATCCGCTGTAAGCAAATTGATATCGCGCATGGAACAGCGTCTCGGAGTACGACTACTAAATCGCTCCACTCGACAGTTTCAACTGACTCCCGAGGGCTGTGTTTTTTATGAGCGTGGTGTGCGCGTACTGGCTGATTTGGACGAAGCAGAGCGCTGTGCCAGTGCGAATACTATTCCGCGTGGTCGGCTACGAGTAAACGCAAACGTACCTTTCGGTCATCATTTTTTGCTGCCACTTATTCCGGAATTCTTGGATTGCCATCCTGACGTGACGCTAGACATTGTGCTCACTGATGAAGTTATTGATATTTTGGAGCAGCGTACCGACGTAGCTCTGAGAGCAGGTCCGTTGAAAAGCTCGAACCTAATTGCAAGCAAATTGGGTGCTACACCAAAGATAATTGTTGGCGCACCCCTTTATCTAGAACGCTATGGCACACCTTCTACGCCACAGGAGCTGCTGGAACATAATAGACTGGGTTCAAACTATGTACGTACTCAGCAAGGTTGGCCATTGCTACAAGATGATGAAAGTATAGTGTTACCGGTTACTGGCAATACTCAAGCCAGTGATGGCGAAGCATTGCGCCATCTGGCACTGGCAGGCTTAGGGTTGGCGCGCTTGGCCTGTTTTCAGGTACGCGAGGATATTACCGCTGGTAGACTCCTGCCAGTGCTTGAAGATTGCAATCCGGGTGATCTAGAGGAGGTACATGCCGTGTACGTTGGACAAGGTGATTACCTACCATTGCGTGTTCGTGCTTTTCTAGATTTCTTAGTCGAGCGAGTTGATATCGGTATACGTTGATGCAATTGGCATGATTACTCTAGAATCAAACATTATGTACTACTGTTAGTCGCCAATAGGAAAACAGTCAGATGCAGTGTGTTATTGTTTCAGACTTAATTTATAAATACCAAATCCAAGGTTTTCTACGCTGCTTCTATGTCAGATTTTCGATTATAAAACCAGAAGAACTCAAGAATTAGGAATGAGATTTTCTCAGATAATGGATATCCCTGCAGTATCACCGCCAAGGAAGTGGCTAGAGTCTCAGACTGTAGTGGCATAATTAAATTGGACAGCTTATAAGAGGTTGTACTATATAAGAGGTTGTACTAACTGAAAGAGAACAACTAGTATGCCTGCCAAACGCCGAGAATACACCCGAGAATTTAAATTAGAAGCCGTCAGTTTAATGTCAGATCACAAGCTTAAGATTGTAGAAGTAGCAGAGTCACTAGGCATCGGTACTTCCACCTTAGATAGCTGGGTTGGCAAGTATCGACTAGAGTAGCAAGGGGTTACGCCAATTCAAGGGAGTGCACTCACTGATGAACAACGAGAGCTACAAGCGCTTCGCAAGTAAGTTAAGCAGTTGACCATTAAGCGTAACATACTAAAAAAGGCTTCAGCTCTGTTGGCATCGGACAGTCTAGAAGGCTACTACTAATAAGTAAGCTTGCAGAGCAGGACAAACAATTGAACAAGCGCAAACTATGTGAGTTGTTTGATGCGGTCAGAAGCAGTTACTACTATATTCATCAGAGCGTCATATTCTGCCATGAGTTCAAAATTAGGCTTTATCATAATACCAATGCCATCTTTATAGGTGACTCAGTATAACAATATTTTTGATACAAAAATTAAACTATGTAGGATATAGAACCAAACTAAAAGTTAATAGTTAATTCGACTATTTCCTGAGTTAATCTAATGACTCTACCAATACCTCGAATATTTTTGGATGACTCATTTGCGCCACATTAAAGCGCATAAAGCTCTCAGCACTCTTTGATTGGCTAAAGGCATTACCTGGGGCCAAGACCACGCCTTGAGACAGACAGCGCTTGGCTATACCAGTAGCGCTATTATTATCTGGCAAGCGGCACCAAAGAAACATACCTGCTTGCGGTGTCAGCCAAGGTTCAATACCCAGCCTAGCTAATCTAGATATTGTTTGTACACGAGCGTCGGCTAAGCGCTTATGAATCGCACTCATATGTTTGCGATAACCGCTATCCGTTAACGCTGATAATACAACTGCTGCTGCCAGCTGGCCGCCGCCGAAACCAGTCGCTATTTTCAAGTCAAGCAAACTCTCAACCCACTGGTTCGGCGCGGCTATATAACCGCAGCGCAAGGATGCCGATAAAGTTTTAGAAAAACTCCCGATGTAAAACACATTAGATAAGCTGTCTAATGCCGCAAGCCGTGGCGCAGGTTTGACTTCGAAATCAGCAAAAATATCGTCTTCGATAATATATAAACCAGATGCCTGAGCCAATTGTAAGACGCGGTAGGCAGTAGCTGGCGATAAGGTTGCACCTGTTGGATTATGGATAGCGGCATTGGTAATATATAGGCGAGGTTTGTGTTCCTTTATAACGGCTGCAAAGGCATCCACATCTGGACCAGTTGGTGTATAGGATACGCCTATGACTTTGACTCGGTGGGCGCGGAGTAGCGCTCGAAAATTAAAGTAGCAAGGGTCGTCAACGATCACTGTATCACCCGGTGTTAGTAAAAAGCGCAAGATCAAATCTATCGCTTGTGTACCTGATTCTGTCAATATTACTTGCGAAGGCTCAGCACTGATATCTAGTCCTGCCATACGTCGTGTCAGTAATTGACGTAATTCCAGTAACCCTAGCGGGGTTGCGTATTCACTGATAACCGTAATATCAGCCTTGGCTGCTTGCCTCAAACCACGGCGCATACCTTCTTCAAATAACCAGTCTGGCGGTAGCCAACCGCAGCCCGGTTTTAGGGCATTATCAGACGGTTCTAGCGCTTGTCGTGAGACCCATAGCGGATCTACTTCTCGATCAAGATTAGGGCCTATATCTGTCAACGTTAGAGGCGCTGTCGTCTCAGCCATATAAAATCCGGCTCCTGGACGCGAATAGATGATGCCTTCTGTTTGCAAACGCTCATAGGCTTCAACTATCGTTGATGGAGAAAAGCCATAGCTTGCAGCCGCTGCCCGTACGGAGGGCAAGCGCGTGCCTGAGGTATAGGTGACTGTTGCTATCTTCTCTTTAATATCAGTTATTACAAGCTCTATTTTAGTCACTTAAACTACCTTTCTTATTATAGGGTTTTACGCTGTATGGGTTCTATGCACCAAACAGTTATGCGTAATTGTACTGGATTGTATATAGATAACCTAAGGCACTTTTGTTTTAATCATTGACTCAAATCAATAAGATTTTCAGCAAAGCGATTCAATATGACGGCGACAAGAAACAATAAGTATTTGGCGTTTGCACTATGTGTAATTACAACCAGCGTCAATATCCAAGGACCGCTCTACGCGATTTACGCACAAAACGATGGTTACGGCGTATTGGCAACCACCATAGCCTTCTCTTTATATGTCCTAGGCGTCATACCCGTGTTGTTGGCTTTTGGTGGACTCTCCGATAAAATTGGAAGAAAAAAGACGATTTTAATCTCATTAGGTCTATCGATAGCCGCAACTGCTCTGATGATGTTCTACCCTTATACGCGAGCGTTAGCAGTAGCGCGACTGTTGCTTGGTGTGGGCACGGCCTTAATGGCAGCGACGGCTACCGCTTATATGATTGAGCTGATTGGCTCATCCGATACGGCACATGCAACGACTTGGGTCACTGCCAGTACGACGATAGGCTTTGGCCTTGGACCTGCGCTGACCACAGTATCGTTATTGGCTTATGAGTCGTCGCAACCTGCTAGCTTTTTTATATTACTGGCATGCGCGTTTTTATCCATGTTCCTAGTTTGGCAACTACCAGAAACGTCGCCTAAGCAATTAAATAAGGTATCGATGTTAAAGCTGCCTTATTTTAATCGCGAGGTCATATGGTATGGCGGCGGTATCTTAATATGCTGGGCAACCACAGGACTGGTATTGTCTATCATTCCATCAGTACTAGCCACGCATGGGCTCGCAAAATATGCAGGTATATCTTCTATGCTCGCCATCAGCTGCGGATTATTATTTCAGCCCATAGCTCGAAAGCTTGATCCGAAAGTATCAAGCAAGCTGGGTATTATGATTTTACTGCCAGCTTATACCTTGCTCGCTTGGGGTGCGCTACATGCGAACCTGCCAGCTATTCTTTTGGCCGCTTTTGCAGCGAGCAGTAGTTGCTATGGTTTTGTCTATTTGGGAGGGTTATCAGGGGTGACAAGATCAGCCGGAAAAGAGCAAGCTCGCGCTAGTGCGGGTTATTTTCTAATGGCTTATATGGGATTTAGTGTGCCGGTAATTTTTACTGGTTTAATCGTTGATCGCTATGGCGCTGCTGTTGCATTTTACGCTTTTGGGTTGTTTTTACTGCTTGGCGCGTTAATATTATTTGCAAGTGGGTCTATTTTGCAAGTAAATCAAGCGAGGTTTGAACCAAAAAATTTGTAGATATTAATTCATAGAAAGTTATGTTGGTAAGAATAGCTTTTATAGAGTTGAATTTTCTGTTAGATATCTGGCGTGAGTGACTATTAGTTCTTGAAATAGCTGTAATAAGACTCAATGAGAATTGACTTTCGAAGAAAATATATCAAATTAGTCTCGACTTAAAAAGTTACTTTCTATCTACCAAACACTTCGCCCAACCACTCTGCGACTGCGCTCACTCTTGCAGAGCGGCGGACATCAGGATGCATAACGACGTATAGAGGCTGCGATTGGCTCAAAGGTATCGTATTCTTATCCTGATTGGTAGGATTCTTATCAGGTGCTATTTCGTGTTCTGTTATTACTACTCTGTTAATAGGATTAATCGGCAGTAAATCTGGATTGTTAGCTGCTAAAAAGTAAGGCAAGATAGCAATACCCAATTGTTGATACACGCTACTATAGGTTACGTACAAGTCGTTACTACTAAAAATAATGGGGTAGTGATGCTGTTGTATTAGGTTTTGTGACCAATGTAGTAAACGTGCATTAGCGTGAAACTCAATGAGTTGCCACTGCTTGGCTGGCGTGCACTCAATATAGTCTTTATGGGCAAAAAAACCATATTTGACGTGAGATATCGCACGGATCAGTAAGTCTTCTTGGGTGGGCCGGCTTAGGCGTAGAGCAATATCAGCTTCTTTGCGATGCAAGTCACTAAAATGAACATCGCCGCGTAGATGTAGCACGATATCAGGGTAGCGCTTACGAAAAGCGGATAGCTTAGCTATTAATACTTCGTTAGCCAACACTGGCGGCGCAGAGATGACAACGCTACCTTGCATCGCGTTTTGGTCAATCGCCATACGTTTGAAGGTGATAATTTCTTTTTGTACCTCAGCAGCTTGCGCGTATAAGAGCTTACCTTCTTGAGTAAGAATATAACGCTTTCCCAAACGCTCGAACAAAGTTAAAGACAGGACTTGTTCAAGGCGTGCAATACGTCGAGACACAGTGCTATGCTGCACGTCCAACTGCTCTGCACAAGCCGTTAGGGTTTGTTGTTCTACTAAGCAAACGAAATATGCTAAATCATGCCAATCCATTGTTCTAACTCTCCTTATATCTAGTATCCGAGACATGCCTACCTCTGTCGTTGTAACACAAGCTATTGTGCATTATTGCACAGTAGCTGGTTTTCTGTCGTCTATTGTTTATGTAAGGTTTGGATTAGACTGATTCTAAGGTACTGGCCTATATAATAATGCAAAGGAGATAAACGATGAGTGATAGTGCGCTTACCGAGCACGGCAAATCTATTATGAACCAGTTACAAGAGGGTCTTGCTGATAGGGTATCTAATAGTCTGGCTGAGCTAGATACTGACTTGCCGGCATTGATTACTGATTACGCTTTTGGCGCAGTGGTCGGTCGCCCAGGTCTTGATCTAAAGTCCCGAGAGATGATAACGGTAGCCTCATTGATTACCTTAGGTCACCCTGCGCCGCAGCTCAAACTACATATGCGGGCAGCCTTAAATATAGGTGTCAGCCAGCAAGAGTTATTGGAGATCGTTATCCAAATGGCAATTTATGCCGGTGTACCCGCCTGTATGAATGCGTTGACTATTTATAGAGAAGTCATCGAAGTGTGATTGATAGGAATGACTTTAAACAACCTTAATACGGAGAATAAGATGCAAACAAGACTATTGCAGCAAATGAATCAGCCCGTTTCAGCTATTGGGCTGGGTTGTATGGGTATGAGTGAGTTCTATGGAGACAGTGACGATAGCCAGTCGTTAGCTTTATTGGATAAAGCACTGGAGCTTGGTATTAATTTCTTTGACAGTGCTGATACTTATGGCTTTGGACATAATGAGACGCTGCTGGGACAGTTCTTAGCCAATCATAAAGCGCAGCGTGAGCAGATTGTAATGGCTACTAAGTTCGGTATTGTCCGCGCGAAAGGTCAATACGAGCGCCGTTTGGATAATAGCCCTGATTATATTAAGCAGGCTTGCCATGATTCTCTACAGCGGTTGGGTACAGAATATATCGACCTATACTACTGTCATCGCCGTGACCATAAGACGCCAGTTGAAGACATGATGCAGACTTTGAGCGCTTTAGTGAAACAAGGAGATATACGCGGTATTGGTCTCTCTGAGGTCTCAAGTGCGACTCTGCGTCAAGCGCATGCCATACATCCTATTACGGCAGTACAAAGTGAGTATTCGCTTTGGTCACGCCAGCCAGAAGAAGATCTATTACAGACCTGCCGTGAGCTAGGTGTCAGCTTCGTTGCTTATAGCCCGTTAGGACGTGCTTTTTTGACAGGCAAGCTCGAAACTGAGAATTTAGCAGCCGATGATTTTCGCCATGCTGTACCACGATTACAGGGAGAAGCGCTCATAGATAATCAACAGATAGTGCAGCAGTTTAGTCAGCTAGCTGGCAAGTGGCAATACAGTAATGCCCAGCTATGTTTGGCATGGATGCTAAATAAACATCCGCATGTCATTCCTATCGCAGGTACGCGCCACGAAAAGTATCTTATGGAGAATGCAAAAGCTGCAGATATTGTACTCAAATCTCAGCAAATAGATGAATTAGATAAATTATTTAGTCCTAATAAGATAGCTGGCGCGCGTTATCCAAAAGCTGGGTGGGGCGGTATTGAGAAGTAGCGATGATCTGGCTATTCTATTTTGATTCTGAGAATAAAAGCTACAGAGTAACGTGTGGCTTTTTTGGTTTATAGCTGCGATGTAATTTTGTTATATAGCCGATACTAAATAAAACGGATACATTGTTTAACAACGCGGAACTAGTATAAATTTTGGGCTTGCTGTGCCTACGCCGCTCGATGCTGCAAAACTGATATTAAACAATAAGCATCCCAGTCTCGCTATATTTTTTTATATTGGACTGACTATACCACTTGTCATCTTTGCGCTTTCTAAGTCACCTATGCGGTGATATTTATATTATCAGGTTTCGTTTGAAGTCATAACTTCTGATTTTTGGAAACTCTATTTAAAGAGTTTCCCTTGCAAGCCTTGAGTAGGAGTAAGCAAAACACTGTTTTGCCCGACGCAAGACAAGAGCTATGCTCGCAGTTAGCAGTGCTTTGTTTAAACGGCTCTCATATTTAAAGGTGAGCAAGGATCAGCAAGCGTGTGGGGTACGTTTGTCCGCAGCGCAAGGCGAAAAGCTCCGCTTTAAGTGTGAGTTGCGCAGCTAAAATTGGTATGTCATCTCAATATAAGTCTTAACGCTGCTCATAAGCCACTTGTAAGTGTGTGAGATGGGGTTTTTTTGAACTTTTGAGTGAGGCGCGTTAAGAAACAGTCTGGGAGACTGTTTTAGCGGTGCAAGACGGAGCAATAGCGCAGTGAGTCAAGCCCATCACAAGGGAAAATCTATGATTTTCCTATTGAGGTCTACTAGGTGTTGTGACTTCTTAATTCAGAAATTCTATCTAAAGAATTTCTCTTGCAAACCTAACAAAGCAGTGCTTTGTTTAAACGGCTCTCATAAGCCACCTGTGCGGTGGTATCTATTTTATCAAATTTCGTTTGAAGTCATAATTCCTGAAAATCCTATTTAAAGGATTTTCCTTGCGCAGCTAAAATTGGCATGCAATTTTTTAACGCTGCTCATAAGTCACCTATGCGGTGATGAAGGATGTAAACAGACTAGACAGTCATTTTAAAGATTTCTAAGCCACCTATGCGGTGGTGAAGTATTTTTTGACCGTATTATGACCCGTATTTATTTTCTAAGCCACCTATGCGTTATATCTAGTAGATAGCATATAAATAAAATACAAGCTATATATTTATAGGTTCTTAGAGATAAATAGTTTTTATATATATAATATATATGTATAAAAACTATTCACTCAGTGTATGATTTGCAAATCATGGCTTATCATAGCGATAACAAAATACGTAAAGCTCTGTGTATCTAACCATCACCTATAATTGTTTATATGAAACATTGTTTAGTATTCATGATTAACGTATATTGACCAAATATTTTAAAAAAGAACATTTTGAATAGTAGAGATTTTAGTTGGTTTGCCAGTACTATAGAGAGAGGTAAGGTCACTATGATTTTAAAAAAAATGCGCTTATCTAATTTCCAATCCTTCGGTGAAGAAACAACAGAGATACAACTTGATAAAATAACTTATTTAATCGGCCCTAATGGTTCTGGAAAAACAGCTGTATTACAAGCACTTTGTAAAATGTTTTCTGTTGACCCGTCAATACGGAGATTAAAAAAGTCCGATTTTCATGTTTCTCATAATGAATCTGAAATTCCTGATGAAAGGAAGCTTTGGATAGAAGCAGATTTTGAGTTACCCGAAGCATCTGATTCTTCAGATCATACATCAACTACTATTCCGCCTATGTTTAATCATATGAGACTTAGTAGTATTACAGGACTTCCTATTATAAGATATCGGCTTGAAGCCACTATGGGAATAGATGGTGATATTGATGATCCAATATTACTATATGTCTTAGAGTTTGATCATATAGGTAATCCGACAAATACAAGTAGAGTATCTCGCTCAGATAGAAATCAAATTCAGATCCATTATTTACCTGCTAAACGTGATCCTTCTGAGCATGTCGCTTTTAGTACGAATGCCTTACTTGGACGCTTACTAAGATCAGTAAACTGGTCGAATGAGCGGGAGCAAATCAAGACACTTACAGATGAAATTAGTAATAGCTTGTCTAAAAACAGTTCTGTAGATTTAGTAAGTTCTACACTTAAAGACGTATGGAAAAACTTGCACAAAGGAAATTATTTTACTGATCCTAAAATTAATTTCTCTAATTCTGAAATCGAAGCTTTGCTTCGCCATATGTCTGTCTCCTTCTCTCCTGGTCATGATCAAAACGACGTGGATTTCTCACAGCTCAGTGATGGTCAGAAGTCTATGCTTTATTTATCTTTAGTACTTACTTCTCAAGCTGTTGGAAGAAAAGTATTAAGTGGAGATGATGCTACCTTCGATCCTGATAAACTTAATCCTCCTATATTTACTATTGTAGCTCTTGAGGAGCCTGAAAATAGCCTATCACCTCACTTTCTTGGCAGAATTGTAAGCTCATTAAACAGGTTGACGAATGGAGCTGATGCTCAAGCATTGATAGCCACACATGCGCCTTCTATATTAAAAAGAGTAGAACCTGAGAATATACGTTATTTAAGACTTGGAATAGATAGACAAACTAAGATTAGCTACATCACATTACCAGACAAGTCTGATGAAGCCCATAAATTTGTAAGACAAGCGGTGCAAGCATATCCTGAAATATATTTTTCAAGACTAGTCATTCTTGGAGAAGGCGATAGTGAGGAAATTGTTATTCCAAGACTACTACAGGCTAAAGGTATCCCAGCTGACGAATTTGCAATTACTATTGCACCATTAGGCGGGAGACATGTAAATCACTTTTGGAGACTTCTTACAGGACTGAATATCCCTCACGTTACTCTCCTTGATTTAGATATAGCTCGGTATCATGGAGGTTGGGGAAGAATTAAATACGTTAATGATCAACTTGCAAAATATACGCCAAGTAAAGTATTGCCACAAGATTTTGGTATACCAAGCTGGAATGATGTGACTGAGAAAGTTAGAAACTATCCAAACTATATTGAAGAGCTTGAAAAAAGAGGTGTTTTTTTCTCATCTCCATTAGATTTAGATTTTTCAATGTTGAAAGGATTTCCACAAGCCTTTCGTGCTGAAAATGAAATTTGCGATGACTCAACATTTAAAGCCGTTTTAGGTAAAGCCCACTTTGATCGCTTTCAATATACTGATGATGAACAACTATTATTTAGTCGTTACCATAAAAAGTTCAATTTAGGTAGTAAGCCAGCAAATCATATTGAAGCGCTAGCAAATCTATTAGACACAGATATTCTAAATAACATGCCCGAATCTTATTCTAGAATGATCGATGCAACTGAACGCTTAATTAATGAGCTACCTGAATGATTTCCACTTATGAATGGAAGCCAGCTAATGGTCTTATATTAGAACCTAATGCTATGGCTGTAGTTACATCCACTAAAAAATGTTATGCATTGACCGCAGGACCTGGTGCTGGAAAAACTGAAATGTTAGCACAAAGAGCTGACTTTCTTCTAAAGACACAAGCTTGTCGATATCCTAAAAGAATATTAGCAATATCTTTTAAAGTCGATGCTAGCAAAAATTTAAAAGAAAGGGTCATAAAACGTTGCGGTAGTAGTCTAGCCACAAGGTTTGATAGTTATACCTTTCATGCGTTTGCTAAAAAAATTATTGACCGTTTTAGAATAGTTTTAACTGGTCAAGAAGCGCTAGATTTTGACTATCAAATTGGTGAAAGAAGGGTTCACCGGAAGCAGATAACTTTTAATGACTTAGTTCCATTTGCCATTACTATTTTAGAAAGCTCAGAGATAGTAAGAAATATAATTAAGAGCACATATACTGATGTTTTCCTCGATGAATTTCAGGATTGCACTACTTTACAATATAAACTTATTAAGCTGGCTTTCTTAAATACTAGCGTTCGAATAGTATCAGTAGGTGATAGCAAGCAAAGAATAATGGGTTGGGCTGGCGCTCTTGAAGGTATATTTAAGTACTATACTGATGATTTTTCAGCTATTTCATTAGTTTTATATAGAAACTTTCGCTCTAAGCCTAGATTGCTTAGATTACAAAATGAAATTATACGCATTCTTGAACCAGACTCGGTAATGCCTGAAGCTTTGATTGCTGGTAATGAAGGTGAGGTTTCCATACAGTCATTTGCTGATGCAAAGCTTGAAGCTACATACTTAGCAAGTAAAATACAGCATTGGCTTCAAGTAGAGAAAATTCCTGCTTCTGAGATAGCTATTCTTGTATCTAAACAGATAGACTTATATGCTTGGAGCTTAATGAATGAGTTGAATACCCTAAATATACCTTTTCGTAATGAACAGCAATTACAGGATTTAAGCAGTGAGCCTATAGCTCAATTATTTGTTGACTTTTTAATGTGTATTTATAGCCCCAATGAGCCCGATTCTTGGACAAGACTCAACGAAACAATATCACTCTTTGATAATGAGAACCAATCCAGTCAGACTTTAGAAATAAGCAGATACATTCAAAATGAATGGAGACTTTTTAAGTCAACTAAAGACTACTCAAAATGGTGGGAAAACGTTCGTTTTTTATTGAAGACTTTAGGAGTTCAAAGATTAATAACATTATCTCCATCTTATGAGTCAACTGATTATCTGTATAAGCTCATTATCGATTTTAAGAATGAAATTGAAAGGACAATGATATCAGCATCAAACTTAATTAAAGCATTACTCAGTTTTTCTGGAGATGACGCTATTAGACTGCTAACAATTCATAAAAGTAAAGGTTTGGAGTTTGATACAGTCGTTATTATGGCTGTTGAGCAAGAGATATTTTTTGGAAATGTAAATGATGAAAGATGTGCTTTCTTTGTAGGAGTTTCACGAGCTAAACAAAGATTACTTTTGACACATGTAAGTAGACGTGAAGTTCCTCCTAGTCATTTTAAAAGATGGGATGTACGGAGAACACCACATCATGAGTTCTTAAGTTACTGTAGATTAGTATATTAGACGTATACCCCAGCATAATCAGCTATTTAAGCCCTAAAACGTATTAATAGACTACTGAAAACAGACCCCTAAGATGGAACCACTTAGAAAACTGTAACACTTGTAGGATTTTTCTCGATGCAAAACATTAAAAAACAGACCACAATATCGAGCCTAGACTTTAATAATCTACGCAAACTCATGGATGCCTTAATTAATCTAAAAAAATTGATAATCTGGATTCTCTTGATGCATATTACAGCTTTGAATGGCAAGAAGATGCTAATGAGATAATTGATGGTATCAATAAGTATGTAGAGCAAACGTTAGCTAGCCTAGAGGTAGAGAGCTACCAAAATTCTCACTGTAGTCTGATCTCTTTGAGAATATATCTACAGGATTTAAGGGTACAATAGATGGAATCACTAACGATGCCATTTTAACGAATGATGATAATGAAAAATTCACTTGGCTACCATTGACGAGCGCATCCCAGATTCTGTGTAACTGCTATTTAGATTTGTAACTATCCCCTAAAATAGCAAAGCTCTTCTTTGTACATGTTTTGCCGACGTGTATAACTGCGCGATAGTGCTTGTCTGTTTGATTTGTTTTCTATGAATACAGCTGAGACCCATATATATAGCATTGCTAATTTGATACTCGTTGTCGAGAAAATTTTGGTAAAACGATGCTAATGCTTCGTAAAATCACACCTAAACATTGTCAGATATTAGAGATGTAATGCTGCAAAGCTTTTTTGAGTACGCTTATAATCATAGAATGTTATTCTACTAATTGATATCGCGCGCGTGGGTAAAATAGAATTATGCCGCCAACGGCACAACCTACAAGGATCTAACATATGAAACCGACAGTCGAATACACCGAAGATAAAATTTTTATTCATCATGCGATGGGCACTGTGTCGATGAATCGCACTACTAATGAAGCGCGCGATAAGGCGATACTTGCAGATAATCTCGCGATGTTTGAGCAGGACGATTTTTACAAGTCGGAAGAATTCACTGCTGAATTCAATCAGCATCTGGAAACGGTAATTCTTGCTACGCGTGGCGGTGGTGCTGGTGCAGTAGCGTGTCGCGACACGCTGTTGAGCTTATATAACGGCTATGCATACAAAGCTAATCTGTCGAAATGGTATAGCTTAGACAGCACAAAACGTAAGGCTCTGCTCTTCGTGCTAGAGCATCAAACGACTTGCAATAGAAAAGACATCGACTTATATTTGCCCGAATATAAGATCGACTTCACGCGTATGAAAGAAGAAGTTTCGCACGACTAGGGATGTTGTATATGCCCGAATATAAGGCTTTAAATAATCAGTACCAACAGCTATCAGCCAATGATCATACAAAGCGAGAGTTAAAATAGGTTTTAAAGTTTTAGAAGACACATAAGATAGCTCAAACATTGCAAGATTTGTTATCTAGTCACTCTCCAGAGAGCCAAGCTTGTACTCAAGAAATAGCGGACTGCTTACTATTAGCTATTTCCAAGAAAAAAAGTATTAAAAACACTAAATGACGCAAAAATCGAGAGCCCAAAAAATAATGAGAAATGATTAATGGGCAACTATTGCAGATTTTGCGACAGTTAAACCTTCTTCTAAAAGGCAGTTGTCGCAAAAATTGCGACAACTGCCTCAACTTATGAAATGGAAAGAAAAATGTCTGATGACCCCCTATCCTTGTAAGTAAAGCTGAAATTGCGAAGCGCCGGCGCATCACTGCAGATACGCTTGCTAGTTTTGCAGTTGATAACATCCCCGTGAATCCTAAGATTCAATATATCTTTGACGACTTTGTAGAAGGTAAGATTGCGACCAGTGCAGAAGTGAAAGCTCTTTTGCTCAATCATTATTCTAAAATTGCAAAGCTATCTAAGCCCTGATAGTTTAAATGCATGCGCTTTTAGTCTCCACTGGTTATGCTTCTGCTTTACTAATAACAATTCAAAATCGAGGATTTACAGTCGGAGCCTGCAGGCGTAAAAAAGTTAAAAACACTAAATGACGCAGGAACGTATTCTGTTTTTAGAGCGTCTATTGCTCCTCTGAATTTTATTGAGTATACATAGATGCATATTTTGCTAATTTACATAATGTACAAGCATTGCGAGCACTACATTTTAATTTGATAAAGTCGCTTTTTTCTACACCATAATAATAATATTTACAATTAAAACAGAGGTTTGCGGATAGAATCATAGTTGTACAGAGTTTGAAAAGTCCTTAGTCGGTAGGAATATTACCGCAGCTTGGTAGGAGTTTGTTCACGGCTATATCTTATAAGTGTGCTCTCTAGAATCTTGTAAACCTTTCGTGCGTATTCAGCGTTTAATTATCATTTGTACGCTATCACACTAAATGACGCAGGAACGTATTCTGTTTTTAGAGCGTCTATTGCTCTTCTGAATTTTATTGAGTATACCTATGGCTAACCAATCAGGTGCTTTCATTGGTTCGGTTCCCTAGTGAGGACTTGAATCTTTGGCTGTGAGCTAATGGTATTAAGGTTTCAACTTGCTGAGATAGCCACAGTGTACTTCATGATGTACTTACCATAGATATTCTATCTATGATCGGTGCGCTAGTGAGGACTTGAAGAGACCATCCCAGATTCTGTGTAACTGACGTTTAGATTAAATACTTACACAAAATTTAGGAAGGTCTCTGAAAATTAACCACCTGACACAACTCGTCACCTACTAACAGATCTTGGCGGTCATAAAAGTTGCCCCAACGCTTATAATTATTATCCGTTCTCGACTCAGGGTTATAAGTAATGGCGATGTAGGTTTGAATTTTATTAGTGTCCTAAATTAGTTGACCACCACCAGATTCTTATCAAAGACTTCATCATCTATTATTCGCCAAACGGCAACTTGCTGATGGTCTTTGGTGGTGACTAGATTTAAAGTTTGTTCAATCATTGCTTGAGGTCTCATATCCTTATGATGTTTATTTGCTTCAAACCCAGTTACTTTACACTTAGCGGTTTAATTAAGCTACTTACTTGAGCTATTTGCTTCAGTTATTAGGCTTGGCTACTTACTCAACTTCAATATTCTAAAGGCGCCCTGAATAACTAAAGCAAATACGATGCTACCAATAATCAAATCAGGCGTACTAGAGTGTAACCAATTAACCAAAATCCCTGCAACAATTACCCCTAAATTGATAATCACATCGTTTGAAGTGAAAATCATACTGGCTTGCATATGGGCTTCTTCTTTTTTGCTTTTCGATTTTTGTAGTAAATAGAGGCAAATCGAGTTTGCAATTAGCGCAAGAATCGATATGACTATCATGGTAGAAAAGTCAGGTAACTGCTCATTGCCAAAGAAACGTCTTAGTACTTCTAAAAAACCAAGAATCGCTAGCGTAATTTGAAAATATCCGGCAATTCTAGCAATCCGTTTTTTCTTAATGACCGTTCCACCGACCGCAAATAAGCTAATTCCGTACACGAAGCTATCTGCTAACATATCTAAGCTGTCGGCGACCAACCCCATCGAACGAGAAATCAGTCCCGTGCTCATTTCAATAATAAAGAAAGCAAAGTTAATGACCAGCACTATCCATAGTAGCTTTCTTTGCTCAGCATCTTTTTTGTGACTAGAATCAGCATCAATTTTAAAATTATTGTTGGGATCAGAGGGGTCAATGGTTTCGGTCGAGAGTAGGGTGTCTCCTAATTTTAGGTCATGAATAGCAGTCTCTATCCCTTCTATATTGTCATGATGAAACACAGTTAATTGACGGTTAGGAATGTCGAACTCAAGATGTTTAATATTCGAGTGGCCCTCTAATTTCATTCGGATTAGGTTTTCCTCCGAAGGGCAGTCCATCTTCGATATTTTAAAAGTTGTTTTATTCATAGCTACATTTATATCCGGGTGGTGGTTCAAAAAGTAGGCTGGAAAAAAACAGGCTGAGAAATTGATAAATAGTGAAATGCAAATGACACTATACATCAAATGCCCAGCCTGTCTAAGTGACAATATAAAGAAAAATGGTTTCAAAAGCTATACCCTAGCGGAACTAGCTATTTAACCCTTCAAACTTATTATCAGACTACTTAAAACAGACTTTAATATGGAACCATTTATAACAGACTTTTGGATTATAGGACAGGTTACTACGCTTTTTCCCTATCATTAGCCTATACCCAAAACATAAAACCTCTAAACAATAACTTATCTATCATTAGACTTGTTTATATTATTAAATGATAGTAATATCTTGCTATTATCAATGGACATTAATTATTAAGTATAAATGATAAAAAGAGGCGTTATGACTGTTCGTATTTATGTGAGAGCCAGCACTAAGGATCAAGACGCTAAGAGAGCCTTGTCTAACTTGATTAGCTTTAGCCAAAGCTATGATGATAACCATGTTGAGTACGTTGAGCATTTCAGTGGTACGAAGCTTGATAGGCCAGTATTAGCTAAGCTATTAAAGGACGCTGATCAAGGCGATATTCTGCTGGTTGAAAGCGTGGACAGATTAAGCAGGCTATCTCAAGATGATTTTGCAATTCTAAAGCAGCGTATTAAAGACAAGGGCTTGCGATTGGTGGTGGCCGATCTACCAACCACGCATACGGTAAGTAAGGGCATGACAGGTGACATCCTTAGAGTCATTAACGATATGCTAATCGATTTACTAGCGACGATGGCAAAGCTTGATAACGACAAGCGCAGAGAGCGTATTAAGCAGGGGTTGGCGAACAGTGGTTATAAGCCCACTGGTAAGAAGCCTAATACAACGAAACACAATCGTATTAAAGAATTAGCCAGTCAAAACAATATGACAAAAGAGGAGATCGCTAAGGCGGTTGGTGTTGGGGTAGCTACGGTTTATCGGGTGTTAAAGCAGGGCTAGACGACACTATGTCGGAGGGTCTCCAAACCCGGTACGGTTCACTCAAAAAATAGGAGCTTAGAGCTCCCATTTTTATGTTAGCTTTCTAAGTCTCTATGTTAATTTGAAGAATACTTCATCATAACGTCCGAATACAGCTATATTTTTTTGATTTCTACAATATCACTTGATTCAATGAGCGATTGGATATTACCAAATAAACTTTGAATATAATCAGAGGCCATATGGATATCTAAATCCTCCCTGCTACGCCATTCTTCTAAGAAGAAATATCTACTCGAGTCATTTTCGCTAATATAAAGCTCATATTTCAAGCACCCTTCTTCTTGAAGCGTAGGCTCTATTACACTTTTTAAAAGCGCTTCTAACGTCTCTTTTTGATCTGATTTTGCCTTAAAGTTCGCAATTATTGAAATAGTCATTATTTCACCTTGAATTTGTTTTAGGGCTTGTCCCTATTTTAAAAATGGCGATAAAAATGAGATAAATTAAAGGCAAACAAGGAAAATAACGCAGGTAATATCAAGATATTGGTCAGCTATTTGACACCGTTTGCCAAAGATTTAGCCATTTTTAGCCCATTTAGTCATAAACGCTTGAATTAGGGACACGCCCTAGAAGTTTTCTAGTACAATTTTGCCTTTTGACTTGCCTGATTCAAGCAACTTATGCGCCTTCTCCAAGTTTGCAGCGTTAATTTTGCCTAGATTTTGGTTGAGGGTACTTCTAATTTTTTGCTGATCAACTAATTGGGCAACCTGTTGCAAGAGATCACCTTGCTTTTCAATATCATCGGTTTCATACATTGAACGGGTGAACATCAACTCCCAATGGATAGAAATAGATTTAGTCTTAAACGGCATAATATCAAATGTTTGTGGATCATCGATCAATCCAAGCTTGCCTTGTGGTGCAATCAGAGAAACTATTTGCTCGATATAGGTGTCTGTATGATTTGTAGAGAATACGTATTTTGGTTTTGCAATGCCTAGTGTCTCGATTTGTGCATTTAAATCTTTGCTATGATCAATGACATGGTCGGCACCAAGTGATTCCACCCAAGATTTCGTTTCTTCACGTGAAGCTGTTGCTATAACGGTCAGATTTGTTTTTGCTTTTAGGAGTTGGATAGCGATTGATCCTACACCACCTGCACCACCAATAATTAAAATACTGCCAACTTCTGTTTCTGAAATTTGAAACCGATCAAACAGCATTTCCCATGCCGTTATTGCAGTTAATGGCAATGCTGCTGCTTCTGCATTAGATACTGTAATTGGTTTAAGACTAATAATTCGTTCATCGACTGCTTGATACTCAGCATTACTACCATCTCGGGTTAAATCGCCAGCATACCAAACAGAATCTCCTACTTTAAACGAAGTAACTTTTGAGCCAACTTCAATAATTTCCCCAACGGCATCCCAACCTAAAATACGATTATTTGCTTCAGACGAATTTTTTCTCACTTTGGTATCAACTGGATTCACAGAGATTGTCTGAACTTTTACCAGTACATCACGCTCCTTAAGCGTAGGCTTCGCTTTTTCAATATCTACCAATGAATTTTTAAAATCATCATGGTTATTTATAACATACGATACGGCTTTCATAGATTTGTCCTCAACTTTAAAAAAATATAGGGCGTGTTGAACATTCAAATATTAGGACTGCTGATAGATAAAATCGCACCAAACTAGGCGTAAACCGACGATAATGTCGAGGCCTTAGCTAGGTTTACAACACCGTTTGGGGTGATTTTAGCATCAGCCCTTTGGGGCGGGGCTCTTTTTTGCCAATACATGGCGAAATTGTCTATCCTAGAATGACTAGGCTTCGAAAATTTCACTGCGTATTGCCTGTAAAATAGCCGCCGCCAGTGCCACATTTGAATGTTCAACACGCCCTAGTAAAAATGGGAGCGAAGTGCTCCCATTTTATGTTATTCAATAATTAAAACTCTTGGCTCGTTGGGCGCAAAACAATTTCATTAATATCTACATCCGCAGGCTGTTCAATTGCATAAGCAATTGCTCGAGCGACTGAGTCAGCTGGTATGGCTTGTTTGTAGAAGTCAGTAACAAACTCTGAACTTTCTTTATGAGAAGAACCGAATTTTAGTTCTGACTCAATTGCACCAGGCTCAATAGTAGTCGTTCTAATTGTTCCCCCAACTTCATGACGAAGGCCTTCTGAGATGGCTCTTACAGCAAACTTAGTACCGCTATAAACAGTACCTCCTGGACTAAATACTTTTACCCCTGCAACAGATGAGAGATTAATAAAGTGTCCAAAGTTTTGTTTTTGGAAAACAGGTAGGGTAGCTGCTATTCCATAAAGAACACCTTTAATATTAATGTCGATCATACGATCCCATTCATCAACTTTTAGCTCACTTAATGGTGCAATAGACATCAATCCAGCATTGTTTACCAATACATCGATTTGACCAAATGCGCTTAATGCCTTTTCAATAAGTGCTTGCACTTCATGTGGTTTGGTTACATCCACACCAATAAATTCAGCTTGACCACCTTCAGCACGAATGTCGTGAACAATAGCCTCTAATTTTTCAGTACGTCTAGCACCAATTACAACCTTTGCACCTTTTTTAGCAAGTAAGCGAGCAGTAGCTTCACCTAAACCACTACTTGCACCAGTGATAACAATAACTTTATTTTCTATATTATTCATACAAGTAACCTTCAACCTATTTGTCAATCATATTTGAGGGTTAAGTATTACAGCCTTGTTAGGTATAATAAATGAATAATATTATCTTTCAGAATTCCTATTTACGGAATAATTACTATAACACAGGATTGGACATGCAGAACAAATTGGAAATGATGCGTATCTTTTGTGTCGCAGCAGAGTCTCGAAATTTTAAAGAGGCAGCAACTCAGCTGGGTATTTCCCCACAGGTAGTGACACGGGCAATAAAAGAGCTAGAAGAGCAGCGCGGAGAGATTCTGTTCTACAGGAGTACTCGACAAATTAAAATTACTGCTGATGGTGAGCGTCTGGCAAAGCAAGCACGTCTTGCGGTGGAATCGATCGATACTTTGCTTGTAAAAGACACCAAGGAAAAACGAGATGAAATGCGTGGGACTGTCCGTCTTACTGTGTCGTCTGTGTTAGGGCGTAAAGTGGTAGTACCTGCACTAGCAGAATTTGCCATACGTTATCCAGATATTGTCGTGGATTGTGTGCTAACAGATTCACACTCGGATGTGATCGATGAGCGGATAGATATCGGGATCAGATTTGGATTTTTGCCGGACAATCGATATGTGGCAAGGGAATTGGCGAAAGTGAACTTTTATTCTGTGGGTACGCCAGAGTTAATTGATAAGGTTGGAATGCCCAAAAAAATTATTGACCTTGATAAATACCCTCTAACAGCACTATTCGATCATAAAACAGGGCGTTACTGGCCATGGACATTCACCGAAAGTCGAAGCTTTACGCCATCAAAGCCTCGTTTTATTACAGATGATCTAGAAGCTGAATTTCAAGCTATTCTCGCTGGAGTTGGATTCGGACACATGCCTGGATTTCTAGTTTTGCCGTGGCTTAGGAGTGGTAAGCTCATTCAGATACTTCATGAGGAAACCTCTCCCGTTTGGCGCCTGTATTTATATCGTCCACAGCGGGGCCCGACACCTTTGCGAATCCGAGCATTGTTTGATTACTTAGTGGAAGTGCTGGGCCATATAGAAACCTGAATTAGATAAGACCATCATGTATTTAGGGTAACTACAATTTTTCCTATTTGCTGATTTGATTCAAGATAGCGCTGAGCGTCATGCATGTCCTCAAAGTTAAAGCAACGGTCGATCACTGGACGAAGATATCCTGCACCTATACTGCTCAGAATAAATCGTCTGGCTTGCTCCCTTAGAACAGGGTCATGGAGAACCTCAAGGAACAAAAAACCTCGCATGGTTAAGCTCTTGCGTAATGCAATTTTAAGGGGAAATGGTGTGATCTCCGGGCTAAGCGCACCATGCATAACCATAGTTCCTCCCACAGACATCGCTTTTGCAATCTGTTCAATATGCGGCCCTCCTACAGCATCGAAGGCGACATCAAGATGTTCTCCACCTAAACGTAAAACAAGCGCCTCATACAAATCTGGTTCGTCTTCACTGGCTATAACATCTTTAACACCAAGATCCAGTAAACGTTGCTTTTTCTCTATCGTCTGTGTACTTGCAATAACCTTAGCTCCCGCTGCTTCAGCTATCTGTATCGCAGCTAGTCCTACGCTACTTGAAGCTGCTGTGATGAAGATCGTTTTTCCTTTCGATAATCCACCAGCATGGATTACACCACCCCAAGCCGTCAAATACTGCATCCAGATTGAAGAAGCTTCTTCCCAGCTTAAACTATCGGGTTTGTGAACTAAAAAATTTTCTGGAATCAGAAGCTTGTCCGCATATGTCCCATATTTGGCTAGATTGTCAGTCGGAAGAATCGATACTGCATCTCCTGGAGAAAATTGGCGTACACCTTCACCTACCGCAAGAACTATGCCTGCTCCCTCATATCCCAGACGAGAAGGGAATACTGCCTTTTGAATATAAGTACCACGCCGAAACATTACATCAGCCCGGTTGAGTCCGATCGTTTTAATCTGTATTAGAACTTCTCCTGCGGCTGGTAAAGCAACAGGAAGTGTTTCTAATGTCAGAACATCTGTATCTCCAATACAATTGAAGCGCCAAGTGTTGGCCTGAAGTGCGTTAAATGACATCGATAACTACCTTAATATTGGCAGAGCGATCTTGAACAGCATCATGAGCCTCAATCGCTTGGTCTAGAGTAAAATGACGAGGATCAACAATAGCACGCAGTTTACCTTCCTCAACGAGACGAGTCGCGGTCTTAAGGATATCACCATGATGAGAACGGCGATTGCCTGTTAACGTCGGCATTAGGACGAATACGCCAGACACTGTGGCACACCGTAGAGATGAATTCGCTAAATTATGATTGCCAAATGCAGCACAGCTGGTGATGTGGCCATAGTGAGTCGTCATGGAAAGTGACGCTTCGAGTACTGGACCACCCACAGTGTCGTAAACAATGTTAAAACCTTGACCCTCAGGGCTTGCAGCAATAATGTCATCGGAAGATGCTGTCGTGTAATCGAGAGGTGTTGCACCGAGTTCTGAAATCAGTGATTGATCAGCTGTACGACCAGTCGCCCAAACATTTGCATCAAGTGCTTTTGCAAGCTGAACAACCATATAACCAACGCCACCAGCACCACCCTGAACCAGTACAGTTTGTCCTGGTTGGACCTTAGCATTATCCACTAAACCTTCCCAAGCGGTGAGGAACGTCAATGGTAGTACTGCTGCCTCGCGCATAGAGATATTCCGTGGCTTTAATGCGATCAGATCAGCATCTGCTACAACATATTCTGCTAAAGATCCTTGAAGACCACGAACGCCACCTATCAGACCGTAAACTTCATCTCCGACGTTGAAGTGGGTGACACCTTCACCAACAGCAGTTACAACTCCAGCCATATCCGTTCCCAACACGGCAGGAAGCTCTGGCATAGCATATGTTGCTTCGCCAAGACGAATTTTATAATCAATAGGGTTTACACCACTGGCATGAATACGTACTAGAACTTGCCCAGCCTCTGGTTGAGGTATAGGGAGTTCTACACGTTTAAATTCATGATCACCAAAATTTTCTAGGATAAGCGCATTCATCATCTTATTCATAGTTGTTCCTTATTCTTAACTGGGGGATGATATGCACAATACCAAAGTAAATTAATCCAATAAATGATATTTATAGGATTTAATAATTCCTAAATAATGAATAATGAATATCATCCGCTCACTAAAAATATTCTAGTACAGTCTGTAAAGGCAGTTTAATCTAAACTGTCGGTAGTATTTTCAAGGCTTGAAACGTTCAAAATATCTACAAAGTGGCTAAAATTTGAAACATAATTCTAAAAGGTCACAGCATTACAAAGAACATTAGCCAAAATAAAAAATGGGAGCTAAAAGTCCCATTTTTTTGTGACTTTCGCATAAGCTCTATGATGTTAATTTAAAAAAAACTAAAAACAGGGATAGAAAATTTTCGCTAAAGAGCTTTTTGATTTTCGATTTATAAAAAATATTGCTCTTTTTATACTATGGGGTACTATAGTATAAAAGCTAGCAAATAAGGAGGTCTGATGCCTAATCAGGTTGAAGACAAAAAAAAGATTCTTCTACGCGTCAGAAGGATCAAAGGTCAGACGCAAGCGATTGAAAAAGCGTTAGAAGACAATGTGGAATGTGGTGCAATTCTGCAACAATAGCATTATGTCGAAATAAAAACCCAGATTTTGGCTCAGCTATGGGAAATTGTTTTAACTTTTGTACAACAAAACTGTCTGACATGCATATATTAGAAATGTCAGAATCAGTTTTAATTCTAATAATTATGGAGTTTTAGTCATGCTTAAAACAGCTTTATATGTCCGTCTTGAAGCTAAACCGGGTAAAGAAGACGAAGTGGAAGCTTTCCTTAAAGCCGGTTTACCTATTGTAATGGAAGAACCTGCGACAGTTGCGTGGTTTGGCCTACGTCTTGGACCTACAACATTTGGTATTTTTGATGCATTTCCTGATGAGGCGGGTCGCGAAGCACATTTATCTGGCAAAGTTGCAGCTGCTTTGATGGATCAGGCCGATGAGCTATTTTCAGAGCCACCGTCTATTGAAAAAGTAGATGTTTTGGCTAGTAAACTACCAGGTCATACCGACACTTAAATGTATGAGGGTGCTGCCTGAAATTTTGAATGAAAGGCAGCACTTCAACCCTGTGAGGTTTGTCAGAGGCTTTTTATTCAAGTTGGGCTACTTTATTTGGTGGTGTTCTAAAAAGTATGCTGGCGATAGAAGTCAATAAGAAATCTATGCTAAGTTCTCTGATTCTATAGGGCTTTCAAGGCTTCAAAAATTGTTCAAGTTTTAATCAGCATACTTTTTGACACACCACCTGTAAGCTTAATAATGGAGAGCATCCTATATTCTGTGTAACAGCTATGTGGCTTTCATCAATAATTACACAAAATGTAGGATGCTCTCCGTTTTGCGCTTTATCTGTAAAAACTGTCACTGAATAAGATGATTTATTTGGAAGATATAAAATTTATTTACTATTAGACTTGAGCTAATACTTTTTGTATAGCTAAAACAAAACCAGTTTTAAATAATGTTCGACCAACTTCATCTTTAATTGCACCATACTTTGATACAGTCCAGCCTAGCTTATTAATTTTCTCTTCCTTAATAGCATCCTGTAGGGCTTCAATATCACTATCTAACAGCATCCCACTTAATGAAGGTAATACTTGCACAACTTGTGAATTTTGATTTATAGGAGCTATCTTATTAGGACGCATATCTATGTTCACCTCAATGTTCTGTTTAAGGATGCGATTTTCTGACTTTAATTTATTTTTTTCTGCAATAATTTGACCAAAAACAGCTCGCATTGCAGGGTCAGACAGATATTTTAATAACTCCATATCTGATGCGACATCATATTTCCTAGATTGAGGAGAGGGTGGTTTTTTCATGGTAGTATTGGCTTTAGTTGCCCAAGCGTCAATCAGAAGCCTGTAGTGACTACCTGACTTATTACGAATGCTAACAGTGCTGATACCACCACTAGCTTTCGACAGTCTTCCAATATGAGCAATAGAATAATCGTGCTCATCTTTATTAAATTCAGTTTCTAGTAAAGTATTCAGATTGTCTAACGAATCTTTCGTACGTTGACTTTTACCTTCCTTTAAATCATCTAAAATTATGTCGATATTGATATCCATAAGATATTTCTCCTCTCATTTACTTAGGTTAGGGATTTAATATTGATATAATTAATAGGCTGCTTAACGGTTTCCTGTAATACACTCATACTGTCATCTAAGAGTTTACTATCTTGCATAAACTCTTCTAACTCAATATAGTTTGCCACTTTACTAAGGCCATCTAACTTGTCTTTTGAATTAACTTGTAATGCCATTTGTCTAACCATAGCGTTCGCAGCAATAAGTTGCTGATTCTTATTTAAACTTAGAAACGGTGGCATATAACCCTGACGTATCATCATTCGACTGATAATTTGAGTCATATCTTGAATGATTGAAGTCTTCTTAACATCATCAAGCATATCTGGATAAATTTCTGCATCATCGCAAATTAAGGATAGTTGTAGCAACTCAGATTTTGTTTCTATAAATCCAATTCTGATATCGTTCTTGGAACCAACTGCTACTATTTTATTTTTATGATCATCTTTATCCCGTTCTTGCTCAATTTCAACCAAACGATAAATGAGATTGAGAGTTGCAATTAAGTCCTTAGTATACTCATCTGCTTCTAACGATTGCTTCTCACGTCGTCGCTGCAATTCTTGTAATTTGTTATGATGAGTAAAAGGCTTACCTTTAGCTTCTGCTTCGTACTTTATTTCCTCAATATTTTCTATCTCTCCCTCTAGTTCTATAGCTAAATTTGCAGCTTCAGAGGCTTTGTAACTCATAAAGTTCAAGTGTGCAGTGAGTGCTGGTAAGTATTGAGCGTCAGTGATAAACCAGCGACAGCGAACGCAATTTTCAGGACCATGAGGCACAACTCCGTAAATTTTTCGCGAAACAACACTTGAGTCCTTAATAAGCTCTCCACCGTTCCAGCACCCTGCTACAGTTCCAACTTCATCAGATTTAACTGTATTGCCACCAACTAGACATAGACCATGATGTCGTTTTTCCCATCCTATAGGATTACGATTAACCAAAGCAGCTTGAATCGAATTATTATCGTGGTAAGCCATTTTACATTCGATCTGACTCATTTCAGCATTCTTAAGAAAAGTTTGAACACTTTTTTTTGACACATCTTCAAGACGATCTTCCGCCTCAATCATTTTTTCTTTCATGACTGCTGGGGTAAGTTTGGCGTAGTAAATAGTCATAAGTAGGCGTGAGTGACCTGCTAACAGCTTAGAAACCACTGGCAAAGGTAATTTTGCATCCATGATATAACATGTTATGAGGGAGACTCTAAGGCTATGCAGAGGGAACTCAGTTTTAGTTTTAGTAGTCTTATAACCCTTACCATAATCGTGAACTAGTTTAAAAAATGTACCATCGGATAATGTGTCTCCTGATAGACGAAGATTATCTTCAAGTTTAGATAGAAGCTTGTACCAAAGAGTTGGAATTGAGGCATCATTGATTGGTTTGCTCCTATCCTCCAAGTCAGTTGCAGTCGCATCACGCATCAAAAAACAACTATCATTCATTGCATCAAGATATGATTCAGATACTTTACGTTGTGTATGTTTAAGTGTTAATTCATTACAATCTGTAGGCTTACTGATAGGATTATATTTTTCTTGCCAATTTCTCAATTTTTCCAACCAATATAATACATCTTCGTTCTGCCATGGAATTTCATAGCCTCGCTCTACTTCATCTATGTTTTGGTCTGCGGTCTTGTTAGTGCTGATGTATAATCCTGTAGACTCCATTTCCATTACATTATTTTTAAACTGACGAAAAACTCCTTTTTTATAATTTCTATATGCAAATGAATGCTTAGTATTTCTTATCCATTTGCCATTTTCATAACGCATAGTATCTGCTTCACCTGAGTCCAACATCCTAACTTGATAAGTTCGAAGAGGCAGATGTAATTTGATGAATAAGCACATTGCGACAACAGGTGACCAAATTTCATAGATAATAATATTTTGCTTGTCTTTTCTAATATTTCTACTACGCCATATACAGTCGTTATCATTATTATCAATAAGTTTCTGTTCAACTTCAAACCAATTACTATTAGACACTCGTCCTTCATGCGTCAATTTTTCATGTGCCCATATCCAGTCTTTAAAATCACCCCTAGGTTCAGGGCATAAAATATTGCGAAGGTCGCATATATAACGATAGGGTAAAGGGTTATAAACAGATTCAGTATATTGTTTTTTTCTCTGTTGCTTCTCGAAGGGGTTCGTATATAGCTTAATGACAGACCCATTATCATCTTCTTCACTAAAATGCTCTGTCAACAACCATTCAATAAAATCAAAAATATGATTCATTAATACTACAGTGGATGAATTATCTGAGCGTTTGGTATTTTCAAATATTGAAGTCTTAAAATCATCAGTTGAGATTTGCCAACCATTCTGCTTGGCTTCAAAGAATGTAACTATGTCTGACGCCCAAAGTGCATTAGAAGTTAAATAGACGTCAAAAAATATACACAAAGCGTCTAATTTAGTGTGTTGCGATGTGTCCTGAGCATTCATCCATTCTTCTGCAAATTCACGCCACGATTCCCAAGCCTTACCATGCCTTTTCGTCAGCCATCCAAGAGTGAGGTCACTAGTTCTGCCATCGTATTTAGCTTGTACAGTTGCTTTCATTATTTATCCCTAACCTTGGATTCTTTCCTGTAAATAGTCCACTAGGATCAATATCATCAAAACCATGGCGCATTAATGCATTCCAGCTCAAGTTATTATTTTGTTTAGAGTCCTCTTTAGAAAGCATAAGTCTTTCTGTAGCATCATTTAAATCTGCCGTAATTTCGATGGACGTTGGGGTAGTGTAAACAGCTTGCGATTCTATAGATGCATGATGTAAGCACTTCTTAATGACTATCTCTTGTACACCTGCGCGACGCAAACGTCTTCCGTAGCTATGACGGTGAGAATGTGGTGATAAACCGTCAGGTTTACTGGGATTAAGACCAATTCGCTTAAGACCTCGATGATAACTGTCATGAAAAGCATTTAAAGTATAAGGGTTACCAAGATGACTGTGGTGAAAGCTTACGAAAGCGTAAGGATGATGACGATCAACACTTATTAGAAGTCGAATATAATCTTGCCAAAGCTTTGCAAATACCTTACCAAAAATTGTAGGGAACCAATGTACTTCAATGTATTCGTCTTTACTATCTGTAACTCTTGCTTTCCATCCAACACGTTTTTTACCTATTAATTCATTACGGGGACTTAGAGCATATTTTTCTTTTAGGTAAGCAGCTCTAGTGGTCTTTCCAGAGCGTCCACGCCACCCATTAGGAGCTTTTCCATCTTCAGGATGATAAATACGAACTTTCACATTATCAGAGTCAAAGGGATCTATAAGAACATCTTCAATCCAAAGGTGTAAAGCTTCGGACTCTCTTAAACCACCACCGTGTAGAAGTAATAGAATCAGCTGATCACGAATAGCAACCCTAAGGTCTTTTGCACCTCCTAAGCCATCAATATAAAAACTTTCGAAATAGTGCTCTGGAAATTCTATCGCTTCTTGTTTTTGCTTACCTAATGAACGTTTACCTTGTACCCTACGAGCATTTCTAGAGGTGGAATTAATCTGCTTATCTTTAATATGACCTAGAAAATCATACTGATTTTTACGAAACCAAGCTGCGTAATTGAGCCTTTGCGTAACACTATCTGCTTCAACCATTGGGTTGATTGAATTTAGATTATATTCTTCTACCATCCAATCGGTTAATCTGCTTAAAGCATTTATGTGTAACCTTGCAACCTGCTTACTACAAGGTAACCAATATAAGCCTGATGGATCTAAACCTTCTTCATTAATAGTTCCTGTGTACAAGCGACTACTAAATATTTCAAATAAGTTTCCAGGCGACTCAAAGCCACTTGTATTAGCAGTCATATATTCAATTAGAAGCTGAGTAGCTTTTATATAATTATTGATTGTGGAATGACTCTTACCATCTCTTTTTAACTTTAATGCATAGTCCATTAATGGTTTTAAGATTTCATTACTGTCACTAATTAGAACAGGAATCTCTGAATAGACTCCCGAATCATCTTGAATTACTTTTGCCCTAACTCTGACAGTCTTCATGTATTTAACTCTATATGCTTTAAGCTAATCTATATATTATACACTTTTTACTAGAACTAATGTGTTTAATGTTATCTAAAAAAAGACTCTTTAGGAGAGTCTCTTATATGTTTTATACACTTATCAGTACTAGTAATAACTATGCGGTGATGAAGAGGAATTATACCTCAAAAAAATCAATTACGACAAGGCTTTGAGGGCAAAATACCTTATTTTACCCTCCATTTTTGACCCTGTCGTAACTGGTTGATTTTATTACAAGTTTTTAAGTAGTATAAAAAAAGGGTTTTTATGCCTAATTTTTAGGTAATTCATCATTACCTCTATGATCACCTACCAATGTGGCACGGTAACCTCATCTACCGCATTATTGATACCATAACTATTAAACGATCCTTGAGTCTCGTCATCTACCATTTCTTGAATAATAGACAACGCATAGGGTTGATTGTTGCTGATGCTTCGTAAGCTAATATAGGGATAGGGTTTATTATCCTGCTTGTGTTTGGCGCAGTGTATCAGCGCCGCATCCAGCGTAATGCCTTTATACTCAGCGAATGCTTCGGCTTGCTTGAGCACGTTTTTATGGCGGTAGCGTCTGACTATGACGTGCCCTTTGGCTTTGTCACCAACCTCAGCGATGCGCTTCACATGCACGTAGTCGGTTAATCTCTCTAACCATTTATCAAGATTAAGGGTTTCTAGATCCTGTTGACTGATAGCTAAAACGCGAAGTTTTAGTCCCAGCTTTGAGGATTTACCTTTTTCATCGAAATGATAATCAGGGAAGCTTACCCCTATTGATTTAATGCTATGTACATTGCGAGCTTCAGCCAGTGCAATATGCAACTGAGTAAACAGCTTACTCCAAATAAAATAAGGCGCTATTTCAGGATCGGGGATGATGGTTATCTCTTGATAATGGGTCAGACTTGAGCGTGAGTCAGTCATGTATTACTCCTTACCACTAGCACCAAAGACGCCGCCACGGATCAGTACGCCCATGACATAATGTTGTTGTTCAACCTCAGGTATTTTGTCTTGTAACACCCAGCTATCGAACAAGCTATAAAAATCCATATTATCTTTTGGTTGACGAAACGCCGTACCCAAAGTAGTTACCGCACCATATGGTTCAATAGCAATGGGAAACTGGGCATCAGGATACCAGTTGTCTATAGTACGAATGGCATTACTAACCTTTTGGGAGTGCATGCCAGCTTTGTCATTGACGGTATAAAGTATTTTACTTTTAGTCTTGCCCGTATCAAGGACTAGCTCTTGTGAGGGGTAGACCTCTTGACCATAGCCCATAACTGCGGAAGCTTTGACATAGAGTATGATAAAGGCGCTGCCATCAAGCCCTTGTTCAATAAGGCTGGCAAGTTGATTTAGATCATCACTACTCTTGGAACTACCATCAAAGTCATGCATTGATATAGATTTTGCATCAAAATTAAGACTGTGTTCTTTTTCACCTACTTTGCAGCTAACTTCAACCTTTACATGCTCAGCACCAACACGGTTACGCCATAACCAACGAGCGTTTGCGATGTTAGTGGCATAACGACGAGCCAACTCACTCACGCCTTGAGTCTCGATGTAGCTTTGCACAGCAGCTACTAACGCTTTCTGGTAATCTTGATCGTTACAGACACTTGGCTTACCTGTGAATGGCAATACCTTGCAGCTCCAAGTCACTACTAAAGTATCACTGGTTTCATCTAAGGACGCCGAATCTACCGTTTGTAAATTGGCTTTTTGAATCTCGGCATCTAGTTTGGCAGGATCATTAGCGATAGCCTTTTTCTGACGATTACTAATCGTACCGCGAACCGATTTTTCATTCACTTTGACAGGAATGGTTTTGGTAGTGGTGTTTTTACTATCGTTTTGAGCAAAAAAGGCATCTGAGATGTCTAAGTTACGCTCAAACGCTAATACTGAGGCGGTTTTTAGGTCGGATTTTGACATGTAATTCTCCATTTTGTTAAAGGTAAGTTTTAGATCGTTTTAGGATAAGGGTGTAAAACTAAATTTTAAAAACTAGGTATTAAAAACATTTACGTACTACGACAAATCTTGATCTTGCGTGACTAAATATAGCGATCGATCAGCATCATAGTGATAGCGCCAAAACGCATTGTTAATTGCGTTCTTACCACTGATATCGTTTAGACGCTGCGGATAGACCCATTTGCCAAGACTATAAATGGCTTCAACATATTGACTGGCATATTCAGGATTACGTACATTTTGCATCACGCTAGCATCGTATAAGTCGGAGATACCTTGATAGCCTATAGGCATCGGTACGACCCAACCATGACCACTTTTGCGTGACATCGTAGACCATTTAGTATCACCATTTTTCTGTGTCTCAGGAATATGATGTAGGGCACAAACGTCTATGAGCGCATCTAAGGTAGTGGCTTCAGGATTATCTTGTTTGATCTCATTAATAATATCTACAAAATCATCTTGAGCATCCATCAATACAAAGGCGGGTAATAACTGCGGCGTCAGCATACTGATGTCATCTTGATCAACATACTGTACGGGATCAAATCGAGCTAAGCCCTGTACGCTGCCACCTGCCATACGCTGCTGTTGAATCCATTGAGTCGTTTTTTGAATAAGTTGATTTTGCTGCTCAGGCATTAACTCATCATCGGCTAATACCTCTACCACAAAACTCACCACTAATCGGCATTTGCCTTCTTCGATAATAGAAGCCGTTTTGCCATCTTTTTTGATAGGATTGCGCGTTTGATTAAAGGTGTAATTACTATAACTATTCTGACGATATACTTGCGGCTGGCAGTCATAGCAGGCAATGAGCACACCGCCCAATGATACGCCTGCTAGCGCATCATCCTCTGTCATCTTGCGCGACATAGCATGGAAGCTACCCACAAACCCAGTGATAGCAGGAAAACCATAGGTAATAGGGCTAGATATGCTATTAGCGCCTTCAATCATGACTTTTTTGAACATCAAATAGCCTTTGACACCGATACTGACTTCATCAATTACACGGCTCATAAAAATACCCCTTTGCCTGCGCGCTCATATCGTTTTATCATCTCTTCAATTTCACGCTCCCATTCCAAATGTTCAGGATCACCGAAGTCATTGGCTTTTTGTTTAAACTTATCCTGTAGTAGCGCATTTAGCCAACGAGCGAAACCATGAATAATTGATTTATGCCAATCATCACCTGATTCACGTTCCGCTTTAAAGTCCTCTTCACCTTCCAAATCAGCACGTTTAGGATCAAGCCAAAGCATCTGAGCGCGCTCAAGCTCAGAGTCTTTTGACCAGCCAGCAGGCAAGCTATTACGCAGCTCATCGCTCGCTGAAAATATCTGAAACAAAAGCTCATCAATGGCATGTTTGCGCGCGTCTCTGACATCGATGATATTGCGAGCTTCTTTGACTGATTGAAAGATATCTTCAATCGCTTCGCGTGCATGATATTGCAGGCCAGCACCAAAAATACTACGGGCAAATTTAGAGAGTCTAAAGCCTTTGGAGTCTTCGATGGTAGGTGGTGGTAGAGAGGGCAGTAGATAGTTACGACCGCCTTGTTTACTCATTAATAAACTGACGTTTTGCGGTTTAGTTCCGCCTAACTGTAAAGTTGCTAATTGGTTTAGAGTCACATAAGGTTTTTGTTCAGCCGTTTTCTTAAAACGATTATCCCTTGCTGCTTTGTTTTCATCTGAAAATTTTAGATGATTGATTCTTTGATAAACTTCATGGGTAAGTACAGAAGGGTAGAGTGGAACAATAGTAATGTAGTCAAGCCGCTCTAAATCGATATCTTGATACGCATTGGTGACCCATAATGTTTGTTTGTTACGCTCATGAGCACTAGGTTGAGTAATGATATTTTGTAGAGCCGTCTTAAAACTATGATGATAGTCTTTGGCAATAGAGGACTCACTAGCTAGTGAGGCAATAAAGTCCGTATTGTCCACTAAGATAAGATCACGAATTTTAGTCGTCTCATCAACTTCAAAGTCAAAAAAAGCAGCAAGCGGTAGGGCAGCGGCATTACCATTAGCATCGATATAATGACTTTCTATTGAATGCGTGCCAACTAGCGTTTCAGAAAGATTTTCTGTAGCTTTAAAGCTAATATTGTCGCCTTTCACATCAGGATGAACCCCTTTTGAGATATGCGTACCGAAGTTTAGTTGCTTTGCCATACGAGTGGCTGCATCAGGAATCCAACTAGCGACACTGTATTTTTTTTGAGCGTCTGCTAAAGTTGTCTTTAACTCTGTAACCTTGTCATAGTCATCACTTTCAATCGCTTTTGCGAGCTGCTTTTGCTCTGTTTCAGTTTTCTTATCGTATTGACTGGCTAGAAATGCTGTAACAGCAGCGCTTGCCAGCTCTTTAGATATATCTGTCAAAATTGACTCCTTTTATAATAAACAAAAGTTAGTAATAAATTTATTTAAGCACAGAATGACATTTATGTAAACCATGTTATAACAAGTATAAGGTATTGACGTATAAAGTAGTTTTAAACGAATAACGATGTTCCTTAATCAACAGCATGGCTTGGGTGAACAATCATGTTTGTATAAAGGCGCTCTGTTATAATCTTATGACAGCGTATAGCTGGCTTAGAAAATGTTATAACTAGTATAAAATTTCACCACCGCATAGGTGGCTTATATCAAAAGCACGGTTCACGCCGTGCTTTTTTATATCTAAAATTTACTGACGAACAAATCCAAAAAACTCATGAAACCTCCAGCCTCGGCTATTATGAGGCGTAATACGGTCAAGCGAGGCAGAGGAGTAAGTAATGGCAAGCGAGCGCAAGCTTTTATCAGGTTGTAGCTTTTGGATATCTAGCAGTGCTGTATTTAGCGAAGTGGTTAGCCATGGCTTAATCTGACTGTGAGTAAATTCAAAATCTAGATGCTGTATGACTGAGTTGTGGACAGTAGAGCGAGCTAAGCCTTTATCAAACACATCTTCTGCGTAATAGGCATCTAATCCTAAGCTTGGCTCATCGGTTTCGTCATCATGTACCATGCGTGGTATCAATAACCAATCCTCTTGCGGTGCGCCAGCTCGAAAGGGCGTGATCTGTTGCAAATGGGTATGAAAACGATTGGCATCGGCTATATCATCCCAATAGGCATTGACATAGTTGAGTTTGGGATTATTCAATAAATGACGCATGACTTGATGTTCAAGATCGCTTAAGGTCTCAATCGATTTATTTGAAGAGCTTATAATTCTAGCTCTAGCATCGACTTGCTGGAGCTGTTCTTTGGTTAGCAACTCGTTCAGATCATAACTGGCTGGTTTGAATAGTGCAGTCTCAAAACCTGGATGGGTAAATACTGGTCGACTACTCGCGTTTTTGAAATAACGAATATTGTATTGCAGTAGTAGGATATTAGGCTCAGAAGCCACTTTGTCAGGACGATGACGCCACACTCGACCAGCTAGCTGAATAATAGAGCGCATCGACGAGGGTTCTACGATTGCCCAGTCATAATCATGATCACGGCCTACTTCGGCAACAGGTGTCGCCAACACTACAAAAATATGTTTTTTGGTAGGGTTAGCCGCTAACGCTTGCTTAATTTCAGGATGATCAGAGAGCGCAATTTTATTGTTGTTACTAGTACTATCACTACGATCTAAAATACGATCTAGCTTGTTCTCTAGAGTATTTCTTAGCAGTAAATTTTGTTTGGCGTGATAACACACCAGATGGATAATGGTGTCGTCAGGAATATTTATTAGATCAGCCTTAAATAATTGCATGGCAATGTGATTAATATTATTGACGTTAGCAATTCTGACCAGTCCTATACTTACTTGCGACTCTACATCAGACTGAGTGCATATTTCATGATGATCATCATGCAAGCTGATAGCGCCATCGATTAGTGTTTGTGCTAGCGCATTGTAAAAAGAATTTTCGGTATCCTTGGTATATTTGGCACAAAAAGGCAGAACTTGCGCTTGCCGTCTGACAGGTTGCTTGGTCAAATACAGCGCCCGCTTTTCACAAAACGCATTGTGCTGAGTCTCAAAAGCTGCAATATCATCACATTGCTCAGACATCATGGCTTTGGGCTGCTCATCGAACCAGGCACAAACTACTTTTGGTACTGGCTTATTTTGACTTTGGTTAAACAGTTTGCGTCCCTCCATATAAGCTTCAAACAGTCCCGCTACCAAATCAGGGGTCAAAGTTGCGGAGGACAGTAGAACGCGCGTGCCAAAAATCCCAGCGAGATGCACCAAACGCGTGAGCGCTGGCAAGTCCGCTTGGTCAAAATCATCAGGCTCATCTAAGATTAAATCACTACTAAGAAGGCGTAGCATCGGCGCAATGTATTTGCCGCCTCGCTTGCATTCGCTCGCTTGAATAATATGATCAACCGTACAGGTTACAACGGGCGCAAATATTAGGTCACGCGCTTTGGCACTAGCGATAACAGTACCGAGATTTAACGCCTCAAAGTCTTGATAATCAATGTCGCTGTTTACGATCTCATCTAACAAGTCCTCGCTGGACTCACTACCGAAACTTTCGCAATCCTCAACAGGTTTATCGTCACCTGTATATTCACCGATAATATTGGCATATTGATTTGATTGACTATCATATGCCATCTCAAACAACTTTCGGTTAGCGCTACCACCTACCAATATAGCCAGTTGATCGCCTTTTAACTTTAAATCTTTACGAAAGCTTAGACCTGTTTGCAGGGTCAAAATCCGTAAACCTAATGCAATGGTAAAACGAGCGCCTTTTTTTGGATCAGCCAAGGCATACATAATACGAGCGTTACCAATCGTCTTACCAGCCCCTGTCGATGCCATATTCACTCCAAAAAATCCATGTTCTTGGGTGGTCTCTTGTAATGCATAGGCCATCTTAAACGCTTGATTCTGCCATTTAAAACGCTCAACGCCAGTAGGTTTGGCTAGAGGATCATGATTTTTTAGAGTTGGCATCTCATTAGCAATAATAGGCAGTGCGCGGCAGAAATGTGCGGTAAAAGCACCCACGCCTAGTAGATGCTCCTCAAGAGACTGCTTGATAGCCGATTGACCTGCCGTGCGATCAGTGTTGGCTGCTATATGGTCAAACGATCCATTAACTTTCAGACAACGTGCGTCGTCTTGCTTGAGGCTAGAGTAGTTATGGTCACCCACCATGAGACATAGGCGAGATAAATGCAGTAAAAAAGGGTCGCTAATGGCTTTTTTATTCCTAACCGCTTGCTGACTAATTTGCATTAAAGTGGGATCATTTAAAGCCTTTTTAGACCAGCGTTTTATGGTTTTTTGCCACACTGTGCTATCAATGACTAAATTCTCGAACCGCCAAAACTCTTTTAATTGTGCCTGCGTCATACCGCCGTCTTTCTTGGGTAGCAGAGATTTAGGGTTTCTAATCCAATAATCGATTGGCGTAAGTCTTGAATAAAAGGTATTGAGATCTCTTTTATAACTATCTGTTTTGGTTGGCTGCTGTAAACTTTGAATGGTTTTAGCAGGGTAAAACACCTGTTTGACTGGCGGCAGACGATGATGGGTGACAATCAACCAAGCGGTCCACTGGGCAAGTGGTGGCATATCTTCAACCTTTACCGCATCGTGATTTGCATTAGATAATGCCTTTTCTATATCATTTGCTTTTAACCAGTCGCCAAGCTGCATAAAACGATTAAGCCAAGCATCATCAGTATCACAACCGGCAATAATGAGTTCAAATAGCTTTAATGATATCCACTCATGACGATAGGGGTCGCCTTGCTTAGTGGCTATACGTAACTTTTTTTGAAAGCCAATGGTTGATTTGCCGATGTCATGAAGTAGGGCAGATAGCGTGGCGATAATCTGAATACTACTGGCGTAAGCCCAATCATTCTCCCATTCAGCATGCACGATATTTCTTTTGGTACGGTTTACAGGAACTACCCCAACCTCATTAAACCGACGTTTATTACCCACCACCCACACCAGTTCCGTCAGTTGGCGCGTCTTATTACGATGACAGCTCACCGCTGTAGATTTGGTTGCAGATTTACGCAAGAGTTGCTTGACGGTCGTAAGCCCATCTTCTGTAATAGCCGTCTGCCAAACGTTATTGCCAATGCGGTTGGCAAAGGCATCTAAAATTCTACGGGTGCGCTTAAGTGATTTTTTCTCGCATTGAGAGACAAAGGTGACAATCATTTTTTACACGCTCCAATCTTTGAACATAGCAATCTGCTTTACCACTTCAAACTGATAATCTAACGCCTTATGCTTAGTAAACATATTGATGCACTCTTGACGAAACTCCTGCTCGCTCATGTTTTCGCTAGCGCAAATAAAGGCAAGGGGGAGTACCAGCGCATCTTTGATAATATCAGCGATATCAAACACCAGTGCGCCGCGACGGGTCTTGCCATGCATCACTGCAAAGCCATGAGGAATACCAAGTGTCCATGCGGTCGTAGCACCAAGACCGTACGCCAGATAGTTACCATGATTAAGAAACCCATTGGCCTTATCGATACCGTCATGCTCACGGGTAAAGCTGTCATAACCCGTATTTTTGGCAGCTAATTTATATAACTGCTTAGTCAATCTAGCTTCTAGTTGTAATAAGTGCATGACCTCGGTTTGCTTATCGATTTGACTAAAGTTATTACTAAGCATTTTTTGTATGGCGTCATTGCTACTATCAAAGCCGTGGCGTTTAAAATCGCTGTCTTTACCCCAGACCGCTTGTAGGTAAGCAACCCGAGCTATTTGTAATTGTTTGGCAGCGGCAAGACGCTTATCATCATCCCACCACCAGCTCATCCATCCTTGGATATATTCGGTAGGTCGATACTCGCTCTGAGGGGTCATCCACTCGACAAAGACCTCACGCTCGCTGCCCATAAATAGCGGCATACCGCCACCACCACAAAAGCCCACCAACACGCCAGCTTGCGAGAGCAAGCGCATGGCCGCTTGAGTGATAGAGGTTCCCGTACCGAGCAAGATAGAGGTCGTGTTAGCAATCGGAATGTTGTAGTACAGATTGGCTTTGTCATCTTCGGTAAGATAGAGCACACGTCCATCTTTTTGCATGACGCGACAGTGTGAGAGGTAATAAATATTGGCACGTTTGGAGTGCAAAATGGTCTTAAGATCGGAGGATACGAAGCTATTGTCGGTATAGGCGTTGGTAGGTTTTGCCATAGTAGTTCCGTCTATTTAGAGTGTCGTAGAATGTAAGTACGAATTTGCTTTAACGGAACTTTGTTCGTAAAACAATTAATAAAATCTATAATACGACAGTAGGTGTCGTTAACTAACTTTAGATAAAGTAAATATAGAATCATATTGATAGGAGAAGGCAAGTACGAAAGAGAATGTAACCGGCAATGGTTGGACAGTAGTGTGAATGGCTGGGAACACGAACTCACTTCTTCAAAAGTACCTTTTGCCTCAGTCACTCTACAGGCGTCTAATACGTCGATAGGCTTGAGGTGGTTAATAGGCATAGTACCTATATACTCATTAAGATAACTTGCATAACGCCTGTTGTTCCTATGGTTTGCATCCGTCAAGGTACAGGGTTTGTCAGCTGGCTTACATGAGCTGACTTATATGTTATTTAGAGGCTTTACGATTTTTGCTATTTTCACAGTATGCAACAGTTATTTAAAGTACATCAAAGTAAAGTATAGGCAATAAAAAAACCCTATAAGCTATGCTAATAGGGCGTTATAGATATATAAGGGTGTATGATATGGTGCGCCCACCAAGACTCGAACTCGGATCGATCGCTTAGGAGGCAACTGCTCTATCCTGTTGAGCTATAGGCGCATTATAAACATTTGAGGTATGATATTGTAAAACATATCAGTAAAAAAGCAACAAGCTAAAGGTATAAATGGTCTATTGACTATTTTGTAAGATATCAGTGACGTCTACATCCTCTATGACCTCGCTAGTAGAATCATTAAATATCTCATCCATAGTATTTTGATAACCGTCAATACCGTCGTAGTTGTAGGTCTTTAATATGTCTTGTCCAACGCTTGAGAGCATGAAATTACGCAAGCTTATTGCCGCTGGACTCTCAGTCAAGATGACGCCATCGACCGTTTGTGAGCCTTTTAGTGCATAGTTAAATGAGGCAAGGGTACGGGCTTCGTTGTTATCGATTTGCGTGGTGCCTTCTTGTTTTACATTATCGATGCTTACCTGATTTTTATTAAGCTTAGCTTGAGCATCATAGATGAGCGTTTGCAAGTCTGATAGACGCGCATCATCGAGATTACTATTAGCGATGATGATATCGATAGTTGCTTTTAGCGGTTGAGGCAAGTCTGAGCTTTTACTTTGCTTAACATCGATAGTGGGTAACAAGAGCAGCTGCTCCGCTGGCACGTAGCGAACGGCGACTTTTACGCTTGGATGCCGCGCCTCAAACCGAGCCAAAATATCATCAAGTGGTGCCTGTAGCTTGTCCTCAGCTTGGATGTATAAAATACTAGTAGTGACATCGTTACTAGTACCGAGACCTTGTTGCTCATTGGTAGTCGCGCTAATTATCGTACTATCACTAACCATGACGGGTAGGGGGTCCATATTTTTACGATTGCTCAACCAAAGCCAACTACATAGAGCGATAATTACAAGTAGGAGTAGTAACGCAAGAGCTAGCAGTACGCGTTTGTAATCTTTCATAGTCAGGACTTATTAAATTGGCGATGTTGGGTTATATAGATAACGGAGCGTTTTTTTTGAATAAGTCATAAGTATTGAAACGGTTACTTCTTAGGGTTCAAGACATCATTGACCAATTCTGCGAGCATAGTATCGAATATATCCCTTTTCGCCTCTTTTTGTTCTATGGGCGTAGGGGGTACATCAGAATTAATTTGCGCTGAGGATGATAACACAATTGGCTTAGTTGATGAGGAAACCGTTTGGTGCACAGCAAGCGGGGACTGATTATTATCTACCAAATCTTTTATCCAGTAGTAGCCTTGCGTCTGCCACCATGACTCAAAGCGCGCAAGCGTACTACCACGTACTGACTTTGGTAGGTTAAGTGTACGCAGCTTAGACGCTAGCACTGGATCTAATATAACTTGCTTTTGACTCAGATACAGCTCATCAGCATCCCCATCATACCGCTTGCGACGTTGCCAGGCGGCCTCATCGATTTTCATACGCGGTAATTGCCATAGTACGCCGCGGTAGTAGACGACGTACAAGCGTCTTTTTGGATTGACAAATAGTGCATCTATAGGACGTAGCGGCATAACTTGCACCTTCAATTATTAACCATACTCAAAATATCTCTACGACGTCAGTTGTCGTGAGCATCGAATCATCGATGCTAGATACTGGTAAAATGCATCTATCGGTGGCACACTAAGACGCTTTGCACCACATGCTGTAAACGAAAAATTATAGATATTTTATCAGAAAATAAAATTTAGGTACGCCTACTACTCATAAATAAAGCTCAGTATCAAACCTTTATGATGCTATATTTTGCAAATTAGCATTGACTCCTCTTTACTTTATAAAAATTAGACCCGCATCTATGTTTACCATTATTCAGTCCCATTTGACCGAACGCCTAGTTGAGCAGTTATTGACGGCTTATCAGTCCAAGAACCAAGGTATCTTTGATGAGTTTATCGTCATAGTGCCCTCCATGGTGCTCGGCGATTGGCTAGATAAATCTATTGCTAGTCAGGCCGGTATCAGCACTTTGGTCACCACCACGTTTTGGGGTCAGTATCAATGGACATTGATGCAAAAGGTGCTGTCCGCGCATAATGAGTGGCTGGAGGCCAATGAGCGCTCTCATGACACTTTATCGGTGCCTGAGGTCGCGGTGCTCACAGGATCAGTGATGCAATGGCGTTTGTTTGGCTACTTTACCTATTATCAGGCGCAGATAATCGCTGATGATACTCATCCTTTGCATCCGCTATTATCAGCGCTGCTCGATGACAAGGCAGATCGCAGTCAGCAAGACATACGGCTATGGTCTTTGGCCACGGATTTTGCAAGAGTATTTAGCCGCTACCTCACGCACCGTGAAGACTGGCTGACGCTATGGTCACAGGGTAAGCCTGTCGATGCTGAGGCGCTCATAAAAGACAAAGATGAGCTATCCAAAAAGTTCGATGAGCACGCTGGCATGACACCTGAATGGCTGGTTGCGCATTACGTAGAGCTTGAGAGTGCTCAGCGGCATTTGTGGCGCTTACTATTTGCGTCGGTCTACGAGCACCGGCAAGCGATTGAGAAACGGTTTTGGCAGATCATGAGAAGTGCCAAAGAAGGCACGGGTATAGAGACAGGGGTAGATACAACGTCGATGCTACCCACGCAATTGCACATCTTTACTTTGCAACAATTACCACAAAATGAGCTGACTTTTTTGCAAAAGTTATCTACTTATTTTGATATTACCTTATTACATTACAATCCATCAAAGCTATTTTGGGCCGATATCGTCGATAAGCAGTGGTTACAGCGCCAACAAGTGATTAACCCAAAAAGTGTGTTTTTGCGTGATCATGGTCATACGCTATTATCGCGTCTAGGTAAGCAGTCGCGTGAGACTTTTGCGATGCTAGCAGAGCTTGACAGTAATGATAACAAAGACGGCTTTTTACTCGATTGGCAAGATAAGTTTGATGAGCCCGTCTATAGTAGTAATTCATCATCACCGACAAGCTTGCTCGCTAATTTACAACAAGACATCTTGATGCTTGATGAGAGTGCGACTCAGCAAACCACTGCTGGGCGTTTGAGTGCAGCGCTCGGCGCGCAAATGCAGCTTGATTTAGCGGACGATAGCGCCAAAAGTGAGAGCACAACAAAAAGAAAAAATAGCCTAAGCAGTGATAGCCTAAGCAATAATAACTCAGACTTACAGTCAGGAGGTTCTTTATTCAGCGATGATAGTTTACAGGGCAAACGCTACGAGCAAGCGCGCCAATGGCAACTGTCACAGTATGATAATAGCTTGAGTATTCACTCTTGCCATAGCTTGCAGCGTCAGCTTGAGGTGCTACGCGGCATGATTGGGCGCTGGCTCAATGAGCCAAGCGATGAGGGTAGCGCGCGCCACGTCTCTGATATTGTGGTTTTGCTCCCTGATGTCGAGCGTCATCATGAGCTGATCAATTCGATATTCGTGAATGGCGAAGGGCAGGACGGTTTAACGCTACCTGCCAAGGTAACGGGGGTAGTGGACAAGTCGATTCGTCAGTTATGGGAGGCGATACGCGGATTTTATAGTTTGCTCGGTAGTGACAGCGCACGTTTTGAGGCGGCAGAGGTCTTTGATTGGCTTATGCTACCGCCACTATATGAGAGCCTCGGTCTTACTCATGAGCAGATGAGCCGCGCTTGTGATTTACTGGCGCAGGCAGGGTTTGTACGCGGGTTTGATGAGGCGCATTTTCAGCAGACGTTAGATGCCTCTGACTATGATTACCGCTTTAGCTTTGCCTATGCACTCGATCAGATAGCATTGGGCTTAGTCATGCCAGAGGCGAAGATTAGTGGCTGTCTGTATCCTGATAATTGGCTAGATAATGCCTTGGCTGAAAAGACTATTCCTATCGCCTCTATTAGTTTATCGGACGCTCCCATCGTTCAGGCACTGTGCCGTGTGTATGCAGGCTTGGATGCTTGCCGCTACGAGTACCAAGCTCGTCATAAGGCTGAGGATTGGCTAGCCCTTATTGAAAACAGTATTATACATCCTTATTTTGGTGACCTTGATCAGACGCGTCCTATGCGAGCTATTTTCAATGCAATGAATGGCTTCAAGAGTAGTTTGCGAGCCAATCGTCACTATCAGCAGTACCGCGCCGAGCTTACTGAGAGTGAAGATGCTGCTACGATGGTACAAGACGAGAATCAACAGGTTGAGACAAGACTGGCAAAAGTCAGCAATTTAACGCTCAAGCTTAGCTTTATGCTTGATAGTATTGAAGATGAGCTTGAGAGCCAGCAAGTCAGTGCTGAGCCGACAGGGGTGATCACCTTTGGGCGCTTTGGCGCATTGCGTAATGTGCCATTTGGTCTAGTTGTTATGCTCAATATGGATTTATCTGAGTTTCCCAATCGTGACAAGGATAATCGCTATGATCTGATGAAGTCTGGCGTCGCACGCCGTGGTGATCGATTCAGCGAGGATGATGACAACGGCGCATTTTTGGATGCCATGCTATGCGCGCGTAATGCCTGCTGGATATTCTATAACGGTCAGCGCCTGACCGATACTCACGAGCATCTGCCTGCCAATCCTGTTAGTGAGCTATTACAGTTCTTGCAAGGGGAGGTGCAATGGCAGTGGGATCCGCTAGAGCGTGCACATAACGACGCTGGTTTAACAGGGCAAGTACAGCGCTACTTGCCTAAGCTTATTGAGCAATGGCTGGTTACGCGTCATCCCGCACTACCGTTTGCGCCAGAGGTTTTTGTAGAGCCGCAGCCCTCAATATCAAATGCGACAGATGAGGATGCCCATATTGCGCTGCTCTCGCAAGCGATGTTCAAAGAAAAGCTGAATCAGCAGCGTGCTCATGCGCCCGCGCGAGTTTGGCAACAGGTCTTTGGGCGCTTGCAAGCGCAAGAGAGTATGAGTAATACGCCACCTCTTAAAGTCAAGCTACCAAGTGCAGCTGACTACCAAGCGATCGCTGAACGTATCCAAGCTAATGAAGGAGCGATTGACGAGCCTTTTGATATCGTGCAAGTGGATATGGAGCACCTGTATTACCAAGCGCGTCATCCAGCCAAGCACTTCTTGCGAGAGCAGCAGGTGCATATCGTTCTGCCAGAAGACGATACCGTACATCAAGAGCCGCTATCCCTTTCAGGTCTCAACGCTTATACGATTAACACCCAACTGCTTACCGCGTTGCATAGTAGTCAAAGTGACAGCGATAGCAATGCCTCTACAAGCCTGCTTTATAATCCAGTGATGCCAGCAGGGGTTGCGCGCCAGTCCACTCTGCGTTTTCAGCAGCTCAAAATGGATCAGCAGTGTGACGATTTTTGTAGCGAGCTTGCAGCTTTAGGTATACACACAGATTCAGCTAATCTGATTACCCCCTGTAGCGAGACCATAACCACAGTGCACGTGCCCGATATGAATGCTCAAGGTCAATTGACACTCAAAGGCACCGCGCCGCAACGAGAGCAAGCGGTAAGCCTTTGGCTAAACCTATTACCCAATAGTGCACGCACGCAGTATTTATTACGGTTTTGGTTGGCACATCTCTACTGGCAAGTCGCACGCAGCACCACATCAGATCAAGTGATAGCAGAGGACGGCAAAAGTATTTGGCGCTTCAACAAGCCAGGATCTGAGCATGATAGCTATAAAGATAAAACCACCTTTAAACTTATGCCAATGGAGTGCAAAACCGCGCGAGCGGAGCTACTCAAATGGGTGCGCTTTGCTCATATCGCTGGCAAGACGCCGCTTATCATACTGCCAGTGCACGCGCTCACTTTTCTTCACAAAGTAAAAAAGGCACAGAGTGAGGGTGCGCCCTACCAGCCCAAACGTAGTGATTTTGACAGTTGGCTGCGACCAAGTTTCAATAGTGATATGACTTTTGATACCTGCGCGCAGCATGAACTATGGCAATATGTTTTAGATAAGCATGATAACTATAATGCCCTAATGGATGCTCTACCAACCCTTTCATCGCCTTTGTTTGACGCTATGAATAAAGCCTTACAGCCACTCTAAATGAGCGCTATTTAGACAAGTACCATTTTGTACAAGTGATTGACTATGACTAATAACGATACGTCTGCTACTACTGAGAACAACATCGACGTTCATTCAACAAGCTTACATCATGCGTCCTCTATGCAATCGAAAGGGGCAGAGCTGCCACCTGCGGTTCGTATTGCGCTAACGGGCCAGTATTTGATAGAGGCTTCAGCAGGTACGGGTAAGACGTGGACGCTGACAGGTATTGTTCTGCGTTTACTTATCGAAGGCAAGCGCTTGCCTGAGCACATCATTGCAACGACATTCACTCGCGCCGCCGCCGCTGATATACGTAAACGTATTCATGAGCGCCTAGAACATTTTCATGAGGCCTTATTATGGCTGAGCAAGATTCAGGCAGATACCAGTACCCATGCCACACTTTATCCGCAGTTTAAACACATAAACGTGCAAACAACTAACAGCAAAAACGATAAAGATACGGACGCCAAAGACATCAAAATAAGCGCTGAGCAAAGACAAGCGCGCTTAGATTGGTTAGAGGAGCAAGCTCATTTATCAGGTAGCACAGAGATCGTCACTGAGCCTATCAACAGTCATCTGATTGAATATTTACTAGATCATGCTAGAGAGTATCCGCTAGCCGATGCTATTCGGCGCTGTAAGTTGGTACTCATTACCTTAGATAAGCTGTTCGTTGGCACTTTAGATAGCCTATCGCAAAAGTGGCTGTCCGAGTATAGCGCGGAGACAGGCTATCAGCAGGGCGTACAGATTAGTGATAATGAGCAAGTAGTGATAGAGAGTATCATTCACGATGCGGTGCGCGCCCATCATAGCCATCTGTACTATCAGCAGCCAAAGATTTATGAGCTGATGCAACATACAGGGCGCTTGACCACACCTGCCGATCATATCTACGTCGCACAGAAGTCGCTACAGTTTATATCCACGCCAATAGAAGGTGTGGATCTAGGCGAGCCGATAGATTTTGCTGGGTATCAGCAAGCGCTGACAGATTTTATAGACTGTGATTTGACGGATATAGCGCCTTACTTTGACAAGGATTATCGTAAAGCGCAAGGTATGACTTGGAATGCAGGTTTGGCAACTAAAGCGGAGCGCATAGGTCGTATACAAACCGCCATCCAAAAAAACGGTCATCTGTTTTTTGTGCATTTAGATGATGAAACCCAAAAATTTTATGATGCGCTACCTTTAGCCTTTTTAACTAAAGAAGAGGGCGGTAAAGGGTTTAATAAGAATAAAGAAGTAGAGCGTCAAACCTTTATCCATTTGCCAAGTATTCAAGCGCTAAAAGCCGTTCATGACTTTACTAGCCAGATTGAACAGCACCTAGATGCGCTTATTGATACCTTAAACCGTGATATTGCCTTGCAAGTGCGGCAAAAGCTGCCAGCGGTGTTAGAGCAAAGACGTGAGACGACTTTTTCGCTACAGATGGTACGTCTTAACCAAGCGTTAACAGGCAAGCAAGGTGAGCGGCTAGCGCGTTATATTCGTCACCATTATCCTATTGCGCTTATTGATGAGTCACAAGACATCAATGGCGAGCAGGCGCGGATGATCGAGCGCATTTATTTAACCAAATCAGCTAATAAAAGACAAAACGATAGCCAAGAAAATAAAAAGTCCCGAGAGTTCTTATTATTAGTTGGCGACCCTAAGCAAGCCATTTACGGTTTTCGCGGCGGTGATGTTGCTAACTACAATGCTATGAAGACGTTGTTTGATGCCAAGCAGCGCATGAGCCTGAATATCAATAGACGCTCCAATGAGCGCTTAATCACCGCACTCAATCATTGGTTTGGACGTCCGTCGCCCGTAGATGATAGTCAACTAAAAAGGTCAACGCAAAGCGCGGCCGATCATTTAGCACAGTTAGGTAAAGGTATCTACTACCAGCACATTACCGCATTTAAGACCGATGTGAGCCTATCTTGGCAACAGCCCATAGCGCAAGAGCTATCGTCTCAAACAGCGGCGATTATACCCAATCAACCCGTGAGTGTGATTCATCTGCCGGCAAACAAAGACGCCAAGCACAACGACTGCGAGCTTACCGCTTTGCATATCGCAGCCCTGCTGGCAAGTGGCCAGACGCTAGAGGGGCGAGCGCTCAAACCGAGCGACATTGGTGTGCTTGGACGACGCAAAAAAGATCTCAAACAGGTTGAGGATATGCTGAGCAAGCTTGGTGTGCCTACCCTTGAAACGGCAGAGCGCAACGTCTTTGATACCCCTATAGCTAGTGATTTAGCGGCTTTACTTGAGGTAATGATACGCCCGCAGCGCCGCGACATTATGAATCGGGTGTTGACTAGTCATTTTTATCAGCTGAGCCTCGATGATGTACAGCTACTTATGTTAAGCGCAGATGACGATGAGCTTGATGTGCAACTGCTTGCGCAATCATCAAGCGCTCACTCAGAGCAAATAGCACTGAAGCGGCGCTATCAAGACTTTCAGAACTATATCAAGACCGCGGCGAGGCAGTGGCAGAACAATGGCATCCTGTCAGCGCTACATTATTTATTCAGTCACAATCCGATGAATAAGAAGGGTCAGACAAATAAGAATATTTGGGTGGCTCTAGCAGAGATTGAAGATGGGGCTCGTCATTTAATGGATTTGCGTCATCTATTAGATATCCTCGCGCAGCATGGCATGCATATCGGTGAGCACGAGCTGCTGGCTTGGTATAAAAAGAATATGAACAGTAGCCGTACTCCTGAATGGGCGCAGCAGCAGCCATTACCGACCGAATCTGGTGTACAGCTGATGACGATTCATAAATCCAAGGGGCTTGAATTTCCCGTCGTCTATGTCATCGGTATGGATAGCGCCAGTCCAAAGGCTGGCGCTCGTAGCAAGCATAATTTATTTCTTTATGATCATACAGAGCAGCAAAAGACGCAGCGCCGTCTATCTACTAGCAAAGGCATAGCCGCTAGTCAATCCGCAAATGGAGAGGCTACCAAAGAGTCGACGGAGGATTACTATGCTCAATTTGAGACGGATGAAAGTTATGAAGAGATGCGCCGCTTAGCTTATGTGGCATTTACCCGAGCTAGCGAGCAGCTGTACATGGTGCTTGGGGATGTGAGCAAAAACCAAGACGACGATCGCAAACCCTGCGCTCAGTGGCTAAATGGTAGTGGTAAGAGCTTAGAGTTACCTGAAAGATTACAAGACTACATCGGCTGGCTGGCATACGACAGTGTCGAGTCTAATGCTCACGCGGTTATCAAGGCCAGCAAAGAGCAGCTAACGACTCTTGAACCTAAGAGTGAGACCACTACACTTATTAATTACGATGAGGCCTATGCGCAGATTCAAGCGCGTTACTTTAAAGGCTGGGCTAAGACAAGTTTTACCGCTTTATCCCGTCAACTGGGCAAGCAAACTCAGGCTTTGGCTATTTTTGATGATAGCGTAGAGGATGATTTGGATATAACGGATGGGATGACGCTATCTACTAGGGTCATCTCAGCGCAAGACAATATCGGTAAGTACGCTAATGACAACAACGCAGGTTCAATCACAAGCGATAATATCCGTTTTCGCTTCGTTAAAGGCGCTAATGCGGGTACGTTTTTGCATGAGATTTTTGAGAAGATAAATTTCACCGATAATCAAAAGTGGTCAGCGATTATTGATCAAAGTGTCCGTCACTATCAACTGCCGCTTGTTTATACCAGCCGCGCGCATCAACAGCACTTACAGCAAAGGGTGCAATCACAAGCGCAGAGTATGTCTGATACAGACATTGACGTAACGGAGGACAGCCTACCGTCTGAACACGATGAGCTCATGGTTTGGATAGGTGATGTACTGGCAGCGCCGTTACTGGCTTCTGGTCAACCGCTACAAGCTATCGCGCCCGAGCAGCGCATCGCTGAGCTCGGATTTAACATGGGGCTATCGGAGCATTTTGAGCCTGACCGTATTGATGAGGTATTCAAGCAATATTTACCTCTCGACGCTGATAAGCATATTGAGATGAGCGCGCAGTATTCTAGCCATATTTATCGCTACCTGCGCGGCGAGATTGATTTAGTATACGAACATGCGGGCAAGTACTACGTTGTAGATTATAAGAGTAATTATCTAGGAAATAGCCTAAGTGATTATAGTGAAGAAAGTTTGAGCAGAGCTATGAGTAAAGCAGGATACTGGTTACAGGCCGCTATCTATCAAGTGGCGCTACACCGGTTTTTAAGATTGCGAATAAACGACTACAACGGTAGAGAAGAGCAGTACTTGGGCGCTGTTGAATATGTGTTCTTGCGCGGTATAGACTCGCAAGGCGTGCATGACTATGGGCGCATTAAATGGCAAATTCCTTTTGCACTCGTGCAAGCGCTCGATGAGATGTTTGGTAGCCCCAGTAGTTAGATATAAAATCTAAAAACAAAGACCACAAAATTTAAGCGAACCACTAATGAATAACAATGAATTTATAGACAATACGCCGGCAAGTCATGAGCTTGGCAACATCGGCTCAAGCATAAATAACATGACTACAAATGACTCAAATACAGGTAGCAGTTGGGCAACTAGCGTCAGTCAGTATTTACTACGTCGGCGCAGGCAAACTCATCTGGCATATCAGAGTCAGTTGCGCATAAACGACGTAGAGGATCAAAGTAACACTCAAGACTGGTTGTTTGAATCATTGTTTGAGTTACTGGTACAGCGCTTGGAAGAGGGGCATACAGTCGTCACTTTATCGAGTATGAGTAATTTGGATCATACTTGGCGATGGCACCTGATACAGCCTTTATTCCAGCCTTTGCTTAATTATGCCCAAAGCACTTTGGCACAGAATGTTGACACCCAATCACTCATGAGCAATGATCATGCGCTTTGGAAAGATGTGCTGTTGCAATCAACATTGTCACAATATGACCAGCAGCGCTTGCAACAGCGCTATACCGTAGCAACCCAACTATACAACTATCTTCAATCAACAAAAAATAGCCTAAGTAAATTCGTAATTCGACTAGAAGGTAGTTCACTAATACAAAAAATGAATAAAAAAGATACAGCTGAAACTACACCCATCATCTTTGTGCGAAAAGAAAATAAAGACAATTTAACTCTTACACTATGGCTACATCGCACATGGAAAGCGGAGTACAATCTTGCGCATCACGTCATTCGTATCAAGAGTCAAGTAGTACAGGCGTTACCGATCACCGCAAACTCACAGCTAAACCCTGAGCAGCAAAAAGCCATATACATGGCCAATCGATCTGCGTTTAGTATTATTACGGGTGGCCCTGGTACCGGCAAAACCTTTACCGTAGCTCAGCTAGTAATTGCTCTCCAGCAGGTAAATTCCGACAAGGAAATGCTAGGCGCAGCAGGGGAGACGTCCACTAGCATAAACCTTGCACTAGCCGCGCCAACGGGCAAAGCAGCTCAGCGTATGCAAGAGTCGCTACAAGACGCTATAGGATGTGCTGGAATAGACATCCAGCTACCAGAAGCCAAAACTATTCACCGATTACTCGGTATAGGGCAGGGCGGACGACCACGCTACAATCAAGACAATCCATTGAGTGAAGATATTATCATCGTCGACGAAGCATCCATGCTTGGCGTTGAGCTAGCCAATTATTTGGTTAGCGCTGTCAAGCCAAAGGCTCGGTTAATTTTATTAGGGGACGCCAATCAGCTCGCAGCAGTAGACGCTGGGGCAGTGCTCGCAGATTTGTGCCGCATACCAGCACTTCAATCAGTACATAAGCGTTTAGAGAGCAGTCGCCGATTCACAGCGGAGTCTGGTATCGGTAAGCTTGCAAAGCTAATCAATCAAGATGTCAGTGATATAGAGCGTAGCACTGATGAGTATGGTAGTAACGTAGAGAAAAGCATGGAAGCCGTATGGCAGCTCATGGAAGATGATGAGACTTTGGACTTTTATCATCTGGCTCAAAGTCCATCTGCACAATCGCAAGACAATGTAGTCGCTAAAAAGTACAAGGTAAAAAATAGCCTAAGTAGTCAGAAATTTTACTCAAGAGTACTCAAATATTATAACGCTTATATAAGCCGAACGGCAGGGGATTTAGATAAGGTAAGAATTGCTAAATCCATGCCAACGGCAGAATATATAGCAATTTTCAATGAACTAATTGCGCAACTCAACCAATTCAGAGTACTAACTGCTGGACATCATGGTCGCTGCGGGGATTACTCTATCAATCGCTACCTAAGTGAACAGCATCGCAATCAATTAAAGCTGCCCTTATCTAAGTCTCCTTGGTATCACGGTCGACCCATTATGGTATTACAAAATAACTATGAGCTGGGTTTATTTAACGGTGATATTGGAATATGCTTACAGATAGAAGGCGGGCGTCTACAAGTGTTCTTTGAGAACAAAAAAACAGGCATATCAGTCAATATGCTTGGTGATGAGATGATTGCCACAAGCTATGCAATGACGATACACAAATCACAGGGGTCTGAGTTTGAGCATGTTGCTATCTGCTTTGATGATAGTAATGCACGCTTACTCAGTCAAGAGCTTATCTATACCGCAGTAACCCGTGCCAAAAAACGAGTGTCACTATTTACTACAAAGTCAGCATTTACGCAGGCGCTAGCGACACCAACGGTGCGTCAAACTGGATTGAGTTTACAGTTTGAAGATATGGGCAGGGCTGATGAGTCTTCTTAAACCCTGTTAATTTATAGCAAAAAAAACATCCCGTTAAGGATGCTTTTTTATCAAGCCTTAAGTTATAACTTGTCTTCTTTGATAGCATAGATACCTGGCAAGTGGCGCAGATATCCATGAAAGTCCATACCGCAGCCATAAACATAGCGATCAGCAACTTCAATACCGACAAAATCCACCTCGAAATCCGCGACTTTGCGATCATGCTGCTTATTAAGTAGTACGCACGAATCAATAGATGCTGGGTTTTCTTTACCCAATTCTTTTACGATTGCTTTTAACGTAATACCCTCATCAAAAATGTCATCAATCAATAAAACATACTCACCCTCAATACTAACATCAGGCTTGAATTTCCATTCTAGATCGTTGGTGCCTTGATTGTCACGATAGCGCGTAGCATGGACATAGTGCATACGGTGATAAAAGGTTAGGTGAGTGAGCAATTGACCTGCCGGAATGAGTCCACCATTCATCACGACCATAACGATAGGGTTGAGACCTGCGTAGTGAAGGTTAAGCTGAGCGGCCAAACGCTCATAAGCGGCTGCAACTTCAATACTACTGATGAGGCACTCTGAGTTGCGCAGGGTCTTTTCGATTTCTTGATTACTGATTTGGGTCATGAGGTGTGCCTTCGATAAAATTGCCGCCTATTTTAGCAAGTTTTAGTGAATCTGACCAATACCAAGTGACTTGTAGCATCAAGTACTGGCCAGAACTTACTTTACTCCGCTTTTTCTACAATAAATGGGCGATAGTATTCTGCTAGACGGTTCATAGAGTCATTCGGTAGATCAGGTAATAGTTTGGTTAGCGCCATGTTCATACCTTTATCAATCACCGCTTTGGTCACAGGCACAGATTTGCGCTTGAACATACCCAATTTAAGCGTTTCGGCATAATGACTAATGAAATGAGTCAGCGTCTCATCGTTCATAGTCTCAAGAGCTGTCTTAAATTTGACAGTATCGACATGCTCAGGTGTCACAGCCGCAAAGCCTTCTGTGATGGTCTGCGCGGCGCTTTCAGACAGCTGATAGCCGACACGGCTAACGCCTTCATTATCGATAAACGTCGCTTGATCTCGCAAAAAATGAAAGCTTGGCATCACATCTTCGTTGTTCTCTTTATTGAGCAAAATATTAAGCAAAGTATCGGCGGCCTTTTCTATCGTACCGACGGTCTTGCGCATGGCCGCTTGACGCTCAGGATTAGGGATAATCTCAACCAAACCAACCAAGAGATTGTCGATCAAGTCACGAGCCGTTTGATGAGTGAGGGCATCACGGTATTTGTAGTACTCTACGTGCTCATCCGATGCTTCTACTTGTGCGGCTTCCTCTATCAATTGTTTGAGTTTTTCTGAAGGTTCAAATCCAAAATAATGTGCCATGTAATATCCTTGGGTTGTGTGATAACGAAGTGTTACCGTTTAATAAGATCGTTCTTTAAAAGGGTTATCTCTAACTGTGTTGGTTTTGAAGTTTCTCTGACTGTAATTTCGATGATAGGGACCATGCTATATCTAGACGCAAACTTCTAGCCAGTTCCGACTGACCACCACCTAACGATGACCATTGTGGTTTGCTGCGCGCTTTTTTGAGCTCGCTCGGTAGTTTATGCGCAGGCCACAGTATATTTGCACTATCTTCTATTGCACTATTAGAGTCTTGCAACTCTTCTTTAGGTATTGACTCATTTTGGTACAAGAGCTGAGTGGCATCGGTTGCCGCATGACCGCGATGACGAAGCGCTGTAAGAAGGTCTACCGCACGCGTTGCTAATAGGGTAAGCGTAGCGGGGTCAATATATAGACGTTTAACGCCAGTAATCATATCGGCAATGCTACTCGTATTCGAGAGTAAGCCGCCACCGATAGCACCTAATGCAGCGCCAAGTCCGAGCGTCGTACCAAGGGCCGCCGCATCGATACCTAAACCTAATAACGCGCCAGCAGCAGCGCCCGAAGTCGTTCGAATACCATAGCTTTTGAGTAGCTGCGGATCAAAGGGATCTTGCTGATAGGCTTGTAATTCAAGCGGGGTCGAGGCAACATCATTATCATAGAAGCGATATAGATTAAGTAACGTATTTTGCGTGGCGCGCTCACTTTGGCGCACTGCCTCTTGCATTTGTGTGAGTACTGGCAACGGGTCATCGCCTTCATTGATTTCACGGACAAAGGCGGCTACATTTAATAAAAAGTCTGCGATGATGATATTCGCCTCGTCATACAACCTTGCCCAATCCTCAGTCCGCCGCTGCATTAATTGCTCTAGCCTCTCTGAGCGGATAAGCATAGTCGAGAGGTTGTCCCATAGGCGCATCTCATCTTCAAACTCAAAAGCTACCGAGTCAAAACGAGTGGATATATGCAAGTTGCGACGTGCCAGCATTATCTGCCAGTCATCGATATTGGCGTCTTGGCTATCGGTGAAGTTAAATACAGGCATAACGGGTATCGCCGCCCAAGATAAAATCGCCAATTCATCTTTGTATTTACCCAGTACTGGCTCACGCGCATCAACGACATAGACTGCCATATCACTTGCTAATAATTGTCTAATGACTTTGGCTTCTTGACTATAGTCGTCAAAACCAGTGGCCGCACCAGTCGCTATGTCTGCCGCCAAAAACTGTTGCAAGCGCTCAATACCATCGCGGCGACTGGCAGTATTGTCCTCAAGCCAGTCCATAAGCCCCGAGGCATCTTCTAATCCTGGTGTATCATACAAAGTAACCAGCACTTCACCGGTCTGACTATCTGTCAGTTGCGCGCGCTCCACATGACGTGTAGTTGCTGCTTCGTTTTTGACTTCACCAAAATAAACATCACGCAGCAGGGTACGTAGTATGGAGGTCTTGCCCGTATTGGTATGGCCAACAACGGCTAATTTCAACGGCTCACCACTGCCAATCGTCGTTTTATTTTGCGTAGTAAGTGTGCTATCAACAGGCTCACTATTATCGTTATCGATTGATATAGGTTGCGATCGTTCAACGGTTCCTAGTGAACTATTAGTATTGTATTCTATAGCGTCATTGGTGCGCATAGGTGCATCATAAGCCTTATCAGCGAACAGACCTCTGCCTTTAGGTTTATTATTATTAGATTGATCATTATTCATAATAAGTGCTTAGTGTTTAGGGTACTTACGAGTGTAGCGTAAAATCAGCTTAAATATCGAAAGGAGTGAGCTAAAAAATCAGCTCTAGATATGCTCGCTTGCGTCATTTTATAATACACGTTACTGTCTATCAGTTACTAACCAGACCAATTTTACGAGCCGACAGGGCAGTCTGCCACTGCTGAACTCTTACATGATTTTGTTCATTATCGCCATCAACGCCATTTAACAGCTGAACGATTAATCCATTCTTAGCATGACTGGCGATGCTGTCAAGTTTACGTAGTGTACCGCGATCAGGTAGCGCTTGATTATGAATACCAAGCAGCACTTGCACAGGATGAGTGTCTAGATAGGTCGTTAGCCGTGTCATGTCATCTCGATCGTCAACGATACCGAAATTTTCAATCTTATCATCAAGACCTAACTGCCACCAGTGGTCAACATCATAAGGATACTCAAGTAACGCCACCAGTTTCTTACCAGTGCTCACCAACGCCTTTGGTGCAACAGGTGCAGACTTCTCAGTGAAATCATCAGCATCGACCACTTGGCGCTGCCAGAAGTTTATGATTTTTTGATAGTAAGGCAGTTTGGTATCCAAGCGCATCTTGCGGCGGCGGAACATAAGGGCACAAAACGCCCAAGCAATCGCACGCGGTACGATGCCATACATCAGCAAACTACCAATCAGTAGGCTTGACCATTGACGAGCAATAGACAAGGGCAGGGCATCTGTTACCAGACGGCTCTGGATGATCGACTCATTATCTGGAACACCAAAGCCGACCATACTAGGCAACCAACCAAGCACTTGAGTCAAGGTGATCAGCGCCTGATCGGAGAGTAACGTCGACTCCCAACTAAAGCTATACTGACGCACAATAAGTAAAAAGATAATCGCAAGCAGCATACCTGATAAGGTTGCAAGCCATAACTGATGACTAAATTTTCCTAGATACCAGCGCATACCACTGTGTTCTAATTGACGCTCATATAGTGTAACTGCCGCTTGGGTAACATCGTCCTTGCCTCGTATCAAACGATTGGGACTCACAAAACTAGCGAACCAACTTGGCGTTTGTTTGCCTTGACTCATGAGCGTAAGCACGAGCCAACCGACCAACATAACCGTATGAAACCCAAGTAGACAGACTAAAACATAAAAGAAATTGACCACATTGGCTTGTAGCAAGGTAAATAAACCCAAAAATCCTGAGATGCACCATACCACGCTCATGACCAGCATAATGCCTTTGATACGTCCGTCAATCTTGCCAAGAATTCGTGCCAGCGCGCCATTGCTATCGATACGGGTTGCACGGCGATGCAACTTTTGGATAGGCGTACCACCCTCGTTTTGCAACTTTTCGGTTATCAGTAGCGGATCGGTCGCAAACACATGCTGCTGGCTCTCAAGCGTACGCACCAGCTCGGTCAATTGATCTTGGGGTGATAGCATGGTTTGATATCCGTTTAAAAAGAGGCAGAATCGAGATTAAAAGTTAAAACGTAGCTTATCATAACCAAAATCGCATCAATAACAAAGCTATCAAGGTATGTAAAGCTAAAACATTAAGACTTATGACTACAAGACTACTGGTTCACAAAAGCTATGCTTCTCACGGTTTTGTCACAGTAAAGTTCACAAAAATCAGCCAAAATAAATCGTTAAGTCTATAGCGATGATAACATCAGTAATAAAGGATCTATTATGAACAAAACCTATCTCATCATCGGTGGTACAGGCGGTATTGGTCAGGCGATGGTTGAGCAGATCATAGAGACAAATAAAAACTCAAATCACAGCGTGCTGATATTCGCAACTTTCCACAGAACCGTGCCCAACATTAAGGCGGATAATGTGCATTGGCTACAGATGGATGTCGGTGATGAGGAGAGTATTGCACAAGCGGTCGATACTATTAGGCAGCACAGTATTCATTTGGACTGGGTAATCAACTGTGTCGGGCTACTTCATACAGATACCTCGCAACCAGAAAAAGCGCTTAGACAAGTGGAGACTGAATTCTTTTTACAGAATATGCAAATCAATGCTTTGGCAGGTTTGCTGATTGCCAAACACATCAAACCCTTACTATCTAAAGCTGAGCGCAGTGATGGCACGCCTGCGATATACGCAACCATATCCGCGCGCGTGGGTAGCATTAGCGATAATGAGCTTGGCGGCTGGTACAGCTATCGTATGAGCAAAGCGGCGCTCAATATGGGCATGAAAAACTTGAGTATAGAGTGGGGTCGTTCGTTAAAGAATGTTTGCATCGTAGTTATGCAACCAGGTACGGTGAACACGCAATTATCAGCACCTTTTCAGGGTAATGTCGCAGAGGGTCATTTGTTCTCGCCTGCTTATAGCGCTGAGTGCTTGCTCGACGTACTATCGGGTGTGACGGCGGCGCAATCAGGAAGTTTTGTGGATTGGTCAGGCGCGTCGATACCTTGGTAAATGAAGTCTTAAAGAAGTAAATCAACACAATGAAAAAGGGCGTGCCGTCATTTAATCAACGACACGCCCTTTTGGTTAAATAAATTAATTAGTCACAAACAAATCCATAAACTCGTTAACAGGTTTCTGCTCTAAACGCGATTGATCATTACATAGTGCGATGATTTCATCACAGCGCGTCTCCACAAAACGCGTGGCTAGATTGGCTCTGAATTTAGCCTCTAATATTGGAATACCAGCTGCGCGTCTACGTTTGTGTCCGATGGGGTATTCGATAGCCACCTTGTCGGTACTGCTGCCATCGTTGAAGAACACTTGAATGGCATTGGCAATAGAGCGCTTACTGGGATCATGATAATCCGTTGAGTAGCTCGGATCTTCTACTACCTCCATCTTGCGACGTAGCGGATCGATCAGCAGATGATGCTGCTCGTGATAGTCATCTTCGTAGTCCTCTGCCATCAGATCTCCCGTCAATAGGGCAACGGCAACCATATATTGCAAACAGTGATCACGGTCAGCGGGGTTGGACAACTCGCCTTCTTTTGAGATGATGCGAATCGCGGACTCATGAGTAGTCAGAACGATTTTGTCGATATCATCAATCCTATCTTCTATACGTGGATGCAAAATTACCGCAGCTTCACAAGCCGTTTGCGCATGGAACTCAGCGGGGAAGCTGAGTTTAAACAAGATATTTTCCATAACATAACTGCCAAACTCGCGCTGAAATCTAAACTGGCGCTCGCTCTCATGTTTTAATGCCAGATCTTTATTAGTATGGCTAAAGAGCACATCATAAAATCCCCATTGCGGCGCGGTCAAAGCGCCAGGAATACCCATCTCACCGCGCAGGGTAATATCCACTAGGCGTACCGCACGGCTAGTGGCATCGCCTGCCGCCCAGGATTTACGGCTGCCAGCATTGGGTGCATGACGATAAGTACGCAGCGCTTGACCATCGACCAAGGACTGCGAGATAGCTGCCATCATACGTTCGCGTGGCAGATTATAGAGCTTTGCTACAACAGCGGTTGAGGCAAGCTTGACCAAAAACACATGATCAAGACCGACACGATTAAAGGAATTCTCAAGTGCCAGCACGCCCTGAATCTCATGCGCCATAATCATCGCCTCTAGCACATGGCGCATAGTGAGTGGCACGTGCCCTCGGCTAATATTGCACTGACTGATGTAATCAGCCACAGCCAAGATACCACCGACATTATCAGAAGGATGTCCCCATTCTGCTGCCAGCCAGGTGTCGTTATAATCGAGCCAACGTACCATGCAGCCGATGTCAAAAGCAGCTTTGATAGGATCTAGCCTGTAAGCGGTACCAGGTACGCGCGCGCCATTTGGGGTGATTTGATCGGGGCTGTTTGGCCCTAAATGCTTGGTACATTCAGGGAAGCGCAGTGCTAGCAGACCGCAGCCAAGCGTATCCATCAGGCAGTGACGCGCAGTATGCCAAGCATCAGCGCTGTTTGGGGAGTCGTTATCGATAGAATAATCAAGGACGTAATCGGCGATTTTTTGAATCTCATCGTCGTATTCTGGACGGACGTTGCTCTCTACAGTAGACATAACTAGTACCTCTTCCATGAGTCAAATATGAATGTGCTATTAAAAGCTTTCTTAGTATCAGAAAACTAACAACAGTCATGACTCAAAAGTAGCACAGTCAATATCGACTCGCCAAAGGGTATTATGTTATGAATGTTTGTAGGACTAAGCGTCAAAAGACAAGATTTAGGTCATCAAATAAATCAGGCCAGCGATAAATAGCAGACCTAGTATCAAAAGTAAAAAGATAAGCGTATTCGCGACCACACCTGAGGACTCTTTTTTTACTTTCACCTTTTTAAGCACCTGCAATACCATTCTAACGTGTTCGATACCGTCCTCTAAATAACGCTCGCCTTCTACGACGAACCCTAACGACTCATAAAAAGGGAGCAAGTAGGTTTGCGCTGAGATGATGATGGGTTTTTTGCCGTATTTTCTGCGGCAGTATTGTATGGCATTCGTCATGATTTGACGTGCCAGCCCATAGCCTCTATGTTCAGGCAATACTAATACACGCCCGATAGCAGGCATAGCACCTGAGATCTGTTTTGAGGCGTGATACGGAGAAGTAGTCACGGATAAGTTGGTGGTCAGGGTGTTGACTTCAGGCGAAATAATTCGGCAATAACCGACAAGCGCTTCATCCTTGTGCGCGATCAGATGTAAGCAGTCAAAATCGACTTCGTCTATGTCTTGGTAGGGACAGTTTTGCTCTACCACAAACACCTGCGAGCGGGCTTTTAGAATGTGATAGAGGTCGACTGTCGTAAGCTCATCAAAGGTTTTTATTGAAAATTGGGTGCTCATAGGTCAATAACTTTTGGAATATTGGGAGTGAGAATAAAAATGTATTATAGTCGATACTTAATAAATTTTACTACTTATCAACCATTGATCGTCTGACTGATTTTATCTAAATTTAAGCTATCAGACATCGCAGTAAATATCTCGTAGTACTTACCGCGTTTCTCATATAACTCTTCGTGCGTACCCGTCTCAACGACTTGACCATTCTCTATCACCACCAAATCATCGGCATCGATAATTTGTGCGATGTTATGTGAGACCATAATCACCGTACGGTCTTGTTTGATTAGATCGAGGCTTTTTTTGACTTGTTGACTGGCGATAGCATCGAGGCTAGCGGTTGGCTCATCCAAAAACACAATCGGCGGATCTTTTAAAAACATCCGTGCCAGCGCAATACGTTGTTGTTGACCACCAGATAAAGACTTTGCGGTGCTCTCATAGCCATTGGCTAATTCTGATATTTGCTCATGGATAGAGGCTTTTTTGGCAGCCGTAATAATATCGTCGTCAGTGGCATTGATATCGCCATAACGAATGTTTTCGCTGATGGTGCCTGAGAATATATGATTGCTCTGTAATACTAGTCCAATGCGCTGGCGCAATTCATGCGTATCACAGTCTGCCAAATCATGACCGTCTAAGTATATCATGCCGCTATCTGGTGCATAAAATTTGACCAATAAGCTAATAATAGTACTCTTGCCCGCACCTGATAACCCGACCAAAGCGGTGATACGATTGGGGTGGATCTCAAAGCTTACATCCTTTAAGGCTTGCGTCCCATTAGGATAAGTAAAATCGACGTTTTTAAGCTCTATATGACCTTTTAGATCTTTGCTACTTCTACCGTCTATATTTTCAACTTGTTTATCATCGTCTAATATCTCAAAAAACCCTTCAGCATAGGTCAAAGCATTATTGATCTGATCGTAGATACGATGCAATTGACGAATAGGGGCAGCGACGTTTTGAAATAGCAACACGTGAAACAAAACCATGCCGATAGTCATCTCGCCCTTTAATACAAAGTAGGCGGTCAGCAGGATAATAACTACAATACCAATCTGCTCAATAAAGGTCTTAATTGCGTCATAAATAAAGCCAATACTACGAATACGTAGCTGATTATCGGTCATCTCATGCTGAATCTTGTAATGTTTATCCGCTTCAATTGACTCGCGGACAAAGGATTTGACCACACTGATTGAGTTAATTAAGGAGATGACTAAGCCGCTTTTGGCTTCTCGAAAGCCGCGCATCTCACGGCGAAAGCCTTGCAAGCGCCGCGCTTGTTTTTGACTGATAAAGAAGTAAATCGGGATGATAATCAGCCCAACTAGACCAATCCAAAAGTTGGTGGAGAACATGATAATCAGCGAGACCAGAGCGCTGGCAAACAGCGGCAGCATATCGATAAAGAAGTTTTGCACGAGGCTGGTCAAGCTCATAACGCCGTAGTCAATGCGAGTTTGCAATTTACCGCTGTCATTCTCAGAACTGGTATAAAACGCCATGCGATACGTGAGAATACGCTCAATAATACGCTGTGATAAATCGCGTGAGAGATTGATACGAATCTTTTCGCCATAAAAGCGCTGACCAAAAGAGATAAATATCGATAGTATTTCTTTAGTCAATAACACAACACTGATAATAGTGAGCATGCGCAAGCCTGCCTGCCAAGGATCAGCAAGCGTGGCAATTTCAGTCAAGGTATCAACGGTATAACGTAGTACAAAGGCATTTACCTGCGCGGTAAACGAACCCAATACCGTCAAGAGTAGGGTGAAAAGGATCAAGGTTTTGTAAGGTAAAGCAAATACAGCCAGCTTTTTTAGGATATTCCACAGCAACGCCCGCCGCTCAGTCTTTTTGACTGGCGGCTTTTTAAAGGGTGATTTGTTTAGATTAGAAGGGGTTGGCATAGAGGATTAGGATAAAGTAAATCGTTATAGATATCTGTAATAAAAGTGAGTCTAAGACGAGTCTTTAGAAAGCATCCGCAGGAACAAAAACTGCACCAACCATAATACGCCGCGCCGAACGACTCATGGAGACTTTTTTGGCTTGCCAGCGCCCATCGACCAATTCGGTTTTTCCGCCGACGAGCAATGTACCTGACGGATGACCAAACCGTACTTCAACAAGACTACCGCCGCCAGCCGATGCATTGACTAGCGTCCCTTGCGTGGTCGCGGCTGCGGCAATAGCGACTGCGGCTGTACCCATCATAGCGTGATGCAATTGACCCATACTCATGGCGCGTACGACTAAGTCAATCTCGCCTGCATCGACCGCTTTTCCACTCGATGCCGTATAGCTCTGCGCGGCTCCAACCCAAGCGATTTTTGGGATATGTTGGCTCGCTTGTGCCTCGCTCATATCTTTAAATAATCCCATCGCCACACCGCCTTTGGCACGGATTATCTCTAACTTGGTAAGTAGCTCGCTATTACTATTGATATCGCCTTGCAATTCAGTACCCGTAAAGCCCAAATCTGCTGCTTGCATAAAAATAGTAGGAATACCGGCACTAATAAAGGTCGCTTTTACGTTATCGGAATCTAAACCACAGCCCGACACATCGAAGTCATCGACCAAGTTGCCAGTAGGGAACATATCGCTGGTGGCATCGACAGGATCGATAAACTCAATTTTAACTTCAGCTGCTGGGAAGGTCACACCATCTAATTCAAAGTCTCCTGTTTCTTGAACTTGTACTTTGTTTTGTGCATCTAAATAGACTGGTACATGGGCAATAATCGTCTTACCGATATTTTCTTGCCAAATGCGTACTTCACAAATCCCGCTTTCAGCATCTTTATCGATGCTGTTATTAATTTTGTCGGCATCAACTAGACCCATATTAATGGCACAGGCACCGACGGCCGCGGTTAAGTTGCCACAGTTACCCGCCCAATCAATCATTGGTTTGGCAATATTGACTTGTCCGAACAGATAATTCACATCGTGATCTGAGCTAGAAGAGGCTGATAAAATAACCGTTTTTGACGTGCTAGAGCTGCCATTGCCCAAACCATCGATTTGCTTGCCGTAAGGATCTGGGCTGCCGATGACCCGTAATAGGAAGTTATCACGTGACTTGCCAGCGACTTGGCAACGCTCAGGTAAATCAGATAACTTAAAGAACGTACCTTTTGAGGTGCCGCCACGCATATAGGTGGCGGGGATTGAGATTTGTGGGGCGAATGTTGGTTGGGTCATGGTTGGAGTCCTTTATATAATTATGATTTTCATATAGTTTTATTGATAGTATAGATAAATATAAATTAGCTAAAAATGAAGAGTATTATGACGATAGATAAGCAGTGCAAGGAAATCTCAGAAAAAATTAAGCAGATTATGCAAGACAATCCAGACTTGTCTCACGCGTTTGTACGTTAGCTTCTAATCGCGCAGGCAGAGGTTGAAGCTGGACAGGTTGAGCCTTTTGAGTTTGATTAGAATTGATTAGTTTAGTAATGATAACGGCAAGATATAATAGTCAGGTAACGATCATCGACGGCATATACCAACCGATTGGCGTCATCGATGCGTCTTGACCAAAATCCTGATAGATTTTCCTTTAGAGGTTCAGGCTTACCAATACCTTCAAACGGACTTCGTTTACATTCTATGATTAACTTATTAAGGCGTTTGAGTGTTTTTTTGTCTTGCGTCTGCCAGTACAGATAGTCTTTCCAAGCGGCATCCGTCCACGCTAGCTGTCCACTCATAGCTCTGTACTCACCACAGTATTAAGCATCTTCAGCATCATTTTCACTGCCCAAATAAGTGTCAGCGTCGTTTATTTCTTCGTCATCTATCAAATCATGCACTGCCGTCTTGCCAGCTTGATACTGGGCAATTGATTTCGCTAGGTGAGCGGCATTAGCAGGTGATTTCAGTAAATAGACCGTTTCCATCAGGCTGTTATAATAATCAAGAGACATCACAACGGCATCATCAGCATCACGGCGAGTCACGATAGTGGCATTGGCATCGTCATTAACGGTGTCTAAAACCGATTTTAAATGCTTTCTTGCTTCTGAAAAACTAATCACTCTCATAGCTTACTCCTCTCACGACATGCTTCTTAACTTGTACAGTATATCGTACATATTACGCGGTTATTCATCATAATTCAATATTATAAGAAATAAAAAACCGATGTCGTATTCGCCATACAACATCGGCTCTGTTATAAGTAAAGATTTTTAACGCTTATACTGCATCAAGCGTCCCATCGATGAACTCTTTAGCAAAACGCTGGAGCATACCGCCAGAGTTGTACATTTTAACTTCATCAGCGGTATCTAAGCGGCAGATAACAGGGGTTTTATCGACGCTGCCATCAGTGCGATGAATAACTAACGTCATATCGCCGCCGGCTGACACATCACCTTCGATATCGAATACTTCTGTACCGTCGATGTTTAATGTCTCACGATCAACACCGTCTTTGAACTGGACGGGTAGTGCGCCCATACCGACTAGGTTCTGACGATGAATACGCTCAAAGTCTTCAGCGACGACCACTTCCACGCCAGCCAAACGAACCCCTTTAGCCGCCCAGTCACGGCTTGAGCCTTGACCATAGCCATCGCCTGCGATAATGATAAGCGGCTGTTCGCGATTCATATAGGTCTCAATCGCCTCCCACATACGCATGACTTGACCTTCAGGCTCTACGCGAGCGAGCGAACCTTGAATAACCTTGCCGTCTTCATCACGCACCATCTCATTGAGCAGTTTTGGATTAGCAAAAGTCGCACGTTGAGCGGTTAAATGATCGCCGCGATGGGTTGCGTATGAATTATAATCCTCGCTTGGTAGTCCCATTGTATCGAGATACTCGCCCGCAGCCGATGCGCCCATAATCGCATTGGACGGTGACATATGATCGGTGGTGATATTATCGCCAAGCACTGCGAGTGGACGTAAGCCTTTGAGCTTATTCATTGCGGCCATTTTACCTTCCCAATACGGCGGACGGCGGATATAAGTACTCATCTCACGCCAGTCATATTGTGGATCAATAACGGAGGCTTCGTTGCGACCCGCATCGGCTTTGGCCTCATCAAACATTGGAATATAAACTTCGTTAAATTGCTCAGGTTTAACGGACGCTTTTACGATTGCATCGACCTCGCTATCATCGAACCAGATATCTTTTAGATAAACGTCGTGACCGTTTTGATCTTTGCCAAGCGAGTCTTTTTCGATATCGAAACGGGTGTTACCTGCGATAGCGTAAGCGACAACCAGTGGCGGTGAGGCAAGAAACGCTTGCTTGGCGTGAGGATGGATACGACCATCAAAGTTACGATTGCCTGAGAGTACCGCGGTGCTAAATAGATCGCGCTCAATAATTTCTTTTTCGATTTCTGGATCAAGTGCGCCGCTCATACCATTACAGGTTGTACAAGCAAAGGCGACAACGTCAAAGCCCAATTTTTGTAGTTCAGGCAGTAGTCCTGCTTCTTCTAAGTACAGCTTAACGGTTTTTGAACCCGGCGCGAGCGAGGATTTTACCCAAGGCTTACGCACAAGGCCTTTTGCGACCGCATTACGAGCAACGATACCAGCGGCGACCATGTTGCGCGGGTTTGAGGTATTGGTACAGCTCGTAATCGCAGCAATAATGACCGCACCATCTGGCATTAAACCATCTTTTGGTTCAGGTAATTTATCACCTTCGCCATGGGCGATACCTTCAGTGACCAGATCAGTCGTTGATACGCGAGCATGCGGACGTGATGGGCCTGCGATATTACGCACGACTTTTGATAAGTCAAAACGCAATATGCGGTCGTATTCAGCATCAACCATGCCATCTGCCCAAAGCCCTGTTTGCTTGGCATAAGATTCAACGGTTTTGATCTGTTGTTCAGTACGACCAGTCAAACGTAGATAGTCAATCGTTTGCTCATCAATGGAGAACATCGCGGCGGTCGCACCATATTCTGGGGTCATATTTGAGATAGACGCACGGTCACCGACGGTGAGATTGCGCGCGCCGTCGCCATAAAACTCTAAATAAGAGGACACAACGCCTTCATCACGTAAGAACTCAGTCATTGCCAATACTAAATCCGTACCGGTGATACCTTCTTGTAATCTACCTGTTAGCTCAACGCCAATGATGTCCGGCAGACGCATATAGGACGGATTACCGAGCATCACGCTCTCAGCTTCTAAGCCGCCAACACCGATTGAAATAACACCGAGCGCATCAACCATCGGCGTATGGCTGTCAGTTCCGACTAAAGTATCAGGAAAGGCAATCGCATCGCCGTCTTGATCAGCAACCACTTGTACGACCGGCGACATTTTCTCTAAGTTAATTTGATGCATAATGCCATTACCGGGCGGTACGACATTGACGTTATCAAAGGCATACTGACACCAATTGATAAAGTGAAAACGATCTTCGTTACGGCGCTCTTCAATAGCACGGTTTTTCTCAAAGGCGTTCTCTTCAAAGCCTGCATGCTCGACGGCTAAAGAGTGATCGACGATCAATTGCGTGGGTACGATGGGGTTTACTTTAGACGGATCGCCGCCTTCTGCTGCGATTGCATCACGAAGGCCTGCCAAATCAACAAAGGCCGTTTGACCCAAGATATCATGACAGACAACGCGCGCAGGATACCATGGAAAGTCGATATCTTGCTTACGATAGATATGCTGTGACAAGGCTTCGGTCAAGTCCTCTGGCGGGCAGCGGCGTACTAAGTTCTCACACAGTACCTTTGAGCTAAACGATAGCTTGGCATAAGCGCCAGGCTCGATATCATTGATCGCTTGCTCTACATCGAAATAATGCAAATCGGTATTGGGTAGAGGCTTTTTAAATTGCGCGTTCATGGTTTGCGGATTAACTTGCGTTAAGGGCTGCTTATTGTCAGTGCTCGTTGGCATGGCGTGCGTTCCTTTGTAAGTGAATTAAAATAATTTATTGAGCAAAATTTATTAGCGTGAATAGACTTTGCTCAATAAATAATAAGAATAATCAAAATAGTATGTAGGATGCGTCCAGCACACCCTACAATCTTTCACATCAAACATTGATATTTAGAACGATTAACGAGCGCTCATATCAGGCACGTCTCTTGGCTCTTCACCGATGTACTCTGCGCTTGGACGTATAATACGGTTGTTACCGCGTTGCTCAAAGACGTGAGCGGCCCAGCCTGTCAGACGTGAGCACACAAATATCGGTGTAAACAGCTTGGTTGGGATACCCATAAAGTTATAGGTTGAGGCATGGAAAAAGTCAGCATTACAGAACAGTTTTTTCTCGCGCCACATTACCTCTTCACAGCGTACTGATACCGGATAGAGCACCGTATCTCCAACATCTTCAGCGAGTTTTTCAGCCCACTTTTTGATAATGACGTTACGCGGATCAGACTCGCTATAAATCGCATGACCAAAGCCCATGATCTTGTCTTTGCGCGCCAGCATACCCATCATCTCCTCTTCAGCCTCATCAGGCGATTTGAAGCCTTCAATCATATCCATCGCCGCCTCATTTGCGCCGCCGTGCAAGTTGCCACGTAGCGAGCCGATAGCACCTGTAATACAAGAGTGAATATCAGAGAGGGTAGAGGCACAAACGCGTGCGGTAAAGGTTGAGGCATTAAACTCATGCTCAGCATAAAGAATCAATGACACATTCATCACCTTAGTATGTAGCTCGTTTGGCTTCTCGCCTTTTAGCAGATGCAAAAAGTGACCGCCAATCGTGTCATCGTCTGTTTCGGTTTCGATGCGCACGTTATCATGCGTGAAGCGATACCAGTAGTTGATGATGGATGGGAATACCGCGAGCATGCGATCGGTCTTGTCGTTCTCTTGGTCAAAGTCGGTTTCGGTCTCAAGATTACCGAGCATAGAGCAACCGGTACGCAAGACATCCATAGGATGCGCCGTCGCTGGAATACGCTCTAATACGTCTTTTAGCGCTTGTGGTAATCCGCGTAGTGTTTTGAGTTTGGCTTGATACTCATCAAGTTCGCTTTGAGTGGGCAGATTGCCATAAAGTAGCAAATAGGCCACTTCTTCAAAGATACATTTTTCTGCCAAGTCTGAGACATCATAACCGCGATAGGTTAGACCTGAGCCTGATTTACCAACAGTAGATAATGAGGTCTTGCCTGCGACTTGACCGCGCAATCCTGCGCCTGATAGTTCCTTCTGTGCTGCCATAATACATTCCTTTTTGGTGGCTTTTTGGGTGGTACGGTTTTTATAGTACAGTGAAATTTTCACGCTTTACTGACTTACAAACAGTGAATCGCTTTACTTGTTGTCCGCAAATAATTTATCCAGCGTTTGCTCAAACTCATGATAATTCAAAAAGTCATAGAGCTCCATACGGGTTTGCATGGTATCGACGACTTCTTCTTGCGTGCCGTCATCTAATAGATGCTGATAGACATTGAGTGCAGCTTTATTCATCGCACGGAACGCTGATAGTGGGTAGAGCACCATATCGACGCCAACACCATGCAATTGCTCAGTGGTATATAGATCAGTCTGACCGAACTCCGTCATATTGGCAAGGACGGGGATATCGAGCACATCGGTAAATTTACGATACATCTCGATATCGGTCAAGGCTTCAGCGAATATCATGTCAGCGCCTGCATCAGAGAAGGCCACTGCTCGTTCAACGGCAGCGTCTAAACCTTCGACAGATAGCGCATCAGTACGCGCCATAACGACAAAATCAGGGTCAGTTTTGGCATCCAGTGCCGCTTTTAAGCGATCGACCATCTCTGAGATGCTGACAATTTCTTTATTAGGGCGATGACCACAGCGCTTTTGAGCGATTTGATCTTCGATATGTACTGCCGCCACGCCTGCTTTTTCCATCTTCTTAACACTTTGGCTAATGTTAAAGGCGCCGCCCCAACCGGTATCAATATCGACGAGCAATGGCGTATCAACGGCATCAGTGATACGGCGCGCGTCTTCTAATACATTGTCGAGACTCGTCATACCCAAATCTGGCAGGCCAAATGAGGCATTGGCAACGCCGCCACCAGAGAGGTACAAAGCTTTATGACCGACTTGTGTGGCCATCATCGCAGTATAAGCGTTGATAGTACCGACGATCTGTAGCGGTAGATTATTATCGTTCTGCGCTTTCATAGCACTGCGAAAGCGTGCGCCAGCTGATGAAGTCATGATGATGTCCTTACGTAGAGAGGTTAGCTGATTGTCTTTTATACTTTGATTTTAGTGTTAGACGCTAAAATGCTTTAATGGTTTTTGACTTAGAGTACATCTAATCACTAACATTGCATAGCGTACAAAACCTATGGTTATTAATATAAAATTAATTGTATGTTAACTAAAAACTAAATTATTTATAATATGAATAACTACATGTCTAAATCAACATCATACGTTATCTTCTATGTATATTAGCCTATAAATTTTTTTCTAAAATAGAATGTATTTTACATTTAGTTACATATGAATATAATTTTAAGATAAGTAGCTTATAGCTCACTGTTGGCGCATACAGTAGTTGAAAGTCATATTACAAAAATGCCTTTTTAGCTTAGCTAAAAAGGCATTTTGAAATTAGTGAGTATGTTCTCTAGTCCTTATTTACCCAAATAGTCTCGCTAAGTTCGCTAAGAACAACAGTGTAAAACCCCCTAAAAATAGTAGCCCAGCGATGGAATAGGCGTTCATACCAGCAGACATTTGTTTGTGGACTTTTACCAAAGAGTAATTCAGCCAACCAAAGATTGGCGCTGAGACAAAGGCTGATATCATAGCAAATTTAAGCATAGCGCCGAGTTGTCCGGTGAAGAAGGTAATGATAACCAGACCGCCTCCGATAGCGTAAGTCGTCCAAAAGGCAATTTGCTTTTTATTGATCTCATTCTCACCTTTGAGCAAGCGCCAACATTCAGCATTGGCGCGACCGTAGCCATCTGCGCAAGTGATTGTGGTGCCAAACATGCACATAAAGGCTATGAAGGCGACCAGTAAGCGCGACCATTCACCGATAGTGGCAGTATACATATTGATGAGCTGATTGATATAAGCGCCGCCTACCAGCTCAATCTCTTGCCCTGAGCCATACTGAACAAACACGCCAAGCGATAAAAAGAATAGCGCTAAGACAGCAGAAACTAAGAACCCAACATTGAAATCAAGCAAGCCTTGGCGATAAGTGGTGTTATCCGCTTTTCTTTTAGCGGACGTCCACATCGAGGTGATCGCTGCGAACTCAAGGGGCGCAGGCATCCATCCCATGAGCGCCACGATAAAACCCAAAGTTGCCAGATTCCAAGGGGAGGCGACTACAAAATCAGCAGTCATCACCGCAGGCTTACCAGCAGCAATGACAACAGCAGCGACCGTCGCTGTCGTTAGGGCAATCATAATCCATTTGGTCACCCCGTCTAATAACTTGTAGTGACCTGCAAGCAAAAACACCCAGCAGACGACAACGATAATGAGCGATAGCGCTATGGTTGAAAGACCCAAAGAGGCGGGCAGCATAAAGCCTAATATGACTGCTGCGATCAAGGACACAGCGCCCGTACTGATCACCGCAGACAAGATTGAGAGGATGAAGTACACCCATAGATAGGCTTTTGAGCGTTTGGCATAGCCTGCGATTAGACTCTCGCCCGTGTCATAAACGTATTCGGTAGCAAAACGAAAAAAGGGATATTTGAAAACATTGGCAAGAATAATCATAATCGCCAATTGCCAGCCGTATATCGCGCCTGCCTGCGTAGAGGAAATTAGATGTGAGCCACCAATAGCAGCGGTCGCCATCAAAATACCTGGGCCAAAAATTCGCCAGCTAAACCCTTTTTCTTGTAGTGGGTTTGCCGTATTGTTCATAGATTGTGTGCTCATAATTGTCTCAAAATCATTATAAGTGTTTTCAAATATCAGCCGACTTTATCATATATACCAAGAGGCAATCTATGCAAAATTCTGCTTACTAAGTAAACCTCTGCGCACAGCTACTATCATCTAATTTAGTCAGCTATTTGGGTATCTAATTTACACAAACTGTTGACGACGATAAGTGATACCGCGCTGCTCATAGACCTCATAAATAGCATTAAGAAAATCAGGCACTTTTGGATGGACAACATCTTTGAGGGTATGTAAATAGATAGGAGAGGTGACGTTTTCGTGAATAAGCCGCTGATAACTTATTTGTTCAGCGCGTACCGTTTGTAAGCTTGCGGGCACCAGCGTAATGCCTTCACCAGCAGCAACTAAGCTTAGCGCCACCTGCAAGTCGCTTACCTTTGTTGTCATTAGCGGCGTGATACCATACTGCGCAAATAGATGAAGCAGCGGCTCAGTGATGGCGTTTTCGATAATGGGCGTTGCATTAATTGGCACTGCGCTTGGCGTTGCATCTGTCATTACAGAGATAGCAGGCGGCAAATGAGTTTGATGATAGAGGATCAAGCGATTATTCACCAAGTCTATTAAGCGCTGATCACGAGTATGAGCTAAGGGGTGGGTCTTGGGTAGCGCAACCATATAGCGCTCATGGCGTAGCAGGATCTGCTGAATCCAAGGGTCGCGATGCGCAAAACGTCCAAGTCCAACATCGATATCACCGCTCTTTAGTGCCTCGATTTGTTGATAGGAGCTAATGTCTTTGAGATTGACCTCGATGTCAGGACGACGGCGCTTGAGCGCGGCGATAATCTCAGGCAGCAGCCCATATAACACTGATGGCACAAAACCGATAGTGAGCGCCGTACTTGGGTTAGATAGACGCTGGGTCATGCTAGTGACGGTCGCAAGCTCTGTTAGCACCGCACTGATTTTGTCATAAAAAAACTGCCCAGACTCGGTCAGTTGTAGGGGTCGATGATACCGATCAATCAGCTCGACACCTATGTCTGTCTCTAGCTGCTTTAGCATACGACTAAGACTAGGCTGAGAGATACCCGTGCTCCTCGCCGCCAAGCTAAAGCTTTGACAATCGGCAATAGCGATGAAAACGTTCAGCTGTTTGATGTCCATAAATAGTACTCTTAGAGTCTTACGTTGAACGACACAAGCGACTCCTTTTGCCCTTTATCAAATAAAACAATTAGATAAGACAAGGTGGAGGTAGAATCAGGCGCTGGCATAGTTATTGCTTATTTCCTAGTGTAAGAGGTGACAAACCATCAGTCGATGATAAGTCTATCTGAATTCTAACAGCAAAAATGGCATGGTGTGCTATGAGTGACTTAAATAAAAATAAGATGCGTGATCAAGAAGATTTGAGTGATTCTAGCGATATAGAGCCTTACTCTATATATGATGGCTTAAGTGCTGAAGAGCTAAGTTTTTTTGCAGATGGCGAGGTGCAAACAGTTGAGGATAATGCGGTAGAGATATCTGCTAAATACGATGATACTCAGCGATCTGACGATATAGACATTAATGACAGAATATCTGCTCATTTAACTCATAAAACAAGTCACGAGAGCCGCTTAGAAAAAAACAAAAAAACGAACACCGATACTAAAAGTTTATTTTTTATTGGTTTAATCGTAGCGCTATTGATCAGTGCTACTGTGGCAGCAGCTATAGTACTCTTGAATATCACTGGAAAGATAGATTTAATGAGTGTGTTTTCAGGCGATACTAACGTAGAGAACGTCTCACCAGTCTTAGATGATACGACGGCTGTACCTATTAATGATAACTTAGATGCAGGTTTGGATGCAGATGTTAATAGTGAGCCCCTGCCAGTAACAGATACGGCCACAAACACTAACGAAGCAAATTTGGAGCTTTTGACAACCAAACCTGCTAGCGCGAACTTAGATAGTGCTATAGATAGTAATAATCAGCAAAGTAATGCTATACCGACACCTAATAATGATGACAGTCAGAACACAGAAATGAGCCTTGAAGAGTTTATGCAAGAGTCTGATGTCACGTTGTATCGCGATACTTCAGAATAAGGTCTTATTTTTTATAAAGCATGGCTATCCGTTATTCTGTTGCCCGCTAATAAATAATATGCCAGCTGTCATTTAGACAATAAAAAAGCAGATACTGTTTAGAGTACCTGCTTTTTTACGTGCAAAAACTCACTACTATAAATAGTTGCTATGATTAAATATTGATTACTGCTGCGGGGTAATTAAATACTTCTCGCCAGTCGCTTGCTTACCATAAGCGGCGATAGACTTTAAGTGTAAAACCTCAGGTAATGACACTTCATGAGTATAGCTACTAGCAAAGGTGGTCGTGATCTCATCTGCCACGCGCTCACGCATTTTCATAACAGTTTTAGTGCCCAATTTACCGAGTGCATTGAACAACAAGAAACCGCCAACGCCCCAAGAAAAACCAAAGTTGCGATTAAGGACAATAGGACCTCGGTTTAGTCCGCCATATACATAGACTTGCTTAAAGGTATTAGAGCCGTACACGCTGTACTCTTCAACGTCGCGTGTGATAGCGGCTTCCATACAGTTAAGGATATCGCTAGTTAGCTGACCGCCGCCGATAGGATCAAAGGCGATAGTAGCGCCCGTCTCGATAATCGCTGTCGTCAAATCGGTGAGGAATGACTCGCTGCTTGAATTGACCACATATTTTGCGCCCATATCACGTAGCAAAGTTTCTTGCTCTTCTTTACGCACGATGTTAATCAGATCAATACCATCAGCCATACAGATACGGTTGAGCATTTGACCAAGGCTTGAGGCGGCTGCCGCATGTACAATCGCTTTGTGACCTTCAGCGCGCATGGTTTCAGTCATTGCAAGTGCGGTTAGCGGATTAACAAAAGAGGACGCGCCTTCTTTAGCCGTTGTGCCTTCTTTTAATTCCAAGCAGCTTTGCACATTGACGCAGTGATATTGACGATACGTACCGCCACCGATGACCGCAACGGTTTTACCCATTAAGGCTTGCGCCGCCGGTGAGGATCCTGCGGCGACCACAGTGCCAGCGCCTTCATTACCGACAGGCGTATCTTTGCCCACGCGGGTTTTGACGGCTGGCATGAACTTGGCAGGAACGTCTGCTGTGATAACTGGGTTTTGCTCGTTGCCTGATTGCGCGGCAGTAGACATGTCAGCGACGCTAAACAAAATCGCTAAATCAGATGGGTTAAGCGGCGCAGCTTCAATACGTACCACAACTTGGTCGTCATTTGGCTGCGGCATCTCGATATCTTGCAAAGATACGGTAAGTTTGTTGTCAGCACTGATAGTAGAGATGAGTTGTATGTTTGTATCGCTCATAAGGTTTGCTCCTGCAAATGGTTAAAGGCATTAGACAAAGTGTCTTTTGTTGATCGTAAATGGTTCGTTATTCAAATGAGCTATTGTTTGGCTTTATTTAGTATGGACAGCTTTGATCTGGGCTTGCACGTATTGCATAAATTCAGGCATATTTGTCAATCGACCTACGTCCACCTGCTTAGCAATATCAGAGTCCCTCATAGTCTTATTCCACTCTGTCATGCCTGATATCTGCGCCATGATATCCCACTCAAGCTGTTTGACGGCAAAGCTACTTACGATAGTGTTGACATAATAAACATAGATATCAGCCATAGTAAATTGCTCGCCTGCAATCCAAGGTGAGAACTGACTCAGACTATTCAAGGCGATAATACCGCGCTCTAAAACTTGACGTACCTCTATAGCAATAGGCTTAGGCACTGGAGTGCCTGAAAAAGTAAACGGTATCAAGCGGCGGCTTGGTAGCTCAAAGTACAACTCTGCTATCTTCATGATTTGACGTATGGTTGCGCGCTCTTTGGCATCGCTAGGGTATAGCGGCGTATAGGGGTAGCTCTCTTCAATAAAGTCGCAGATGACACTCGACTCTGATAGATCAAAACCATCGGGCATGGTAATAGCAGGCACTTTGCCTACAGGACTGACGGCTAGTAACTCGTCGCTACTCGGATAGACGAGGTTTTCTTGAAATGGAATCTCTTTGTGTAAGAGAACGTGTTTTACTAGGTTGTAGTAGTTGCTCGCGGCAAATCCATGCAAAGTGATCATAATTGGTTATCCGTAGTTGATATTGTTTTAGTTGATATTGCTTAAGTTGCCAATTTTCTTATTGACGTCCCTGTTAAGTCTAACTGAGTTACAGCATATTGAATGCGCTGTAGCAGTACTAAAGCGGTCCCTATAAAGTCAAATCTATTATTACTGGTTTTAATAGGCTTGTATATGCATACAAACGTGAATCACTATTGCTTTTATGACAATAATAAGGCGAAAATGCTCAGATATTGCACAATTGAAGATCTAAAAGGAGAGGGGAGTTGGATCAATTGCGAGCCATACGCTACTTTAGTAAAGTCGCTGAAACGGGCAGCTTTACTAAAGCGGCAAAGGCATTTGGAGTACCACCATCATCATTATCAAGGCGAGTTGCTGATCTAGAAAAGAATCTGGGTGCCACCTTGTTACAGCGCTCAACTCGCATTGTCAAACTGACAGAAGTGGGTCAGATTTACTATAACGACGTACAGCAAATACTCAGTCAGCTCAAACAAAGTGCTGAGACCGTTCAGAGTTATCAAACTACGCCTATGGGGCGTCTGCGCATCAGCTCCATGGTCGGCTTCGGTGAAAAAATCCTATTACCATTGTTAGAGGAATTTAGCGCGTTATATCCAAAGATTGTCTTGGATGTGAGCTTAAGTGATGAGCTGTCCACCCTTGGGCGTGATGACGTCGATATCGCGATTCGCGGCGGTTACGCGCCTAATGAGCGCGTGCTGGCGATAAGGCTTATGGACAATGGTTTTATACCTGTAGCTGCACCAAGTTATTTAGAGAAATATGGCATGCCTAAAGATGTAATGCAATTAGTACAGCACCGAGGTTTGTATTTTAAAGCGCCAACAGGGCCGACGCCTTGGCTTTGCTATATAGACAATCAATGGCACGATGTCTCAGGGCCTGCGGTCGCTATATCAAATAACGGGCCGTGGCTGGCAAAAAAGGCATGTAATGGCGACGGTATTTTGATGTCAACGCGCTGGGCGTTAGCCTCATATCTAGAGTCAGGACAGCTGATAGAGCTAAAGTTTGCGCATAAATTAGCGATTACCCAGCAGGCAGATATGGCGGTTTATTTGTTGTATCAAAAGCAGCGCTACTTAGTCCCTAAAGTAAAAGCCGCTGTGGACTTTTTGGTTAAGAGAATCAAAGTGGATAGTGAGCAGATAAATAATATCGTTGAATCAAATGCTAACTAACTATAAATAGAGTCTATTTAACATAATATACATTATACGAAAACAAACCAACGGTGTTTAGGGTTGAGTATATTTCTTTATTAGCTAAAAATAACATCATTGATTTTCACAGAATCTACTTAACCTTTTATAACTCACACGCTAGCATGATTTTAACGACTGATGATTAACGACAACTCTTAATTAAATGCTCTCGTAAAGATGCGCCGTCGTTATACAAGATAACATCCGCTATTTGGCAGACGCTCTCATCGCACACCAATTCATAATGCACATTGTCGCCTTGCGCTAAATTGACTTGAACCAATCCACTTGTCATCATTGAAAAGGTTTTGTCTTGCGTATAGTCAGGATCTTGCGAGCTCCACAGCACATCATAGCCAATATGGCAGGATATTTGCTCTTTATCAAAATAATCTTGCTCAAGCTGCATAGCAGCCTGTAGCTCTGGATTGGCGTATTGTTGCAATGTAGACGGATGATCTTGCCCTCGGTTGTGGCTATCTTGTTCATACATCTTAGCGATCGTTTCTACTTTTAGCGCAAAAGCGGTCTGTAGCGGCTCCGTTAGGTTTGCGCTTGCCGTTATTGCAAACACTCCTATGATAAGCACTGTTATTGACAAAATCGATTTTTGCATGGTGTCCTGCGTTTATGCTATCTTAAATCATATATTCATCAAAACACATAAAACGCTATCTCTACTTATAAGCATCATTTAAAAGGTCGCATTATTTAGGTTAAACGGACAACTACCGTTTGCTATATTCCCATACTGATAAGGATATTATTATGATCTCATCTCGTTTTAATTTATCTTACCCTTGTCTTAAGTCCCTATTGACCGTAGCACTCTTTGTACCCCTTGTAGTGACCAGCGGTTGTCAACTCTCTGCTGAGTCAAACGCGACGACACAGTCACCAAATAACACATCTACTCCCTCTGATATGAGCCAGCAAACCCTTATACAGCAAGCAATGCGTATTCAGCGTGCACTGGCCAATAACGCCTATACGAGAATCACCGATGATATTCATCCGACGCGTGGCGTGCGTTTTTCTATGTACGCCTATATTCAACCTGAATCCGACAAAGTGTTTAGCCGCGATCAATACGCACAATATCTCGATGAATCCAATATTCGCTTCACTTGGGGCCAAAAAGACGGTACTGGCGAGCTATATGTCACACCATTGCCAGATTATCTCAAAAATTGGGTGAAAGCCGACTATTATTACAACCAGTCAACGACCATCAACAGTAGCGCTGCCGTAGGAAATAGTATCAATAATTTGCATCAAATATATCAAAATTCAGACTATGTTGAGTTCTATAACCCCGGGGTCAATCCTGACTATGGTGGCCTGGACTGGCGGGCATTACGACTGGTATTTGATGAGTACCAAGGTAAGCGCTATCTAGTTGCTATTATCAGTGATAAATGGACAACATAAGTCGTTCATTTATGTGCGATTCATTATTGTTATAAAGTTTAGATAAAACATTAGATGCAACGCTCCATTCTTGATGACTACTACTATATATTCGTATTTAGTCATATATTAAATTGGGGATTGCTTAAAGAATTTGACCATGATGTCGTAAATATCAGGATAAGCGTCAACGAGCTTTTGCGGCGTCTCAAAGAATACTTCACTTAGCACAGCAAAGAACTCAGCAGGATTGGTCGTGCCATAACGATCAAGACCTGATTTGCGGTGTTTTTGGAAGTCCTCAAAGTCTCGACTCATAATGGTCGTCCAGCGCTTAGGGTCCATATCATGCTGCAAAGGCGGGAAACCATTGGCGCGGCCATTCAACATATCGAGCTTATGCACGAACTCATGAATAACCACGTTATGACCATCGCGCTCACCTGAATGCTTAGCATCTTTCCATGAGAGTATCACAGGCCCGCGCTGCCATGCCTCCCCGCTTCGATGCTGTTGGCCTTCGTGGACGATACCGAACTCATCGACTGTTTTGGCATCACTTTTGTAAGACCCAGGATAAATAATAATCGACGACCAGCCCGCGTACCAATCGAGATTTAGATTCAGTATCGGCAAACAAGCTTGCAAAGCAATCGACTGTTTGACCGCATCTGTAATCTCAAAGCCTTGCGCGCCTGTGATTGATTTGTCATTTAAGAATAAAGTAGCAAGATCAAATAAGCGCGCCATTTCTTCGTTGTCTAATCGATCCAATATAACGATGCGCTTAGCCGCGCGCTGCCAGTCATCATTTGTCAAATCGCTTTTATCTAATATGCGCTGTTCACGCCAGTCTTTTATCATCTCAAACATTCGGTATTTCCTCTATTTTTGGACCGTTTTGTATTCTTAATTAACCCTCTATTATTTATTGCTGCCATCGCATCAAGGTTGCTAGGCAAATAGCGTCTAAATTATAAAAAACATTACGTCGAACTTGACGCTTTCCTTCCTGACGAACTACCGAGGAATACTCGGTAGTTGCCTCTTTAAGCAATTCACCTTCTTGATAAATGTTTTTTAGATGCAATCCAATCGTATCGGAATCCTTTTTAAACAGAGTCGCTAATTGTGCTTGCGAGAGCCACAAAGTATAGTGTTCAAAGTATAGTGTTCTAAGCGAATTTCGATTTCAGCTTGTCCATTTTCTAGCTGATATCTCTCTATTCTGCTAATAGATTGCATCTAGTTATCCTCTATGATTTCGATGAGGCTATTCTTCTACTGCTTTTTTGAACTATCGCAAAATTTGCGACAGTTGCTTTGTCATTCAGCTTATAGCCATCCAGCTCATATTGGCTAACGATACGCGGCGATAATACTTATATACTGGCGAATTATTTTATCAATATTAATTTGCAGTATGAGGTCTATTTGTAGCTAGTTTATCGCTGCTTTTAGCAGCATCTTGCATTAACTGACGACCTTAGCAGTCGCATCTAATTGAGTCTCTACCACCCGAAGCGCCATTGACTTCCAATCCAAATCCTTGTCATGGGTCAGCGCAACATGATGACTGATACTCACATAACCATGCACGATGGCCCAAACATCTAACGCCATTTGACGGCGCTCTGAATGACTAGCCTCATCCGCTAAATATGAACCCGCTACTTGCACCAGCTTTGCAAAGGCTTCATCTCTTGCAGCGATAGCCTCCTCTGAGGGCACATAGCCTGCATCAGACTCCCCAAAGATGAGCCGATAATGCGCCTCGTGCTGTTCGCCGACAGTAAGGTAACCCAAGCACGACTCTAACACTTGCGCTTTACTCGCCTTACCATCGACAACGACATTCATAGCCTCGCTGACCAGATTGAAACCTTCGATATAAAGCGCGTCCAATATACCCTGCTTACCCTGAAAATGGCTATAGATGCCGATAATCGATGGTACTTATTTTAAGACCTCCGTGCCAGCCACACATACGCCAAGTTTTACGGTCGCTGATGGCGTCGAGTTTGCCCCTTTAAACGATTTACCTTATTTAAAACAAGCGCGCAAAGGCTACGTCGTCATTGGTGGCGGCAAAACAGGTATCGATGCGGTACTCTGGCTACTTGGTAACGATGTCAATCCAGACCATATCACATGGATTATGCCAAGAGATGGCTGGCTTATCGACCGCAAAAATACTCAGCCCTCGCGTGAGTTTTTTGAGCAGACTATGGGCGCGCAAGCCAATCAAGCCGAAGCGGTTGCTACTGCCGAAAATATAGAGGATCTGTTTGATCGCTTAGAGCAAGGCGGTGTACTAATGCGTATTGATACGAATGTGCGCCCGCAGATGTTCCATGGCGCAACCGTTAGTACTGATGAGCTGACCGAGCTACGTCGAGTCAAAAACGTGGTACGTAAAGGCCGCGTGACTCGAATAGACATCGATCAAATTGTCTTTACTGAAGAAGATAGCATAGCGACGACGACCAATACTATGCATATTGATTGCTCTGCCCGCGCGGTACCCGTGACCGAGACTTATGATGTCTTTCAAAAGAATAAGATTGTGGTACAAACGGTACGCTCTTATCAGCCCATTTTTAGTGCTGCTTTTATCGCGCACATCGAAGCCAGCTATGATGATGAAGCGTTAAAAAACAAGCTATGCCAAGTAGTGCCTCTACCCAATCATGATACCGACTGGCTAACGGGTCTAGTGGCACAAATGCAAAACCATATGCGTTGGACTAAAGAACCTGATATCCGTGAGTGGCTACTAAGCAACCGCTTGGATGGCTTTACTCATCTCACGCAGGTAAGCTGTGAGACAACCCCTGAACAGATGGCGATACTCATGCGTCTAAAAGCGGCAGGACCAAAAGCTGCTGCGAATATGCCAAAATTGATGTTTGAGGTGATGAAAATAACGGCCGAACGGTAGGCTCAGGTTCAAGTCCAAGCTTAAGTTATGATAGATAGCCATACCACTAAAAAGGACACTATCAACAGTCATACTGCTAAATAGTGATAGTTGATGAACGTTATGATCTAAATAAAACACAAGGAGAAGATAATGTTGGACACTAAGATGCAAGAATTCCAAACCAATAAGGCTGAGTTGACCCAGTCGCGAATAGTAGAGACGGATAAGCAAACAATTAATGACGGCGAAGTATTGGTAAAAGTCGATCGCTTTGCTTTTACCGCGAATAACATCACTTACGCAGTAATGGGCGATCATCTGCGCTATTGGCAGTTCTTCGCGCCTAATGGCGATAACGCAGAACAATGGGGCATCATTCCCGTTTGGGGTTTTGCCGATGTCGTTGAATCAAACAACGATGACGTCCCTATAGGTGATAGGCTTTTTGGATATTTCCCGCCAGCCACTGAACTTGTGATTAATCCTGTCAAAGTGGATGGTTCAAGCCTCATGGATGGTAGCGCTCATCGCTCGCATCTACCGCCAGGCTATAACTTATATCAACGCGTCAATGATGAAGCAGGCTACGACCGCGCTTATGATAATCAGCGCATGCTACTTGCCGTATTACACCTAACTGCGTTTTGTATCCACGATATGCTGACGAGCAACAACTGGTACGAAGCTGAGCAAGTCATCGTAATTAGTGCTTCTAGTAAGACTAGTTGGGGTATGGGCTGGTCGATGACGCAGATGCACCAGCAGCGATTGGTCTGACCTCTAGCCGTCATATAGACTTTGTACAGTCGATCGATGCCTATAACAATGTGCTGAGCTATGATGATATCGAAAACATTGACGCAAGCAAACCAACGGTCATCATCGATATGTCTGCTAATACTGATGTGCTAAGCCGCTTACACACGCATTTGGGTGATAATATGCGCTTTACGAGCAATGTTGGACTCACCCATTGGGACGAGCCGCGCCAGACCAAGGGTATTATCGCCGCGCGTAGTGAGCAGTTTTTTGCGCCCAGTCAAATTCAAAAGCTGATAAAAGAATGGGGCGCAGAAGAATTTAATAAGCGCTCCATGCGCTATATTATGGCATGCACTGCCAAAACGAGTACCTGGCTAAAAATTAAAGATCTAAAAAGTATTGAGGAGTTATCGACCGTTTACAAAGACGTTTGTGATGGCAAGATACCTGCTAATGAGGGTTTAGTCGTGGTCATGTGATAGCAAATTTACTAAAAATGCGACTTAGATTGATTGCAAATGCTAATTGAGAACCTCTTAAAAGGCAACGCATATAACTTATAAGTGTTGCCTTCTATCGTTTATCCCTAATATTAGGGCGTGTTTGATATTCGATCGTGTCAATGATAGAGACTATTTTTTAGGCGATACCCAGCCCTCTTCTTGCAAATACTCATATAAGCCTTCGGCAAAATAGCGATATCCTGCCGCATTGGGGTGAATCTGATCCGACTTAAGCCTTTCATTCGATATAATCTCTGACCAGCGTTTGCTATATAGCGATACGTTTTCGCTTTTGGCAATCTGCTTATAGATAGGATTATCACTAGCTCTACCGAATAACGCGCTGGTACTAAAATACGGCTCAGCGATGAGAATAACTGGAATATCCGCAGCTTTTAATCGTTGAACCGTTTGCGTGATATTGCTTGTCGTCGTACCTGATTGCACCCGCCTCAAGACGTCATTACCGCCGACTCCGAATAATACCAGATCAGGATTAAGAGTGATGACTTGATCTATACGCGCCAGCACATCAGCTGAGGTATCACCGTTGACCCCTAAATTGATAACCCGCCACCCTGTCAGTCCAGTCAATATACTAGGATAATTGCTTTGCGCGTTCGTACCATAGCCATAGGTGAGCGAATCACCTAAAGCCACTACGCTACTGCCCGCTGGCAAGACCTGCATATCTCTATCCCTACTACAGCCTGTAGTCGATGCAGCTGCGCCTATCATCATAGACAACATCATGACTATCGACTTAATATTAGTTTCACTTTTAATAAGTGTCATCCATTCGCCTTCTTTATTACTTTTTAATATATGGGACTCGTTGAGGTTGACAAGTCGTAAATTAAGTTTAACGTCTAAAATAAAATCTAACAAAAACAATTTATTAATATCAAACCTCTGTTGTGTAATACCCTATAGACAGGTTATAGTCATAGCAATTCTATGATATCGGCTTAGTTTTTACTCATTGCAAGACTAAGTTTGTCAACGATAGCCTGTCTATTTATCATAATTTGTCACTCAACCAAAGATGCGTGAGGTATTCATGACCAAAGAAACAACTCAATCTGCAAAACAAAATCAAAGCCAAGAGCAAGCCACGACGACAGATAAAGGTAATGGGCAGCAGCAAACACAAAGCCAATCCCAAAAAAAGCCCCATCCAAAACAGCAAAGCTTTGATGAATTATTAAGTAGTAAGGGCAAATATCGTCCCGTTGCAAAGTCCGTTGGCGACTGGTTAGACAATACCAGCATGGATGCTATTAACCATCTCAATGAGCAAGCCGAAAATATCTTTTATCGTAAAGGCGTCACTTTTACGGTCTACAGCGATGCTGAAAATATTGAACGTATGATACCTTTTGATATCATTCCGCGCATTATTTCAGGTAGCGAATGGCAAACGATAGAAAAAGGCTGTAAGCAGCGTATCACCGCATTGAATGCCTTTTTACATGACATTTATCATGATCAAGCCATTATGAAAGCGGATGTAGTCCCTGCCAGCTACGTCTATGCTAGTGGTTGTTATGAGCCATGGATGATGGGGATTGAGCTGGATAAGCCGATTTACTCCCATATCAGTGGTATCGATCTGATCCGTGATGAGTCTGGTAAATTTTGTGTGTTAGAGGATAATCTACGCACGCCATCAGGGGTGTCCTACATGCTTGAGAGCCGTAACATATCAGAGATGCTATTATCCGATATGTTTGCTCATACGCCGATTTTGGGTATCAGTGATTATCCAAACCGTCTCAAAAAATGCCTTGCCAGCTCAACGAGCAAATACGATCCACAAATCGTCATCTTGACTCCAGGGCGCTTTAATAGTGCTTATTATGAGCATGCGTTTTTGGCACATGAGATGAGTGTGCCCTTAGTACACGGCTATGATTTGGTGGTTGAGGACAGCAAAGTCTATATGCAAGGGATTCGCGGCAAAGTTCAAGTCGATATCATTTATCGCCGTATCGATGATCCTTTTATTGATCCATTAGCGTTTGAGTCCAATTCTATCTTAGGGGTTTCAGGGCTGATGAGTGCTTATCGCGCGGGTAATGTCGTCATTGTCAACGCTCCGGGTACTGGCGTGGCTGATGACAAGAGTCTTTATCCTTTCGTACCCGACATGATTAAGTTCTACTTAGATGAAGAGCCTATTCTGCCAAATATCGAGACTTATCAGTGCCGTAAGCCTGATGAGCTCAAATACGTCCTGGATAATCTAGACAAATTGGTCGTAAAAGAAACTCAAGGCTCAGGCGGTTATGGGATGCTCATTGGTCCGACATCCAGCAAAAAAGAGATTGAGGACTATCGCAAGCGCTTACTTGATAATCCAGCCGGATTTATTGCTCAGCCTACTATTTCACTCTCTACCAATCCTACTGCGGTAGCCGATGGTATCGCGCCCCGTCATATTGATTTGCGCCCCTTTATCTTAAGTCATGGTGATGGTTCAGTCGATATTGTACCGGGTGGTTTGACCCGCGTGGCGATGGTTGAGGGCTCACTCGTTGTCAACTCCTCTCAAGGCGGCGGTATCAAAGACACTTGGGTCATTGACGATAGTGATCTAGACAATCCTGATGCTGATAAATGCAATCCTGTCTCACTCGATACGGCAGCTGCCAGTCACGCCGAATATTACGATCGCGTACAGCCTACAGAAGCCGGCTATGAACAGCTAGATGATGCGCCAATGATCCTGCTGTTATCGACTGCCAGCCATCTGATTTGGTTGGGTCGATACAGTGAGCGGCTTTATTATTACGATAGTCTGATGAAGCAGCTGATCAAAGGCGATTTCAAAAAATCACAGGTACAGCATCTGATCACTCATTTGGGCTTTGAGGCCGACGCTGATGAGTCTTTTAAGGCCATGAAAGCGCAAATGATGACGGACTTAGAACAAACCATCATTCCTAGTGTGGTGCACTCGATTGAGACCAATGTTCAAGAAGCCAAAGGCGTCATCGGTAAAGACACCGCTGAGCTGTACAACTTGATTAAACGGCTTTCAAGCGCTGGGACTTATCGAGCAGCGACCTTGCAGTTGCATGCTTGTAACGCTGCTATGAAACAAGAGCATCCCACCGTGACTTGTTTTTGGCAATTAGGCCGACACTTTGAGCAGCTTGAGCGCGCGGTATTATTAAATGAGGACTCACTAGCCGCCAGTTTAGAATTTAAGCATTGGATCAACGAGCTACCAGAGAATACGCGCTGGCGTGAGCTGACTCGCCTGACCAATCAGATGATTAGATCTAAGCAAATTAGTGACTTTGATTTGATCAGCCAAGAGTTCAATATCATACTGCGCCAAGGGGTTTAATTAGGCATTAACTAAACGCCAAACCATTAAACGTGAGACTAAAGAATAGAGATAACAACAGGATGCTATTATGAAACTTCAAATCAGCCATCAAACCAATTATTACTATGATGAGCTTGCACAGCGTAGTGTACAGTATATTCGCATGACGCCTATGCAGCTACCGCATCAGGTCATTCATAAGTGGGATGTGATGCTACCTAAAGTTGCGACCAACCAAAAGGACGGCTTCGGTAACGACTGGCTTACTCTGAGTCGCAATGAGGCGCATAATAATTTGCAGATGCAAGCTTCAGGTATTGTTGAGATTAATACTGAGACACAGCGCCTTGAGGACATGGATCATGTCCCCTACTTGCTATTTACGGTACAGACGCCACTGACTAAATGCTCGAATGAGATGCGCGCATTTGCAGCACCTTTTTTGAAAAAGCCTACGCTCGATAGTCTAAAGACGATGGCCAATGAGCTGATCATGAAAATGCCTTTTGTAAAAAACGTCACTCATGTCGGAACGACAGCTGCTGAGTCTTTTGCCACTAGCGCTGGTGTGTGTCAAGATCATACGCATGTGTTTATCAGTATGCTGCGTGATCAGCAAATACCTGCCCGCTATGTATCAGGCTATCTTTATGATGACACCGAAAATCATATGGCAAGCCACGCTTGGGCGGAGGCTTATATGGATGGATATTGGTACACTTTTGATATCTCAAATCAAGCCTTTCAACCAAATTCACACGTCTATGTCGCTATTGGTCGCGACTATTTAGATACGGCTCCTGTACGAGGTGTAAGAATGGGCGGCGGCTATGAAAATCTTTACAGTCAAGTACTAGTTACTCGGTTATCATAGCGCACTTTTATTTATTGAGAAACGACAATGACTTATTGCGCTGCTATTCGTCTTAAAGATGGTATGGTTTTTGCGAGTGATACCCGTACTAACGCGGGCATCGATCATATTTCAACCTTCAGAAAAATCTATCAGTATGGTATTGAAGGTGAGCGTTTTATAGTTTTGCAAACTGCTGGTAGTTTAGCAACCTCACAAGCCGTTTTTACTAAATTACAAAGCGATATTGACCAAAAACTTGAAAGCAACCTTAATACTGTAGAGACATTATTTGACGCCGCGCAAATGGTTGGCGAATGTATGCGTAGCGTGATGAATCATGCCAAAGAAGTGGCTAATGCGGCTAAGGACGGCGGATTTACGAGCTCTTTTATGTTGGGTGGTCAGATAAAAGGGCAAAAACCTGAGCTTTATAAGATTTATCCCGAGGGTAACTGTATTCGAGCTACAGAGGATACGCCTTTTTTCCAGTTAGGCGAGAGTAAATATGGTAAGCCTATTCTCGATAGAGCAGTCACTTATGATACCGACGTCAATCACGCAGCCCGTGCTTTAATGTTGTCGTTTGATTCGACGATTCATTCAAACTTGTCTGTCGGTATGCCGATAGATTTTGTGCTATATAGAAATGATAGCTATACCCTACCAAAAGGTCGCCGTGTTGATGAGCGCGACGAGTATTTCAACACCATTCGTCATCAGTGGTCAGATGTGCTGCGTAATACTTTAGTCGAGCTGCCCGCCTGTCCTGATAATTATTGGGATTAAAGGATGATAATATGACCACTGGTACTTAGAGGGCGTGCCATTTTCCCAAAATTTTGAGCCATCTTTATACTTTTAACTCTCTGTTGTCTTCGATACTCACTAGGCGAGATCTCATATACTCGCCTAAAGGCTTGGCTAAAAGTTGAGTTCGACGAGTAGCCGACCATCTCACCAATCTGAGCGATACTACTATGCTGCAGGCGCAAGTGGCGCGCGCCAAGACGTAGCCGGTAGTCGGTCAAATAAGTCAGTGGAGGTATACCAACGACGTCTTTGAAACGCTGAGTAAAACCTGAACGTGACATTCCAGCCGCTTTAGTTAAGCGCGCTAAACCAGAGGTGTTCTATGAATACCGGACAGTTTGTAAAATGGATTATTGTTACTTGGGTAATAATGATTGTCTTGGCAGTTTTTATTGGCTCATGTGAATTGTGGATAAGAGGGTTTTGTAGTTAAATAATTTTGAATTAAAGGTAATATTAGAAGTGACTTCGACTAGTCAACGTAGGGTGCGTCTCGCGCACCGCTTATACTAGCTCTCTTTTCTGGTGCGCAGGGCGTACTCTACAAAAGCAATTTCTTACTATTCATGAATCTCCTTGATGCTTCTCAAAAGTTAACCTTAATACTCTTTCTACTAAATCCTAGTTGCACATTCGCCAGTATCAGTCCCGATAAGATAAGCACCATCGCTAGCATCTTCCACCATGTCACCACCTCCCCAGTCAGTAGCACTGAGGCAATCATTCCAAAGATAGGAACGAGCAAAGCAAAAGGCATAACTTTGGAGGCTGTATTTTGACTGAGTAGATGCGCCCATAGTCCAAAACCGATCAGGGTTGAGATATAGACGATAAACCCAAGCGACAGCCAAGACTTGAGTGAGGCTCCAGTAAACGTTGCGAGCTGCCAGGCATCTCGCTCAAATATTAAAGAAGATAGGATCAAAATAACGCAAGCGATTAGACCGCCCCATACCACTAATGATAGCGCAGACAATTTTGATGCTTTGTTCTGGCTAGTAGCAGGCAAGATAGTAGACACACTAGTACTCTGCTGCGTAGAAGCCTGCTTTGATGCGATATTGCCAAAGCTCCAACCAATCGCAGCAATCAAGATACAAATAAATCCAATCAAAGGCATATCACCGCCGAGGTTTAACGCAATCACACTCAGTCCTAGCACGCCGACTAGCATACCGGCGATTTGCATGCGACTCACTGATTCGCCCAAGATGACATAGGCCAGCAATACCGTGATAAAAATCTGCATTTGTAACAACAGTGCCGTCAACCCTGCAGATGCACCCAAATGCATAGCGGTGAATACAAAAGCGTACTGCATAACAAAGGTACCGATTGCATAGATAAATAACGTACGGTTAAACTTGGGCGGCTTCAGAAATAGCACTAACGGCACAGCGGTAAAGAAAAAGCGCATGGCGGTCAGCATTAATGGCGGGAAGCTCTCAAGGCTCCAGGCGATAAACGTGAAGTTCACACCCCAAATAAAGGCAACCAATACAGCTAATGCAATATGGATTGGGGTCATAGAATTGTCCTAGATATTGGTTTTAATTATTAGCATTAGGCTTTAATTCCGATTTTTATGAGCCTGTGGTGATAGCCAAAGCGCTATCATGCAATACAGTATCATGAGAATGATTATGACATAAATCATTCTTATCAGAACCTAGATACAAAAAAGCCAGATAGTTCACTATCTGGCTTTTTCTTATACTATTTTGAGTAATCGAATGAATCGTTTCATTAGATCATTAGATCATTAGGTATCAACTATTACGAGTTACCACCGCGATTGCCACTGTTTGAGCGGCCTTGACCGCCCGAGCGGTTTGCTGGACGACCTTGGCTACCACTTGGACGACCACGGCCTGTTGCAGCACGGTCACCGCGCGGTACGCCAGTACCATCACTACGGCTTGGACCACCCGTACGCTTGCCTTGATACGGCTTGCCACCAGAGCGCTCATTTGGCTTACCAGATGAGTCGCGCGGCTTGCCTTGATAACCACTGTCGTTGCTGGCTCGCTGAGAAGTACCATTGCTGCTATCACTTGAGCGACCACGGCTCTGCGCGCCGCTACTTGACTTGCCTGCGTAACCACCGCCATTACCTGAACGGCCACGGCCACTACCGCCGCCGTTTGAGCGACCACGACCACGTCCGCGACCTTTGGGTTTATTTTCACTTGGTACGTAAGTTTTCTTAGGCTCCATGCCCGCTATGACGCAGACTTCCATCTTACGATCGAGGTAGCGGTTGATGGCGTTAAGCTGCGGACGGTCATCCATGCTACATAGGCTAATAGCGACACCCGTACGACCAGCACGGCCACAGCGGCCAATACGGTGAACGTAATCTTCGGTCTGACGCGGCAGATCATAGTTGATGACGTGTGATAGAGCTGGCACATCAAGACCACGAGCGGCGACATCGGTTGCTACTAGGATTTTGCATTTGCCGTTACGCAGGTCTTGTACGATGCGGTTACGCTTGCTTTGTGGCAAATCGCCGTGCAAGAAGCTGGCTTTATGACCTTGCTCTTGTAGTGATTTAGCCAGTTTTTCAGTGCTGCGCTTGGTGGCGGCAAATATGATGATTTGCTCCATTTCAGGCTGGCAGACGAGTGTGTCTAGGATCTTGTTTTTGTGATTAAAGTCATCACAGTAATAGACAGTCTCATCGATGTGAGCCGATTCAACTTTGATAGAGACGCGCTCAGGATTGTTGGTAAAGCTGGCAGCGATTTTGCCGACAGGACCATCCCAAGTCGCTGAACACATAATGGTTTGACGATCGGTTGGCGCTGCACGTAGGATGTCACTGATGTCATCAGCAAAACCCATATCCAGCATACGATCTGCTTCATCAAGTACTAGAACCTCTAGGCTAGACAAATCAACTCGGCCTGCATTGATATGGTCAAGCAAGCGACCTGGCGTTGCGACGATAACTTGTACGCCTTTTTTGAGCGCTGTGATCTGACCATTGTATGGGGCGCCGCCAACTAAAGGCACACAAAATACGCCACGCATGTCTTTTGAATACGTACGTACGCTGTCATGGACTTGCTGAGCAAGTTCACGAGTTGGCGTTAAGATAAGCGCTTTAGTCAATTTATCAAAGCTAGTTGAGCGGCTCAAACGATCAAGTACAGGAATTACGAATGCGGCTGTCTTACCACTACCTGTTTGCGCAGATAATAAAAGGTCGCGACCTGCTAGAGCAAAGGGAATGGCCTGTGCTTGAATAGGTGTAGGATTGGTGTAGCCACTGCGATCAAGCGCAGATAAAATAGGTTTGGCAATGTTAAGGTCAGCGAAGGTGACTTGGTTTTCGTCAGTAGTATCACTGGCAGTAGCGTCTGTAGTAGGCGCTTGAGTAGCAGATGAGGTGTCAGTGCTTTCGATGATGCCGTTTTGGGCGGCGATTGTAGATAAGATATCAGTCATGAGTTGCCTTGGTAGTATGGGCTGCTGAACATTCAGCATGCCAGTTGCCTACCACTGATAACCGCGCATCACACAACTTAGATCATCTATTGATGATATTTGCTACTAAAAGCAGTCTAAAAAAGTTGTCTGTTGTCTGACGTATTTTGGTGGTAGCGCCGAGTGTCTTATCCTTGATTGTTATAAACGTTTTATCAAAGCTTTAATCCAAAGCCGATAAAATCAAATAACACCCAATTTGGCACATAGGCCAGTAGATAAGATATGAGTCAAAAATAATAGGATTATTTCAGAACACAAAATCATCGGCAACAATTACTCATGGTCATCCTAGACCCAAAATCGCAGGCGATGTTATCAATCTCATAATTCACACAATATTGAATTGCGTGGCGACATAGTATAGCACAGTAAAAGAGGTCTTCCTGTCTTTTTTAGAGCAATATTAAAGATTATCGATGACTATTATAAATGGGCGCTCAACACCGCTATTAGGCAAGCTATGGGCGAACTATATTGACATCAGACACATAAGTGGGTAATTGCCAAGCACCGCCTACCTCTACCATGCGGCATAGACCCGTCGTGCTTTCATGACTTTTGACAAAACGCTTGCCCGTCCATATCCAATCCGTCTTGGATATGCAGTCTCCTAAACTACGGCCCTTTTGAATCGCGCTTATTTTGCCACTTTTGTACTCAGTGGCATTGGTAGTGACGAGCTGCGGGTTGTAAGGCTTACGATCATTAATAACCCATGCTCCAGCGCCAGAATTGTATACTGCCGTCCAGCAGTTATGCTGCGCCAGTAACTTGGTACTACTTAAACGAGTCATCTGCCAAGAGGTGCCATCAGCGATATTAGGACAGCTACTAGTATCGTTCAGCGTCTGTTTGAGCATGGTCGCAAGATTCGACGCTCTCATCACAAACTTAGTGCTTTGATTGGTTGTTTTATTGCTAGGCAATACTAAATTAAGCGCAGGCGCAGTAGCAGCGGGCAACACGCTATCATTGGGTTTGGTCGCACTATCTGATTTTATTAGAGCGCTAGTAGTTCCCACTCGGCCCTGTACAGCGTCAACATGCGTCATAGCAGCAGTTGCTCCCTTATCAGAGACCTGCCAGCGCGTATTACGCAGTACCAGCTCAATCTTGCTCGACTTTGCCAACGCACCCAACAGTGCTGTGACTTGCGGCGCGGTAAGATCGGCATCCCCTGATGAAAATGGCTTTATCTCTCCCAGATCTTTATCATCGATAAACAGCGATATGCGGTGGCGATTACCTAATTGCATAAGGGCTTTAGCTGAGCTCTCTTTAGCGCCCCCAAATTTGACTTTGCCCTCAACACTAGTATTAACGCCTGCGCGGCGTACAAGCAAGATGGATACAGGCTGCTCACTACTTCCTTCTGCTTGATAGCCTGCTAGGCGACAAGTACGCGTGTTGTCGCATACTGCTTGCCAGTCTTGCTGCGTGAATTCTAAAGAAGTCGCAGCTTGAACAGAGGCGCTCGATAGCATAAGTGCCATAGCAATGCGAGTTGCGAACACGAGGTTGTCGCTTATTGGTTTTTTTATTATTTTAGCTAGATGTTTATTGATCTGTACCATAACCATAAGTCTGATCCTCCATTAGTAAAGCAAGAATATTCTGCTCTAAAGACAACATCTCCTCATTCTAACTCGGTAATGTTTCTTTGTATTATACCAATGTAGCATTATGTAATAGCGCAATCAATAAATCCAAGTAAAACTCCTTAAACAATAATCAATAACATTACATATGTGTTGACTTGATTAAAAAACAGCCTAATAAACTAAGTTTATCAGGCTGTTTTAAACTAAATTTTGGGATGTTCTTGACTGTAAAGTTAAAGGATTACTATTATCTTTAGTATTAGCGCATAGATTGAAGAGGGAGGTCAACGGCGCGTATCACAGCAGGACGCTTGGCTATGCGTTGTGCCCAGCGCAGTAGATTTTGATAGCTATCAACTTGCAAAAATTCACTCGCTTCATAGAGCTTACCTAGTACCAGCTGACCATACCATGCCCAGATAATGATATCGGCGATGTTATAGTCCGCTTCGCTATCACCGCATATATAGGTCTGATTTTGCAAATGCTTGTCGAGTACGTCGAGCTGACGTTTAGTCTCCATAGTAAAGCGATCTATCGGGTACTCCATCGGATACGGTGCATAGGCATAAAAATGTCCAAAACCACCGCCTAAATAAGGGGCACTACCCATTTGCCACATGACCCAAGATAGACACTCGGTGCGTGCGCGGCCCTGCTCCATCGGTATAAACTGCCCAAACTTCTCTGCTAAATACATCAAAATTGCGCCCGACTCAAATACTGCGAGCGGCTCATCTTGTGTATCGCCCGTGTGATCGACCAAAGCGGGTATCTTGGAGTTAGGGTTAATCTCAACAAACCCTGAGCCAAACTGGTCGCCCTCAGAGATATCGATCTTGTACGCATCGTACGCCGCCTCTTTGATACCAAGTTCGGCTAATTCTTCTAGCAAGATATTGACCTTAATACCGTTTGGCGTGTTTAGGGAATATAGCTGTAGTGGTGCTTGTCCTACTGGTAGCGCCTGCTCGTGCCGTGATCCGGCTTCTGGGCGATTGATGCTAGCAAACTTGCCGCCGTTTTCTTTATCTGGTGTCCAGACTTTAGGCGGTGTATAGGGCTGTGCTTGATTGTCTGTGTTATTCATTGTTCATCCTTTAAATGTGGTGTATTGGATACGATAGTATACGTTTATAGATGTTGTACCGTATTTTGAGAGAGTGATAATATCGCCTTACTATAACGGGCGCTAGTTATGATAATAAAGTCCTCTTTGGTAATAACGTATGGCTTGTCTGTTTACTTTGCTACTCTTTTATTGTTTAGGCGTTGTTCTTATACTAGCGCGACTTAGATCATTTAACATTAGGCGATAATGGTAACCTTGACCCCAACTCAGCAAAAGTTCTTGCCTTATGTATTGGCAGTAGCTTTGTTCATGCAGATTCTTGATGCCACCATTTTAAATACCTCACTTCCACAGATGGCGCAAGCCTTGGGCGAATCGCCGCTTAAGATGCAATGGGCGGTCATTAGTTATGCTTTGGCCTTAGCTATTTTTATTCCGGTTAGTGGTTTTTTGGCGGACAAATACGGTACTCGGCGCGTGTTTTTATCCGCTATTGTTGTCTTCTCCATTGGTTCCATAATGTGCGCCGCCTCTGCTACTTTAGATATCTTGATAGGATCTCGTATCATACAAGGGTTGGGCGGCGCAATGATGACGCCAGTTGCGCGCCTGATCTTGGTCAAGTCCTATCCACGCAACCAGCTGCTTACCGTCATGAATTTTGCGGTCATTCCCGCGCTGATCGCCCCGCTAGTTGGTCCTGTACTTGGTGGCTATATCGTACAGTATGCCAGCTGGCACTGGATATTTTTGATTAATATTCCTATGGGGCTGCTAGGATTCATCATGGGGCGCAAACTAGTGCCCGCTCTGTTCGAGGATACCCAGCGTTTGGATTGGACAGGGTTTGGCTTGTTTGCGGCAGCGGCCTGCGGATTCACTCTAGCCGTTGAATTTGGCGCGCAGTCGGGTCGCGGGCTATATGGTCTCTTGCTTGGCATTATCGCATCGATATTGATAGGCGCATACGTTTGGCATGCCAAGCGCCAGACAGCGCCCCTGTTCCCGCTAGGTTTATTTAGTATTCGAACCTTTCGTATCGGTATCGTCGGCAACCTATTTACCCGTCTTGGTATTAGCGCTGTCCCGTTTTTACTGCCGCTATTATTACAAGTAGTGTTTGAATACTCGCCATCACAAGCAGGCTGGCTTCTTGCGCCCATCGCTATTGGGGCAATAGGTATCAAGCCTTGGGTCAGTAAACTTATTCAGCGTTATAGTTATCGTAAAGTCCTAGTTGTCAATACCATCTCACTTGGCGTGCTCATCATCGTTCTCGCGCAGTTCAATGACCCCTCTTATTGGATGTGGTATATTCCGGTGCTGATTTTGATGGGCGCTAGTAATTCTATGCAATTTAGTGCGATGAACACTTTAACCATAGGCGATCTACAAGGCACGCAAACGAGTAGCGGCAATAGCCTGATGGCAGTCAATCAGCAATTGGCTATTGGTTTTGGTATCGCTTTTGGTGCGGCAGTTTTAAACCTATTGCGTGAACGCATGGAATTTGATACCTTACTTGCCTTTCAAACGACCTACTGGATATTGGGTATTTTAACCATATTATCTGGATTGCATTTTTTGCGTTTAGGACCTAGAGACGGTGATGGCTTGTATTGATGTGTGCAGTCTTTTCTAGGATAAAAGTACAAGACTCTATGAGCAGTTTTCGTAGTTACATCATCGCGTTCGTCTTGAATCATTATCACCGCCTTTGTCTTTTGAAGCACAAATCAGCTTATTCATGATGTATTTAGACAGCCATAGGATGCCTTCCTACTACTTATATGCATGATATAAAATATAGTGTAGATAAAGTTTATAGGACGATGGCTAAAACATTTAACCAAATACGCTGTTACTATTTAAGATAGCAAATAACAGATGTCTAAGAGATTTTTTTGAAGACACATAAATATTTGAAATAATTGAAAATTATGTTAGCGCCCTCTAGGTTATTGTTATGTGTAAATATTACATGAATATGACACTGACTATATGTTTGTAAGTGGATATTGGTAGTGAGTAGTGCTTTTACAAAAACTGTAAAGTTTTCAATCAATATTCGATTATTTATTCATCTGCTGATATATTGTGCTTTTTAAATCAAACCATAAGTTGGATAACTCTATGTCTACTGATATTTTTGTAATGCAACCGCTTGGACTATTTAAAGCTTTGTCCGATCCAACTCGGTTGAACATTTTTTATATTTTGTATAAAAAAGAAGCGCGCTGCGTAGGTGAATTGGTCGATATGCTAGATCAGCCGCAGCCAACGATATCGCGTCACTTGAACCATCTCAAAAAAATAGGGCTGCTAAATGCGGTACGAGATGGTACTTGGATGTGGTACGAAGTCGCTAATGATTTGCCCGCATGGTGTCAAGTTATCTTAGAGTCCACTCATGAGACGATGGTCAAACATGCCGATGGTCAAAAAGCTCCGCTTGTTGACCTTTAGTAGTGATCTTTAAGTGATTGTCCCTAATCTAAATATAAAGCTCAAAAAAAAGACCTATTGCAATAGGTCTTTTTTTTGTTTAACCGTTGAGCTCAATGCTGTGACAGTCGATACTATATTAAATCCAAAAAGTACTAGACCAAATCTAAAAAGTCACTAACAAAGGCGTTGCTGGTCTGCTCAATCAAACTCTCAGGCGTCCCTACTTGCTCAACGCGTCCTCGATTCATAACCACAATCTCATCCGATATAGCGCGCGCCTCTTCTTGATCATGAGTCACCATGATGCTTGTGATACCTAGCTCGTGATGAATGTTCTTGAGCCACGTGCGTAGCTCCTTACGCACCTTAGCATCGAGCGCGCCAAAGGGCTCATCTAATAGTAGTAACTTAGGCTTGACCGCAAGGGCTCGTGCCAGCGCAATACGTTGACGCTGCCCCCCTGAGAGCTGATGCGGATACGCATTGGCCAGTTGCGGTAACTGTACCAGCTCTAGTAAGTCAGCCACGCGCTGCTTGATCTCAGTCTTACTAGGACGCTCATTTTTGGGCAATAACGTCAAACCAAAGGCGATGTTGTCAGCGATGTTTTTATGCCGAAAAAGAGCGTAATGCTGAAACATAAAACCGATATGACGTTTTTGTACGGGTGTGTTGGTCACGTTAATGCCGTCGAACAATATATGACCTGAGTCAGCATATTCAAGCCCTGCGATAATACGTAATAACGTAGTCTTACCGCAGCCTGAGGGGCCAAGCAAAGTTGTGAGCTTACCTGTTGGTACGGTGATATTGATATTATCTAACGCCGTAAATTCACCAAAGGTTTTATTAACGTCTCTTATCTCAATACTCATAGTGATGTCTCTTATCGATGCTAATTTAATTCTATTTTGATGCTAATAAGGTTGGCTCTTCTTCATGTCAAATGGTCTATCGTACTATCTTTATCTTAGACCTCTTTATCTTAGTTATCGACCTGTTTCGTTATCAACGGTAGCATTGGCGCTCACAGGTAATTTGGGCGCAGCGGCTAAACGCTCAGACTTGGCAAACTTACGTGATTGCATCTTAGTCATAATCTGCTGCACAAGTAAGGTCACTAACGCCAAAGCAGCAAGAAGACTGGACAAGGCAAAAGCTGCGGTAAAGTTGTATTCGTTATAGGCAATCTCAACCAGTAGCGGCATCGTATTAGTCTCACCGCGAATATGTCCTGATACGACGCTGACCGCGCCAAACTCGCCCATCGCACGCGCATTGGTTAGGATCAAACCATAGAGCAATGCCCATTTTATATTGGGCAAAGTAATATGCCAAAACGTTTGCCAACCGCTGGCGCCAAGGGTCAACGCGGCCTGCTCCTCAGAGTCTCCTTGAGTTTGCATCAAAGGTATCAGCTCACGCGCCACGAAGGGAAATGTCACAAATAGTGTCGCAAGGACGATACCCGGCACAGCAAAGATTACTTGAAATCCTAGACTCTCAAGCCAGCCGCCAACGGGCGAGTTCAAGCCAAACAATAAGATAAACATCAAACCTGCAACCACAGGCGATACCGAAAATGGCAAATCGAGTAAAGTGGTGACCAGCTGTTTGCCCTTGAACTGATAACGTGTGACCAGCCAAGCAATAGCAATACCCATTACCATATTAATCGGTAAGATGATAGCCGCTGTTAGCAAGGTCAGCTTAATTGCCTGTAGCGCTTCTGGCTCAACTAAGGAGGCAATATATAACTCCCAACCATTTTTGAGCGCCTCATAAAACACGGCAAGTAGCGGTATGACCAGCATGATGACCATAAATAAGACAGCAATACCGATAAAGGTACGTCTGATCCATGGCGTGTCTTTGGTCGCAGGATTACTCTGGTAGTCGTAGCTATTGGCTATTTGCATATTAGCGTGCTCCTACGCGGCGGGACAATCGCCACTGGACGATATTGATACTCAATAAAATAACAAAGGAGATCATCAGCATAAATAGTGCCACTGCCGACGCCCCTTGAATATCGAACTGCTCTAATTTACTGATAATAATAATCGGTAAAATCTCGGACTGCATTGGGATATTGCCTGCGATAAAGATGACTGAACCATACTCGCCCGTTGCGCGCGCAAACATCATGCCAGCGCCCATAAATAAGGCTGGCAAAAGCTCAGGCAAAATAACTTTACGAAAAGTAGTCAAACGATTGGCACCAAGTACCGCAGAGGCCTCTTCAAATTCAACGGATAATTCGGCAAGTACCGGCTGTACGGCGCGGACGATAAAGGGGAAGCTGACGACAACGAGCGCAAGCCAAATACCAATAGGGGTAAAGGCGACTTGAATACCAATCTTGTCAAACCACTGCCCTATCAAACCATTGGGCGCATAAAGCGTCGCAAGCGAGATACCAGTCACCGCTGTTGGTAATGCAAACGGCAAATCAACCAAGGCATTGATCAGTGATTTTCCCCAAAACTCATAACGCACCAGAACCCAAGCGACAAGGGTGCCAAACACCATATTGGTTAGCATGGCCAAAAATGACATCCACAAGCTCAGCTTAATTGCAGCGGTCACTTGCGGCTGTGAGATGGTCTCCCAAAAGCCTGCCCAGCCCATCTGTGTCGTGGTATAAGCCATCATCGCAAACGGCAATACCACCAGTAGGGATAAGCTAAAGACAGTAATACCCATGCTCAGACCAAATCCTGGTAACACGTTGCGCTGCCGCAAACGCATAAGCCAGCCTCTATTAGGCTCAGACGTACGGGTAGAAGGAGTCTTTGCGCTCATAATGATGGTCCTATTTATTCTTATTTTACTAGTCTTATAGACTTGAACGTATCAAGACAATCAAATGCTTGAATCTGTTAAAGACTACAAATATAAGGGACATAGCAGTGATCGCCATGTCCCTTAGTGTTTGATATCGTCTGATAATAGCTGGCGTTTATAGATAGAACAGCTACTTGCACATTGCTAATTACTGCGGTGCATTGATTGCTAGTTGATCAAAGACCCCGTTATCGCTAAAGAAGGTACTCATAATCTCATCCCACGTACCAAAAGCGTCGTTGGGACGGAAGGTTTCAACAGCTGGTAATTTGTCGCCATTTTTATCAAGGACGCTTTTTACGCTAGGACGCAGGTATAAATCAGCAGCTAACTGCTGAGCGGGCTCACTCCATAAGTAATCAAGATAAGCTTTGGCCGCTTTCGTCGTGCCTTTTTTATCAGTGACCGCATTGACGATAGCCACTGGGCTTTCTGACTTAATAGAATATTTTGGATAAACGATATCAACTTGTCCGGCGCCGAACTGAGTAGCCGCCAAGTTAGCTTCGTTCTCAAAAGTGACTAGCACATCACCTATACCGCGCTGAACAAAGGTCGTCGTCGCCGCACGTCCGCCATTCTCGTAAACCTTGACGTTTTTGAGCATGTCACGAACGTAACTTTTGGCATTGTCTTCATTATTATCAAAAGCATGCAAGCCATAACCATAAGCGCCTAAGAAGGCATAACGACCGTTGCCCGTCACTTTTGGATTAGCCATCACAATCTCAATGCCGTCTTTGGTCAGATCTTCCCAGTCATTGATGTTCTTAGGATTGTCTTTACGCACTAAAAAAACAATAGTGCTCGTGAATGGCACCGCATTATCAGGGAACTGCGCTTCCCAATCGTTAGCGACCAAACCCTCTTTTTGTAATAACTCAATGTCTGAACCTTGATTCATCGTCGCCACGTCTGCCTGTAAGCCATTAGCAACTGACAGTGCCTGCTTGCTTGAGCCGCCATGAGACTGCTTGATATTAACCGTCGCATTTGGGTTCTCAGACTTGTAGTGCTCAACGAACATAGGGTTATAATCTTTGTAAAAGTCACGCGCCACATCATAAGAGACATTTAATAGCTCGATATTTTCGCTAGGTGTGCCATCGGCGTTCGCGGTTGTCTCAGCAGTGTCATTATTACTACAGCCTGCTAGGCCGAGAGTGACCGCCATACCTGCAATACTGAGCGCGCTGATGGCTTTATTTTTATAAAAAGGTTCGGCTTGGTAAGTCATAAATGCCTCAAATAGGGGTTTATTAAGTAATGTCAGTATGCTAACAGCGCCAGCTTATTATCTTTAATGATGAATATGCGTATGTTTCTGCCAAAATGGAATAATAGCACCTCTTTGAAAATCAATTAACCTCAAATGCTCACCTTTAAAACTTTTGACTTATAGTCGATACTAAATAAAATGGATACGTTATTTAATAACGCGAAACGGGTATAAATTTTTGGGCATGCTGTGCCTACGCCGCTCGATGCTACAAAAAATTCATCCCAGTCTCGCTATATCTTTTTTATATTGAACGAACTATAAAAACTTAAATTGGCTCAGGGTGGACGACTTTATGAGGTGCTCTTTTGTGCCAACTGATCAAAACGCCCGCCATCAGTAAAGAAGTCATCCATAATCTGTTGCCATGAGCCAAAGACGGCTATCGGCTCAAAAGTCTCAATCTCAGGTAGCGTATCTCGATAAGCTGCAAGTATCTTTTCATCGCTTGGGCGCAGATACATTTTTGCCATAAGCTCTTGCGCAGGTTTATCCCATAACCCCTTTAGATAAGTGTTGGCCGCCGCAGTACTACCCTGTTTATCGGTCACTGATTTGACTACAGCAACTGGATTATTGACAGCGATAGAGTAGCTTGGATATACGATTTCCACTTTTCCCTGAGCAAATTTGCTAGCAACAATATGTGCCTCGTTCTCTGTAGTAATAAGCACATCCCCTAGCCCGCGCTGGGTAAAGCTGGTGGTCGCCGCTCGTGCACCATTATCATAAGTCACGACGTTGTCGAGTAATTTACGCATATAGGTATCGGTTTTGGGCGCGCTTTGAGCGTCCTCAACGAACTCATGAAGACCGTAACCGTAGGCACCCAAAAACGCGTAGCGCGCTGTGCCACTAGTCTTTGGATTAGGCATGACGACTTCGATGCCCGTACGCGCCAAATCCTGCCAATCCTTGATATTTTTTGGATTGCCACTGCGCACTAATAGCACCATGGTACTGGTATAGGGCACTGCATTGTTTGGCAAGGCTTGCTGCCAATCAGTTGCAACTAAACCCTTTTCAACAAGCAAATTCATATCGCTTTGTTGATTTAAAGTTACCACATCCGCTTGTAAGCCGTTGGCAACAGATAGCGCCTGTTTACTAGAGCCACCATGTGATTGATCGATCTTAACCTCACTGCTCGGATACTGCGCCTGATAATTGGCTTTAAATAAAGCGTTGTATTCCTTATAAAAATCACGTGACACATCATAGGAGACGTTGAGTAATTTGATATCGTGCTGCGCGGCGTCTTTTTCTGCTTGTGTGGCGGGCGCTTGACTACAAGCCATCAGCAATGAAGTGGCTACTACAGCGCTTGTCATTAGCGCTATACGAGAGCGCTTTAAATTTGATTTACAGTTTTGATAGTTATAGCGGGCAGGTTTAATCGTAGCGTTTGTATTCATAAAGAGGTATCCAAAGGGGTGAGTCACGCGCATTTATTAAAAGAGTTATGCAGCTTTGATGGACTCAAGGTTGATTGACTCGGGTAAAAGGTGCTGACAGTGATGCCAGCGGTAATGAGCGCTATGCTAGCAGCTGATTTTGATAATTCGTAGTGACAAATTCGCTTATCAACTGTTCAAGTTGGCATAAGTGAATAAATAGGCGTCAGTTAGAGTGCAATCGAAGATTTTAGAATTCTAGGATTCTATATCGCGCGAGGACAACCGTAAACGCACAAAAAAAAGCCAGTGTGAACTGGCTTTTTACGCTTTAAACGTTGTTGTTCTAGACTTATACCGCAGAGGCACCCGTTAACTTCACTTCAGCACGCTCCTCGATTGCAATACCAGCATAGTACTCTCGTAATATCTCTAGTACCTCTGGACGACTAAAGTTCTCAGGCACCTCTTCGTCCTCAGACAAGGCTTTACGTAGCTTAGTTCCTGATACTTTGACGTGATCGACAGCTTCATGCGGGCAGGTTTTATCAGAGGCCATCGCATTACAAGCCTTACACCAAAAGGTCCAGCCAATTTTAAGCGGTTGCGTAATGAGATCGTCTTTTTCAACTTTATCAAAGATAGTCTGGGCATCGAATGCACCGTAGTAATCACCGACGCCTGCGTGATCACGACCAACGATTAAATGGCTACAGCCGTAGTTTTGACGGAATACCGCGTGCAATAAGGCTTCACGAGGGCCTGCGTAACGCATATCTAGTGGATAGCCCGCTTGAATCACGGTATCTGATCTAAAATAATTATCGATCAAAGTTTTGATGGCATCTTGACGCACATCAGCGGGAATATCACCGGGCTTTAGCGCACCTAACAATGAATGAATGAGTACGCCGTCACAGATCTCGATAGCGATTTTAGCTAGGTACTCATGCGAGCGATGCATCGGATTACGCGTCTGGAATGCAGCGACGGTTCTCCAGCCTTTATTATCTAAAATCTCGCGCGTCTCTTTCGGGGTTTTATAAATCTCAGGATATAGCGCTGGAAATTCGCCTTCGCTCAGCACGATAACGCTGCCCGCGACGTTGACTTCACCTTGAGTCAATACTTGCTGTACGCCTGGATGCTCAGGATCGGTCGTGGTAAAGACCTGCTGGCACTCATGATCCTTATCGATATTGTAAGTTTCCTCAACCGTCAAAATACCCATAACTTCGCCATCATCAGCGATGAGTGCGACTTTATCACCTTGGTTCAAAGTATCGGTGAGCTTTTTTGGTGCGGATAAAGTAATCGGTATCGGCCAAAATAGACCTGCGTTATCGCCAGACTTGAGGCGCATCTCATCAACCACGCCTTGCCAGTCCGCTTGATTCATAAAACCGTTAAGCGGCGTGAAGCCGCCGATCCCTAGCATAATTAAATCACCGCGCTCACGCGAGCTTACCGTAATCGCTGGCAAAGTGCTGGCAAGTTTAAGCGCATCCTCACGCTCTCGCCCCTCTATTAGTAAAGGTTTAAGGGTATTGCTACCATGTGGCGGCACAAGTTTCGATTGAGCATCTGACTGAGCAGGAATAGAGGTTGTCATAACGGAAGCCTTAAATAGTAGGAATAAAGGAATGATGCATAGGCTACCTAACTTTGGTTATGAAAATTTATGCTGACTTTGGATATGGATATGACTTAAAGGAATTTATGTTTTACGGCGTAAACTTATATGATGTGACCCTATATTGCTTTACGTCTGTTTTTGCCTCAATAACACTTCGTATTAATGACATTTTGCCTTGATAACATTTATAGCAATGATTGGGCATCAAAAATTTAGCACTAAGGCTCTATTAGTACTACTATAGTATTAATAACTTGTAGAGCCGCTTGCCTCATAGGCTCTGCACAAGATTAAAATAAACTGAGAGTACGTTATGTATCAATATAATTACGCCGATCAAACGCTAGTGGAAGAACGGGTTGCCCAGTTTCGCGATCAGACGGAGCGTTTTTTGGCAGGCGAGTTACCAGAAGAGCAGTATTTACCGCTGCGATTGCAAAACGGTCTCTATATCCAGCGTTATGCGCCTATGCTACGTATCGCCATTCCTTATGGTCTGCTTGCCAGCTATCAATTGCGCAAATTAGCTGAAATTACGCGCAAATATGATAAAGGCTACGGTCACTTTACCACGCGTACCAACATACAGCTCAACTGGCCCAAATTAGAAGAAGTGCCCGATATCTTGGCAGAGCTGGCGTCAGTACAAATGCATGCGATCCAAACCTCAGGCAACTGTATTCGTAATACGACGACTGACCCTTATGCGGGTATTCATCAAAATGAGATTGCTGATCCGCGTCCCTATTGCGAGATTATCCGTCAGTGGTCTACCTTTCATCCCGAGTTCGCCTTTTTACCGCGTAAATTTAAGATTGCGGTTATCGGTACCGAAAATGATCGAGCAGCGACGCAAGTCCATGATATTGGTTTGCATATCAAGCAAAATGAGGAAGGCGAGCTAGGTTTTGAAGTCATTGTTGGCGGCGGTCTTGGCCGCACGCCGGTTATTGGTAAAGTCATCAATAAGTTTTTGCCACGTCAGCACTTATTAAGCTATCTAGATGCAATTTTACGCGTTTATAACTTGCATGGTCGCCGTGATAATAAATATAAAGCCCGTATCAAAATACTGGTTGAGAGTATGGGCGGACGCGAGTTTGCCAAGCTAGTCGATGCTGAGTGGGAAGCGCATAGTAAAGATGGCGCACTCACCTTGACTGATGATAATTTTGCGACAGCTATTAGCTTTTTTAGTGAGCCTGATTACCTAAACATCGATGCGTTGCAAGTACAGTCAGAGCTACAACAGCAACTGACTGACGATAAAAACTTCGCTAACTGGTACAACCAAAATACCGTAGCGCATAAAATCGGTGGCTATCGCGGCGTGGTTATCTCTTTAAAAGCAGGTCTTGTCGATGACAAATATGTACCTTCAGGCGACGTGACCGATTCGCAAATGGATGCCCTAGCAGATCTATCTGATGACTATAGCTTTGGTGAAATCCGCGCGACCTATCAGCAGAATTTAGTCTTTGCCGATGTGCAAGTCGCTCATTTATATGAGCTATGGCAGCAGCTGGTCAAGCTTCATCTAGCCCGTCCAAATATTAATACCTTGACCGACATGATTGTCTGCCCCGGTTGGGATTACTGCTCACTCGCCAATGCAACGACGTACAACATCGCTGAGATGATCGAAAAGCAGTTTAGTGATTTGGATTATCTCTATGATCTAGGTGATATACGTTTAAACATGTCAGGTTGTATCAATGCTTGTGCGCATCATCATACTGGCGATATCGGTATCCTCGGCGTTGATAAAAAAGGTGAAAACTGGTATCAGATCAGCCTTGGCGGTAACTCTAGTGATAATGCCAAGATTGGTAAAATCTTAGGCCGCTCAGTGCCTACCGAAGCGGTCGCTGACACCATCCAAAAAATCGTTGATGTCTATGTCGATCTGCGCGAAAGCAACGAGAACGATGTCGAGAGTTTCGGCGATTTAGTTGACCGCGTAGGAATCGATCCCTTTAAGGAAAAGGTTTATGGCTAATCACAATGTATTAAACAGTCAGGGTGCTGATATTAGTGAACAAGATAGCTGGCAGGCGCTCACGACTGATACTCTGCCAGATGGTGTTGCGTTGACTGAGATTGCATTAACTGAGCTGCTCAATAAGCAAGAAAAGATCGACTTGCTACTGCCATTAGCGGATTTGCTTGATGCTTCAGGTGAGCTGGCAGGTGGTCTGTTGCAACAGGTATATAATTTATTAAACCAGCAAACCAGTCGTCTTGGCGTTTGGATGACCTCAGATACTGATGCGGATAAATTAGCAGGATTGAGCGAATTTCTACTCACTCAAGATTTAATTGTCATTCATGTCCCAGCCTTTACCGATGGTCGCGGATTTAGTTACGCGCATACGTTACGTCAATTGGGCTACACGGGTGAAATTCGTATAGCGGGCGAGTTTGGGCGCGATCAAATTGCCTACTTGTTAAGATCAGGTATCGATAGCTTCGTATTGAACGAGCATGATTTACAATCTGACTTCGATATCGCTCAAGCCTTTACAGCATTAGCTAGTAGCTACGACGGTCGAGATGCCTCTGCTCTACCTATGTTTGCCGCATCTTGATTTTAATTTTGCACAATATATAACTATTCAGAAATAAGATTACATTCATTCACTATAATTTAAGAGAGTACTTTTATGAGTCAATTACATCCTAATTTAGATATCGATCAAGCCAACCAAGACTTGCAAGGTAAATCCCCTGAGCAAATCGTAGAATGGGCACTCAGCCAAGCAAAGAACCCAATTATTACTACGAACTTTCGCCCTTATGAGTCTGCTATTTTGCATTTAGTGGCCAAGCAGCGTCCTGATATTACGGTACTGTGGGTAGATTCTGGTTATAACACTGATGCCACTTATCGTTTTGCTAATAAAGTCATCAACGACTTAGGTTTAAATGTAGTCACTTATATCCCTAAGCAAACCGCTGCGCATCGTGATGCGACTATGAACGGTATCCCAGGGATTGATAATCCTCAGCATGACGAGTTCACTGAGCAAGTCAAGCTTGAGCCGTTTCGCCGTGCACTCGATGAGCTAAAGCCAGACGTTTGGTTCAACGCTATTCGTAAAGATCAAACGGAGTTTCGTCAAGGACTAGATGTCCTCAGCTTATCAAAAGATGGCGTGTTAAAAGTGGCACCCTTGTTTGAGAAGACCGATAGCGATTTGGATGGTTATCTAGATGAGCATAATTTGCCAAATGAGCATGATTACTTTGATCCGACTAAAGTAGAAGAAAGCCGTGAGTGTGGTTTGCATACTCAGCTGTAATCTTTATGGTTGACCTGTAGACATCAAGAAGCCCTTTCAAAGTGAGAGGGCTTTTTTACATTTATAGAATCAGATATGGCTGAAGGTCAATATTGGTGTAGCTTAGACGGTGTATGGTCTAATTAAAGGCTCTAGCTTATCTATTCCTATAAGTCGCAAAAACCCCTACACTTATGAAAAAATAAACTATACTAATGCTAATCCATTAGATGAGATGCTCTATGCAATACTCCATAATGAATATATATCACTTTAAATATTTTTTGAGCCTACTATGAATACCTTTCCCCTATTTTTTAAACTAGAAGGTCGCAAAGTGCTGATCGTCGGTGGCGGTGATGTGGCACTACGTAAAGCCGATTTGCTTAGTCGCGCAGGTGCACACATTACTGTTTTGGCACCTGATATAGAGGCAGATATTCAGGCATTACTCAGCGATGACAAGCACAGTCTCATTTATCAAAACTACGACAAGTCCTATATGACAGGTGCGCGAGTTATTATTGCTGCTACCGATGACGAGGCCCTAAATCATCAGATTCACGCGGATGCCACCGAGCTTAATATCCCTGTTAATGTCGTCGATACTCCGCCTTTATGTGACTTCATTTTCCCTGCCATTGTCGATCGTAATCCTATTGTGATAGGTATCTCATCAAACGGCAAAGCGCCAGTGCTAGCACGTTTATTACGCGCGCGCCTTGAGACCTTGATTCCGCAAGGTTATGGTAAACTCGCCAAGCTGGCTGGCGACTTTCGCACGGAGGTGAAAAGCAAAATTCCAACGCTGACTGGTCGTCGGCAGTTTTGGGAGCGCGCATTTGAAGGCAAAGTGAGTGAGCTGATATTCGCCGGCAATGAGACTGAAGCAAACGCGCAGTTGCAAAAGGATCTAGATGAGACTGCAGCCGTGATTGCTAGTCAGAATAATGTAGATAATACGACCAGCGAAGACTCTATAGCGTCAGTCGATGCAAGCGACTCAGATATAGCAGCTAGTGATAACGACGATAAAGACCAACAGCCTGTCGGTGAGGTCTATATTGTTGGCGCAGGTCCTGGCGACCCTGAGCTATTAACGTTTAAAGCGCTACGATTAATGCAACAAGCCGATATTGTCTTTTATGATGCGCTGGTATCACCGCAAGTGCTTGATCTGTGTCGCCGTGATGCGGACAAAGTCTATGTCGGCAAAAAACGCAGCAATCATGCGGTCGCGCAATTAGGTATTAATGAGCTATTAGTCAACGAGGCCAAAAAAGGTCGCCGCGTGGTACGTCTAAAGGGCGGCGATCCGTTTATCTTTGGTCGTGGCGGCGAGGAGATTGAGAGCCTACGCGCGCAGCATATTCCCTATCAAGTCGTACCAGGCATCACCGCTGCCAACGCGGCTGCCAGCTACGCGGGCATTCCACTCACGCATCGTGATCACTCGCAGTCCGTACGTTTTGTCACTGGATTTTTAAAGGCAGGCGCGCCCAATAACAACTTTAAAAACTTCTTGAATACGGATGAGACCGTTGTCTTTTATATGGGTTTGCATTCGCTACCACGCTTAACCGAAGGCCTGATCGACGCAGGTCGCCCTGCCAACACGCCTATCGCCATCGTATCAAATGCTAGTATGCCCAATCAGCAAATCTTAACCGGGACGCTTGACACGATTGTGGCATTACAAGATAAAACTCAGCTACCCACGCCTGCTCTGCTCATCATGGGCGATGTCGTGGCTTTGCATCACGATTTGGCGTGGTATAATTTACACAAGCAGCATAGTGATGCTAATCACGATACGGTTAGTAATTGGCTACGCGGTGGTAATGCCTCGACGCCAAAAGACCCAGTTATTGAGAATCAATCGCAGCATCCTGATGGACAACATGCTCATGCTTTATCAATGATTGCTACCTTAGCTGACTCTCAAAGCAGTAATTTATAGCAACTAATAATTGATTACATTCAAAATTAGATAAACCAAAAGGTCATACTAGTAGTCTTGGTATGGCCTTTTTTTGTAGGCGCGATCTGCTGTTATAGCATACAAAGCATTTGTACCTAAAAAATGTAGAGATAAGTGATTTAAAGCTGTGAGATTCTTGATAGAATAAATGCTATCTACTCTCTGCTTTTAAGTGTCTCTATGCCCGCATCTATAGTCGCTCCTCTTGTTAAATCCTTAACTATTTTGCACACCTCCGATTGGCATTTGGGGCGCAGGCTTTATGGGCGCATGCGCTATGAGGAGTTCGAGTCGTTTTTGGGCTGGCTTGAGAGTACTATTAGTGCGCAAAATGTCGATGTGCTTATCGTCGCAGGTGATATCTTTGATACCATGACGCCAAGCAACCGCGCCCAAGCCCTCTATTATGAGTTTTTGGGAAAAGTGTCAACGCTATGTTGTCAGCATATCATCATCGTCGCAGGCAATCATGACTCCCCGACCTTTTTAGATGCGCCAAGTCAAGTGCTTAAATTCTTAAATGTGCATGTCATCGGTACCGCTTGCGAGGATTTAAATGACGAGGTTTTAATCCTAAAGGATGATGAGGATCAGCCGCAGTGTATTATCGCCGCAGTGCCCTATCTGCGTGATCGTGATGTTCGCAGCAGTAGCGCGGGCGAGTCCGCTGACAGCAAAGATGCCAACGTCATCAAAGGCATTCGCGCGCACTACGATGAAGTCGCACAATTAGCGAAAACCGAACAAGAATTATTGAATAAAAAACATCAGCGGCATATTCCTATCATCGCGACAGGGCATTTATTTGCTGCTGGTAGCAAGACCACAGAAGATGACGGCGTACGCGAGCTTTATGTCGGCTCACTCGGTAAGGTTTCTGCTGAGATGTTTGATGAGTGCTTTGACTATGTCGCGCTTGGGCATCTGCACGTGCCGCAGCGAGTTGGGGGTTGTGAGCATATTCGCTACTCAGGCTCGCCTATCGCGATGGGATTTGGCGAAGCGCGCCAGCAAAAGCAAGTATTGCTTATCCAGTTTGGCGAAGTATTAAATAAATCTAACTTGGTAAAACCTAATGATCTGTTGCCTAATACACTGGTAAAGCCTATTGAAAAGGTGACTAAAAAAACAATTAATCATACTAATGCGTTAATTGATGATTTATTCGGCTTTGACGATTTAGACACTGCTGTTGAAGAAAATAACACTCCTCATCAGCCGCTGAGTAATGCAATGGACTCTAGCACTCTTCATTCTGGTGATCACAAGGTTCTATATGCTAATAGCAAAAATAGTATGCAAGTTATCTCTCACTCTATCCCTTGCTTCCAAAAATTAGCACAAGTCTCTGGCGATTTAGAAACCATCGCCACTACTATTAAAGCCATCGATAGAAATGAGTCTATATGGCTCGAAGTTATCTACAATGGTAATGAGATCATCAGCGGTCTTAAAGAGCAAGTCAACGAGATGGCTGAAAATTCAAACCTTGAAATATTATTGACCAAAGATACTAACTCTTATAAAAAAGTGCTCAATCAAGAGCAGAGCTCTGAGACCCTACAAGACCTAAAGGTAGAAGCGGTCTTTGAGCGCTGCTTAGACATGCACGATATCGCTGATACTCAGCGGGATTCGTTACGAGACGCCTATCAGCAGATACTTCATAATATCTATCATGATGACAGTCGGGCGGAATAACGACTTATCTTTGCCTCACTATATAGAACTATAAAAATCATCCAAACGTCTAAGACCCCATCATGCGCCTAATCGAACTGCGACTCAAAAACTTAAATTCTTTAAAAGGCGAATGGCATATCGATTTTGCTGATTCTGCTTTTATTAACGAGGGTATTTTTGCCATTACGGGGCATACAGGCGCTGGCAAGACCACGATTTTGGACGCGGTATGTTTGGCGTTATATGGTGAGACACCCAGAATTGGCAGTATTAGCAAGAGTAGTAACGAGGTTATGACACGGCAAACGGCAGAATGCTTTGCTGAGGTGGTGATTGACTTAAACGGCATTCAATATCGCTGCCGTTGGGGTCAACGCCGCGCCTATAACAAAGCCGATGGCAATTTGCAGGACGCCACTCATGAAATCGCTCAATTAAATCATGACGACCCAGCGAAGGGTGATGATGTTTTAGAGAGTAAACTCACACGTGCTCAAGCAAAGATTGTTGAGCTGACCCGTATGGATTTTCAACAGTTCACGCGCTCCATTTTATTAGCACAAGGTAGTTTTTCAGCGTTTTTAAAGGCCAAAGCTGACGAGCGCGCAGATATTTTGGAGAAAATCACTGGCACTGACATCTACGCCACTATCTCAGAGCACGTTCATGAAAAAAAGCGCTTTGAGGAAGATATTCTAAGTAAATTACAGTATGGTCTTCAAGGTCTGACGCTACTAAATAGCGATGAAGAAAATGAGTTAAAAACTCGTTTAGAGTCGCAACAAAACACTCAAAATAAGCAGCAACAGCTTGTTGATCATCTAAGTGCGCAAATAAAATGGCTTGAGAGCATTATAGAATTAACAGATAAACGGACGACTTATCAGAGTGAGGTTGAGCAAGCACGGCAAGTGCAGCAAGAGTTCTCCTTTGATGCCAAGCGCTTGGGCGCTGCGAATAAAGCGTTAGAGATTGACAGTCAATACAGCCAGCTTGTCACAAGCCGCGATACCGCCAATAGGCTCAAGAGTGAGCAGCAAGCGCTAGCGGATCAATTACCAACTCAACAAGCGACCCTCAATCAGGCAGCTACTCGTTTAGATCTGGCTGATGAACAAGAAAAAACCGCTTCCAATGAGCTTGAAAATACTTTGCCAAAAATAGCGCAAGCTCGTAAGCTCGATGGCGATATCACGCAGCACACGCAGACACTAGCCGATCATACGCAAAGAAAACAGACACTAGATGCTCATACTAAAAAGTTGCGCCAAGAGATCGAGCAGCATAATAATACTGCTGAGCAATCTACCATTAAGCTAGTAGAAATGGATGAAAGTCTAGCGCATGCATCTGAACTAAACGACTTAGATACCAGTATCGCCAATTTTGATAGTACGTGTGGTCGATTAAAAACGCTTCTTCAAGACAATGAATCCTTAAATCTAGAGAGATTAGACTATCAGAACCAGCTCAAGCAAGCGCGAGATAATGTTGCGACGCTCAAGCATCAGCACGCAACGGACAAAGCTGTAAATGCAAAAGCACATGAGCAGATAACAATGCTTAAGCAGCAGCGCGAGGCACTAATTGAGTCGCAGTCGCTGGCAAGTCTGCGCGGCGAACAAGAACATAGCGCTCATATAAGCGCTCAACTAGATCATATTGCATTCAAAATACAAAAACTTGTAGACACTAAGACTCAGAGTGACACAATTGCCAAGACGCTACCTACCATCAATGATGAATTGATAGCACTTGCAAAAGCAATAGCCGATAGCGAGTCAGCGCTCAAAGAGGCGAAAGACAAGCGTCAAGACAAACAAAATCAGCTGTACTTGCGTCAAAAAGTCGCGGCATTAGAGGACTATATTGCTGATTTAAAAGACAATCATCCTTGCCCGCTATGCGGCGCGCTTGAGCATCCTTATGGTGAGCATCATCCTCACTTAGATCAAAATGAGGCATCACACAGCAAGCCACTACAAGAGCAAATGAGAGATTTGGACGCGGTCATTGATAATGACGAGCAAGTTTTATCTCAGTTGCGTATCCAGCAGGCGACCAATGCCACTAGTCTTGAGCAGTACACGCAGCAACTTACGCCGTTGCAAGAGCAGTCAGATATTTTATTAAAAGATATTAAAGGTCTTATCGATTATGTTTTTGAGGCGGCTCATTCTGATGCTATGACTACCATCATCCAACCACTAAGTCATTTGCTGACTGATAAAGGTATAGAGTCGGCACCAATCATGCTCAACCAACTAAGCCCTATAAAAGCGCAATTGATCAAGCATAAAAATAAAATACGAGCAACATTAACTCAGCACGAAGAGATAACAGATATCCTCGCAGGCCTTAATAAATCGATGGAAGCCTTTGAGCTACGCCAGAAAAACTTAGCGAGTGATATTAGCGAGAGTGATACGACTATCAAAATAGTTTCCTCACAGATTGAGAGTATAAATCACAAAATTAGTAGTAATTTTGAAGAATTACAGACGATTAGTGAAACCTTGTTGTCTTTGGTGAATACCTACCCTGCTGGCAAGTATGCCGTTATCACCCCTCATTCAATAAACCTAAGCGCACGAAAATTGCAACCGCTGTTTGAGAGTATTTACAAGCAAACAGTGTTAGACGACAGTACTTGTGATCAGCATATAGAAGCGCTACGACGCCAGCGCAATTCTTTAAAGACGCTTAAAGCGGACTTCAACACCTTTAAAGATACGCGGCAAACCATAGCAACGACGCTAAGTCGTCTAAAAGCGCAGATTGAGACCCAGCAAGTACAACTAAACGCGGACAAGGACGCGCTTAGCAGTCTAACGGTACTGGTTGAGGATAAAACCGACGCAGTAGCTGAACTAAAACGGGACAGGCAAGAGATATTTGCGGACAAAGATTGTAATGATGAGGAGCAACGACTTCGAACTATCGTAGAGGAGAGGCGCATACAACAAATAGCGGCGCAAAGACAAGTAGATAGCGCCGAGCAAGTGCTCATCCAGTTACAGTTACAGCTACAGCAGCTCGATACCCAGCTCGTATCGACAATGACAACGCTTGATACACAAGCGCACATTTTTGAGCGCGCGTTAGCAGCATCGAGTTTTAAGGATGAAGCTCATTTTAGTGCAGCTCGCCTATCCATTGCTGAGCGCAATCAGCTCAGTCAACGTCAGCAACATATCGAATATAATTTCAAGCAAGCACAGACTCTGTTAGCGCAAACCGAACAAACCTTAGGCGATAAACAAATTAACCCTTTAACCACCGACAATATAGAGACGCTCACTCAGCAGCAGCAACAAGCGACGGATGAAAACAAGCACCTAATAGAAACTATAGGTGCGATCAGTCAACAGCTCAAAGACAATGAGAGTAAGAAGCAAAACCAACAGGCGCAGCTTGAGGTTATTAACGTACAAAAAGAAAATCTACAAGTGTGGCAGCAATTGTATAAACTCATCGGCTCATCGGATGGCAAAAAGTACCGCACCTTTGCGCAAGGTCTCACCTTTGATATTATGGTTAATCATGCCAACACTCAATTGCATAAAATGAGCGACCGCTACTTGCTTATTCGTGACGATAACAGTCCACTTGAGCTTAATGTCATCGATAACTATCAAGGCGGCGAGATTCGCAGTACCAAAAATCTATCGGGCGGTGAAGGGTTTATCATTAGTCTGGCTCTAGCGCTTGGGCTGTCGCAGATGGCCAGTCAAAATATCCGCGTGGATTCATTATTTTTGGATGAAGGTTTTGGTACGCTCGATGATGAGTCGCTGGATATTGCCCTAGATACGCTGACCAGTTTGCAACAAGAGGGCAAATTAATTGGTGTCATTTCTCACGTACAAGCCTTAAAAGAACGTATCTTGACCCAAATCCAAGTGCAAAAACTCTCGGGCGGCTTTAGTCAAATCACAGGTCAAGGCTGTTACCGAATTTCTAGTTAATCAATATGATGAATCCTAATGCACTTATAGTTACAGGGCGTCCATAATGAAGTTTGTAAAAGTCAACTAAAAACCCCACTACTAATAGTGGGGTTTTTTTGTCATGAGTTTCATTAATATTATTTAGTAACCAGTCCGCTTAGCTCACTCATAAGAACGGACAATGTCGATAGACTAACAACACTCTCATCGTTCTCATCGAGCTTGTGCATCTCAGCGGTCACGTTCTGTAACTGACTGTCGTGACGTGCGCGCCATTCACTAAAGGCCTGTTTGGCATCTGGCTGCGATAATAGGACATCCATAAGCAGGCGCAGACTACGTGACAGCTCATTAACGAGCGCATAACGGGCACGGCGATCCCAGTAATCTTGCTGCGGTAGAGTCGCAACATGGTCTATCATCCAATCGAGCTGCAAGACTTGATAGGCCTCAAAGTAGAGCGCTGCGATCTCATCGACAGGACGCTCGTATTGTTCAGCGAGCAAAGCGGCGTCGAGGGCATCGACATGATACGGCAGCATGGCAAATATCGCCGCATCGCTATCAGATAATCCATCTTGCACTAGACTACTTTTGTCTTCTTGCAAGTACTGTGTAAACTGCTGCTCGATAAAGCCGCCGGCTTTAGTCAATTGTCTGGCGCTAGTCTCAAATCGGCTAATCATATCAGCGACTTTTAAGTCTTGTCCAAAGGCATTGATAAACCAGACCACTCCGCGCTCAAGCACATCTCGCAGGCGCAGCTCCAACTTAAGTAACAAAGTTGCATCCACTTGATTGTCCAATGACTCAAGCATCTGCCAAATGGCTGATACATTAAAGACATCACGGGTGATTGCATAGGCACGGATGATTGTAGCGAGTGATTGATCGGTTTCCTCATACAGACGGAAGATCGCCTCGATACCCAAACGGTTGACCACGCTATTGGTCAGATAAGTACTGATAATTTCGCGATTCAGCCTATGCTCTGTCATCTCATCAAAGAAGCGAGAGGCCAGCTCATCCGGGAAATATTTGCGCAGCTCATTAATAAAGTACGGATCATCAGGCAAATCTGATAGTAGCAAACTATCATAAACCCACATTTTCCCATAAGCCATGACGACTGACAGTTCAGGATTGGTCAGTCCTGTCTCTACCTTTTGACGTTTTGTAATTTCATCATCCGAGGGTAAGTACTCAATAGCGCGATCAAGTCGGCCTTCACCTTCTAACATTTGAATAAAGCGCTGATGATCACTAAGATTGGCGCTGGCACGAATATAGCTAAGCTCAATCGCTTGCGGTTGTAGATAGTTTTGGCGCAAGACCAGTGTCGCGACGGTATCCGTCATACTCTCCAGTAACTCATTGCGTTGCTTTAAGGTCATATCGCCTTGTTCAACCACTTTACCGAGCAGTATTTTAATATTAACTTCGTGATCTGAGCAGTTGACCCCACCAGAATTATCAATAGCATCGGTATAAATACGCCCGCCCGTTTGCGCATATTCAATACGACCTTGCTGCGTCAGACCTAAGTTACCGCCCTCACCAATGACAGCAGCACGCAGCTCGTTGCCGTTGATACGTACCGCGTCATTAGCGCGATCGCCAACATCGGCATGAGTCTCGCTTGTACTTTTGACATAAGTACCGATACCGCCATTCCATATGAGATCAACAGAGGATTTCATAAGAGCCGTGATCAGCTCATTAGGCGCTAAATCATCCTCACTAAGATCAAATAATGCTTTCATCTCGCTACTAATTGCAATGCTTTTGTCAGTACGCGCGAACACGCCGCCACCTTGACTAATGAGCGACTTGTCATAGTCATCCCACGTGGAGCGCGGTATATCAAACAAACGCGCACGTTCATTATAAGACTCAGAGGTATCAGGACTTGGATCAATAAAGATATGTAGATGGTTAAAGGCAGCAATCAGCTTGATATGTTTTGAGAGCAGCATACCGTTGCCAAAGACATCGCCGCTCATATCGCCGATGCCGACGACGGTAAAGTCATCACGGTTTTGAATATCTCGACCTAGCATGCGAAAGTGACGCTTGACCGACTCCCAACCGCCGCGTGCGGTGATACCCATGGCTTTGTGATCATAACCAACTGAGCCACCTGAGGCAAAGGCATCATCGAGCCAAAAGTTATACTCGCGCGCTAAAGCATTGGCAATATCTGAGAAGCTTGCCGTGCCTTTATCGGCGGCCACTACCAAATACGGGTCATCTTCATCATGACGCACGGTGTTTGCTGGCGCGACAATGTGCCCGTCGACGATATTATCTGTGACATCTAGCATCCCGCGAAGGAAAGTCTGATAACAGGCAATACCCTCAGCTTGAAAGGCGTCACGTCCATCTGCCATTGTTTTGGTTTTGACAATGAACCCGCCTTTTGAGCCAACAGGAACAATAACGGCGTTTTTGACCATTTGTGCTTTGACCAGCCCTAGGACTTCAGTACGAAAATCCTCCATACGATCTGACCAACGCAAACCACCGCGCGCAACTTTACCGCCGCGTAGATGCACCGCTTCCACTCTTGGCGAATACACAAAGATCTCAAACATAGGTTTTGGCTTGGGCAGATTGGGAATATCGGCCGCTAAGAATTTAAATGATAACCGATCTTTTCGTAGACCATCCTTATCAGTTTGATAAAAGTTAGTACGTACCATAGCGTTGATAAGATCTAGATACCAACGCAGGATACGATCTTCATCTAGGCTGTCGACGTTGACTAAAGCGCTAGTCAATTGCTCCTGAATCTGAATGGTTTTATTCTTGCGTGTGTTTTCGCTGTGCTCAGGATTCATTCTGGCATCAAACAGATGAATCAAATCGACACTGATGTCACTGTTTTTGACGATGGTTTGTTGGATATAACTACTAGAAAACGGTGCACGGGCTTGGCGCATATAGCTTGACAAGGCTCGTAACACCACCACATCATAAGTATCCAGTTCAGTGGTCAATACCAGCTCATTGAATGAATCACTCTCAACACGCCCTGCCCAAATTTGTTTGAGACTTTCCTCAAATTGCTTACGCACGACATGGATATCGACGGTATCAACATGCTCCAAGGTCAGCTCATACTCCTGCATCCAGATCGATTGCTGCGGCAAATCAAACTCATAAGTCTGTGCTGAGATAACGGATACCCCAAAGTTCTCTAATATTGGTAGCACTTTGGATAAGATTACCGGTTGACCTTGGCCATAGAGCTTGAGATGTAACTGGTTACTAGCATCTCCTGTTGATTGGTACAGATGCCAGATCATCGGTTGCTCATTGCCCAAAATTGCTAGACGCTTGGTATCTTCGACCGCCGTTCGTGTATCAAAACGCTCTTGGTAAGCCGCTGGTATATACTCCAAAAACCGTTTCGTTAAGGTATTGGCTTGTTGTTCACCGACATTATCAAGGAGCGTTCTTTGGTAGTCATCCTGCCATGATTCCATAAGCGCTGTGAGTCTGGCTTCAAGGTCATGTTTGTCGACGTTATTAACTTGCCCTGGCACAATGCGGACATGAACGTGAACGCGGGCATGTTCTGACTCATTGAATTCAGTAGTAAATCCAGAAGACGTACCGCCATAAGCGTCTTTTAACACCTCTTGCACCTTGATTCGTAGTTCAGTGTTGAACTTATCACGCGGAATATAGACTAGGCAGGACACAAAACGCTGGTAGGAGTCAATACGGCTAAACAGGCGCAAGCTTTTTTTGTCTTGTAACTCAGCAATTCCCGATACCATAGGATACAGCTCTTCTACGCTGGCTTGAAATAGATCATCGCGCGGCAAGGTATTAATGACATGCATCATTTTATGATAAGCATGACCCCCTCGCGGCAGGTTTGCCATCGCCATGATTTTGCTGGCTTTTTCACGTAGTAGCGGAATTTGTTGAACACTGAGCTGATAAGCTTGTGAGGTCAGCAGACCAATGAAGCGGTACTCGCCAATCAGCTTACCCGAGTCATCGAACTTATGAATACCCAGAAAATCCATGTACACTGGGCGATGAATGGGAGAGACGCGACTCGATTTTGAGAGCATTAATACGCGTGGCTCAGTCAACAAGGCTTTAAGATTAGCAGGTAGACTATTAAAACTTTCAGAAGGCGTATCTTCACTTGAACCTCGCAATAAACCTAGACCACTATTACCAATAGCGAATAAATCTATATCTTTGCTACTGATACTTTTGTCTTTAGCATCGCTTGTGACATCGATCGCCTGATTGCCCTCTAAGCGATATTCACGGAATCCTAAAAATATAAAATGATCGTCTAGTATCCAATCCAAAAATGCTTGTACTTCAGTTTGTGAATAAAACACTTCAGGATGTGGTTTTTTTGCCAAGTCCTCTTTGATATCTCGCAAGCAGGCACGCATCTGCTTCCAATCCCCTACAACGGTATCAAGCGTATCCACTTTATCCAATAATAATTGGTGCAGCGCTGCAAGCTCATCGTTATCTTGGTAAGCAATCTCACAATGAATAAGGGACAAATGAGAGGTGGCACTCTCATCAGCGTTCTCGATACTAGTGATGTTGCCATTATTATCACGCTCAACACTCATAATCGTATTAAAAGTGCGATGTACATCGATGCTTTGTGCCTCAAAAGTCATGAGCATAGTATCGACCAAAAACGGACGATCGTAAGCGACTATCTGAATCACAGTATGAGAATTATGAAAGTGCTGCTCTTCTGCTAACGGGTTTAGGACCACTAATTGCGGCTTACTACCATCATAAGATTTGAGCCGAGTAAAATGGTGCAAGGCCATACCGGCGAGATCTGCATCACTAATCTCATCTGCGGTCTCACGATGTAGCGATTGATAATAAGTATGAATAAAATGATCAAGCAGCGATTTATCTTCTTGCACATAACTGGTAGCAATATCGCTTATTTTACGAATACGCTCTTTTTTGATACTTAAAGAGTTGAGCATAATGGTTATCCTTTTTTATAAATGTTTAAGGTGGTGTGCTTTTTTATTTTGTCTCTCGTTTATTAAAACTTTATCTTTGTCCTATAGAGCTTAACGCATATGTAATCTTAGCTGAGGTATACAACATCATTTCATGAATCAGTGTTGTGCTGATAACCTTTACGACTCAAAGAAAAACACGGTTTGTACTGAGAAAAACAAGATTTGTGCTGATGATTACTCTCTTACCAAAAACTAGAGAACACTTGTACTAGTTTACGCTATTACATCTGATGATTTGAACCTATTGGACACCTATTTGATTTCATCTTTTGTATCTTTATAATTTATCTTTAGACGCTGGTAGATGGATACTCATGGCAATCGGTTGTGATTTTTTGTTAGAATGTGACACGGTAATCAGTAGTACGCTATGAACTGGTTTCAATCGAGCAATAAGAATCTCACCTGTCACAGGCTTAAAAAAACAAGGGCAACACTTATGAAAAACATTTTGGTAGTTGGTGGCGGCGGACGTGAGCATGCTTTGGCATGGCAATGTGCCAAAAATGACACCGTACAAAACGTCTATGTTGCGCCTGGCAATGCAGGTACTGCCCTTGAGCCTAAATGTAAAAATATCATCTTGGACTCTGACATCGATAATGAGCACAGCGCCGTTATTACCTTTTGTCAAGATAACGATATTGATATCGTCATTGTCGGACCTGAGGCGCCTTTGGTTTCAGGTATTGTTGATGCTTGCCGAGAGGTCGGTATAAAAGCATGGGGCCCGACAGCTTATTGCGCGCAGTTAGAGGGCTCCAAGACGTTTGCCAAAGAGTTTATGGCACAAAACAACATTCCAACTGCTGCGTACAAGGGCTTTACGGACGCAGCTAGCGCCAAAGCCTATATCGATGAGCAAGGCGCGCCTATTGTGATTAAGGCTGATGGTCTTGCAGCAGGTAAAGGGGTCATCGTTGCCGAAACGATAGAACACGCTTATGATGCCATTGACGATATGCTGGCTAGCAATAAGTTTGGAGACGCAGGTAGTCGGGTCGTCATTGAGCAGTTTTTGACTGGTGAAGAAGCCAGCTTTATCTGCATGATCGACGGCGAAAATATCTTACCTATGGTGACAAGCCAAGATCACAAGCGCGCTTTTGAAGGGGATACGGGTCCCAATACTGGTGGCATGGGCGCCTACTCTCCTGCGCCAGTTGTCACATCAGCCGTTCATGACAAGGTAATAACACAAGTCATACAACCTGTCGTTGATGCGATGATAGCAGCGGGTCACCCTTACACTGGGTTTTTATACGCAGGCTTGATGATTGATGATGCAGGCGAGCCATCGGTTATCGAATTTAATTGTCGTTTCGGTGATCCAGAGACTCAGCCAATCTTGATGCGTTTACAATCGTCTATGGTCGATTTAGTCGAACAAGGACTAGCAGGTCATCTACCAGCGCAAGCAAAATGGGATCCGCGCCCTGCTCTAGGCATTGTCATTGCGTCAAAAGGATATCCAGAATCGTCCTCAAAAGGAGATGTGATAGCAGGGTTACCTGAGAGTAACGGTACCAGTAGTCATGATGCGGTCAAAGTCTTTCATGCAGGTACCGTATTCTCAAATGATTTAGATAACGCTAATATTGATAGCGCTCAAAAAGAAGTCGTCACTAGTGGTGGTCGCGTCTTATGCGTAACTGCCATTGCTGATAATATATTAGAGGCTCGGCAGGCTGCGCTAGCCGTTACAGGTGCTATTAGTTTTGATGGAGCACAGTATCGCCGTGATATTGGACATCACGCGATTGCGCGCGACAGTCATTAAAATGTAGACCTATCGAAATACTTACTATTTTATTGTTCGGCCTAGTCAATACTAGGCCATATTTTTGCATGTGCGTTGTATGATACAATTTTGTATGCTCAGCGCATGACTACCTTGTATTGTCACCCCAATACCCTCACATTATTACAAACCCAATGAATACTTATACTTATGGCAAATGATACGTCTAGACCGTCTGATAATAAAAAATCAATTGATAATCTAAAGACCTCTGGATTTGAACGCCGGATGTCTATCGCCAAGACCTCCTTAAACATTGGTCGCCGCTGGGCTGGCAACAGTATGTCCGGAATGTTTTTGGATAAGCAAACTCGAGACAAGCGTAATCAGGCATTTATGGAAGCGCAGGCCAATTACGTCGCAGAAGAGCTGGGGAAGTTAAAAGGCTCTGTAGTCAAAATCGGTCAAATGCTAGCGCTGTATGGCGAGCATGTCCTCCCACCTGAGATAACTCGCGCTTTGCAAACCCTGAATGATGATACCGCAACTTTGGCTTGGCCAAAGATTGAGCAGACGCTACGCCGTACGTTAGGTGATAAATTAGGTGATCTTGATGTTGATACTATCCCTATCGGTACGGCGTCGCTGGCACAAGTACACCGTGCCACGATTATTGCGACAGGCGAGCAAGTTGTTTTAAAAATACAATATCCAGGCGTTGCCGATGCTATCGATTCTGATTTAGCATTGTTTAAACGCCTGCTAAAAGTGAGTAACGCAGTACCACAGACTCGAGCTTTAGATACTTGGTTTGAGGAGATCCGTGACCTGCTTCACCGTGAAGTGGATTACAACGTCGAAGCTGCCACTACTGAGCGCTTTTACGGTCGCCTAAAAGATGACCCCCGTTACTCTGTGCCGAAGATTATCCGTGACTACTCAAGCCAACGTCTATTATGTATGTCGTTTGAGTCCGGAGTTTCGGTCACCTCAGATGTATTGCAAGCACTTCCTCATGAACGTCGTAATGCTATTGGCCAAGCCGCGATTGAGATCATGATGCAAGAGATCTTTGTATGGGGTGAGATGCAGACGGATCCAAACTTTGGTAATTACCTGGTTCGTATTAGTGATGACGCACATGTGCCTGACAAATTGGTGCTATTAGACTTTGGTGCTATCCGTCAATTTGACAATGAGCTTTTGGTTATCGCACATGGTCTACTACGTGCAGGCTATCATCATGACCATCAAGCGATGAAAACCGCTATGACAGGGTACGACTTCTTCGATACGATGAGTAACAAAGTAAGATCCGATGTCGCCTCGCTGTTTTTGCTCGCAACTGAACCCTTTAGCAACCCTAAACTCAATTCTGATATACCAGCCGATTGCCTTGATACTCTGAATCGATACATCTGGGCAAATAGCAAATTGCACTCACGAATTTCAACCGGTGCCAGCCGCGCTATGCAATCAGTTGAGTTCAATTTGCCACCAAAAGAATTTATGTTTATCAGCCGCAAGTTTATTGGTGCCTATACTTTTTTGACAGTTATTGACGCGCATACTAATCCTGATACCTTGGTTAAGCCCTACCTTAAATAGTTAAACCTGTCTATTTGATATAATTTTTGAATCGCTCTTTAGGAGCGATTTTTAGTGTAACAATTTAACTGCTTAGGCTATTTTATTTAGTTATTGTCAGATGTATTATACTTAATAAGCTTCGATTACATCCAATCTTCTATCTATCATATCTTGCTCCAATCATCGAACCTTGTACGGTAGCTCTCAGGCTTGATCATAGTCAGTTGCCAACATGTCTCTCCACGTGCTAGATATTTAATTTCAAAATGCGTACGCTGGCTGTCTGTTGCGACTAGACGACGCTCTGTAGATAATCGCCAAACTACAACAGCCTGCTGCTCAGCATCATCTATATAGGGTTCTATATTCGTTGCTAAAATAATCTTGCCACCTACTCTTAATCGAGATAACAAAAACTCAAAGAATGGCATGTTTAGCCACTGCTGATTTGAGTTATGTTGCTCAGGATTAGGGTATAAAATATAGATTTCATCGACAGTATCAGGCGCTACTCCATGTACAATCCATGCGATCGCATCAGCGTGTACTAAAGATAAATTCTCTAAATGGTCTACAGCAGCTAGTTTCGAAAAAGCCTCGAACTTATTGCGGGTGCGTTCTATAGCAATTATGTGTGTATCTAGATGGCCTTTGGCAAAACTGAGTGCATGCATTCCCTTCCCCGCACCAACCTCTAGGACAAGTCGATCATATTTTTTAGTAATTGATGATGTTTCAAAATTACGTGGTGCTGATAGCTTATCGGGCTGGAAGGGTCTATTCTTCAGATGGGATAATTCTTCTTCTTTTATAGTCATATTTATTTAACCTGATTAGTATTGCTTAGGCTATTTCCATAGTGTCTGATGCTATAGATTTAGTCTGTATTTGTCTTTTAATCCGCGCATGCTATTATAACGGCTCTTATTCATAGTTAATACTACGACCTTTATTATGACTGAATCAAACTTGAACACTATCTTGAGCACTGTCCCAAAAACCTACCCCTGCCCGCGCTGTGGTACGCAAACCCCTTGGCAAGGTAACGCCTCTAAGCCATTTTGTAGCGAGCGTTGCAAGCTTATTGACTTGGGCGCTTGGGCTAGTGAAGAATATACCTTACCTGCTGAGTCTACCCCCTTCTCCGATGAATTATAGTTAAAAACAGCACTGCTATCGATAATAACGACTACCAGTGATACCTCGCTCTATTAGCATTTAGTTTACTTGTAGCACCTAAACCCAGACTTACCGTATTTATTAAAGGACTCATTATATGTCAGCGACTTATCTAATGCCCACCTATACTCGTCAGCCCGTTAGCTTCACTCATGGCTCTGGCAGTTGGCTATATACTAAAGATGAGACGCCCTATCTAGATGCACTCACAGGTATTGCGGTATGTGGTCTTGGTCACTGTCACTCTCAGATTACAGAGGCTATCTCTGAGCAAGCAGCAACCCTAGTTCATACCAGTAATTTATTCGGTATCGATTGGCAAGAGCGCGCGGGCGAAGCGCTGTGCGTAGCGGCGCAAATGGATAGCGTGTTTTTTGCCAATAGTGGCGCGGAAGCTAATGAAGCGGCGCTTAAAATGGCGCGCTTGCATGCGCATCAGCAAGGATTTAAGCGTCCCAAAGTTATCGTCATGGAACAGTCGTTTCATGGTCGTACTTTGTTGTCAGTATCGGCTACGGCCAACCCAAAAGCGCGTGAAGGGTTTTATACTTTGGATGAGGACTTTGTCCGTGTGCCTTTTGGTGATATAGACGCAGTTAGGCAGGCAGCGCAAGAGCATGAAGACATCTGCGCTATCTTTGTTGAGCCTATACAAGGTGAAGGCGGTCTCAATACAGCTTCTAATGGCTTTACGTATTTAGAGGAGCTACAGGCAGAGTGCGACGCTCATAACTGGTTATTTATGCTCGATGAGGTCCAAACAGGTAATGGTCGTACGGGCCGGTACTTTGCTTATCAGCATAGTAAGGCACGTCCCGATGTACTCACTACCGCCAAAGGCTTGGGTAATGGGTTTCCTGTAGGGGCGTGTATGGTACGCGGGCGCGCAAAAAGTTTGTTCGGTGCTGGTAGTCATGGCTCAACTTATGGCGGTACGCCGCTTGCTAGCCGCGTAGTGCATACTGTCTACGACTTACTTGCCAACAGCGATATCATGAATAATGCGGTTAGTGAGGGCCAGTTTATACGCGATAGCATGACAGATGCTCTATCACAGTACGGCGTTAGTACGCGCGGCGCAGGTACTATGATCGGTATCGTGCTTCCTCAGACGATGGACTGTAGTAAACTTGTGGATCGTGCCCGTGATGAGCAAAAACTTATCATCAACGTCACAGGCGGTCACGTCATTCGTTTATTACCGACTTTGAACATTAGCCGCGATGAGAGTGAGCAGGTCGTTGAGCGCTTACTAACGATGCTAAAGCCTATGCTATAAGCATACAAAACTCTTGGCACTCAAGATTTAAGTACAAAAAACCTCTAAATAACTAGAGGTTTTTTTGTTGCTACTCTGAGGTTATCTATTTTAATTGGCATTGAAGTATTTTTTAAGTACTTCAAGACTTCGAGTAATTTTAGCAGGTTGCTGTTCATGATTGAGCGTTACCGCATACAACACAAAACTTGGTAGCTGATAGCCGGTTAATACTTCAACTAAGTTGCCACTCTCAAGTTCACGCTTGATGTCCATCTCCATAATCCTGATCAATCCGTGACCTTCTTTGGCCAAAGTCATCGCCATAAAGACGTTATTAGTATGAATACGTGAATTCATTTTCATACGAGTCTTTTTACCCGTTTCGGTATGCATCAGCTCAACTTGATTGGAATCTTTCATAATGTCAATCACAATCATTTGATGCTCTGCTAGATCCTTTGGGGTTTGTATCTTTTTATGCTGTCTTAGATACTGCGGTGAGGCCACTAGCATTTGACGGACATCGGATAAAGGGTGGTTACTCAAAGTGGAGTCATTGATATTTGGGCTCATACGTATAGCAATGTCAATACGCTCATCAATCATATCAATATAGTGGTTGTCCGCCAGATAGGTAATGCTCAAATCATCATGCGCCGCCATCCAAGTGGATAATGCCGGTAAGATATGATGGACACCCAATTCAGGCGTCGTCGCAATACGTAAACTACCAGCAAGCTCATCACGTAATTGATTGACTTTTATGCGGCCCTGCTCAGCAGCACTGACCATATCTTTTGCTGACTCATAAAAGCTCTCTCCCGCCTCTGTTAAGCTGAGCTTACGAGTTGAGCGATGAAGCAATACCACGCCCAGCTCGTTCTCTAATGAGCGTATTTGCTGACTGACAGCACTCGTTGTAATACCAAGCTCACGAGCTGAACCACTAAAAGAGCCGTGTCCGACAACGCTTGCGAACACGGCCATACCACGTAAATTGTCTAACATGTTCTCACCTAAGCTATGTTTTAGTTTTTAATATAACTTAACTAGTATAGCCGATATTAATTAATAGTACATAGTATAAATATAACCTTTAGGTCAAGAGCACTCTTTAAACTCAAAATATTCTCTATAAAATCAAATCAATAGTGAACTACTATTGGACTTTGTGATAAAGAGTAGAGTGTAAAAGGTCATAGACTAAATACTTGCATACGTGAATCTATTGACAGCACTGTTTAGTTAAACTTTAGTACAGTTGAACCTTACCCATTTTGCCTTGTCCCTGCTCAGTCAGATATTGCATAACAGGCGTACTTAATAGCTTGGATTCAGCAACCTTACGTGCTTGTATCATTCTTTGCTCACGTCGACGCTCTGGCGTCTTGTCTTCTGCCTGCATGATACTACTATCAATCTGCAAGCTGATGTCTGCATTGACAAATTGTGCTCGTAAGGTAGCAGCGAGCTGTTGAAAGGTCGTCTGCAAGTGATTGCTATCAACACCTGTGACAAAAACTGCTTTGCCATCACACTCGCCCGTCATCACCCCTTGGCGTGCGAGAGCCAACTCGTCTTGTGCCAGACTACTAGACTCACGCGCAGTCTGTAGCCAGTAGTCCCATTTATCTACAGTCCATTCTCCAGTCAGCTCTTGCGGTGCACAGCGCAATAATGTACGCGGATCGTCGTCTTGTAAGACTAACTGAGAATCATTCTGCGCCGGCTCAGCAATCGGCTCAGCAATCGGCTCAGCAATCGGCTCAGCAATCGGCTCAGCAATCGGCTCAGCAATCGGCTCAGCAATCGGCTCAGCAATCGGCTCAGCAATCGGCTCAGCAATCGGCTCAGCAATCGGCTCAGCAATCGGCTCAGCAATCGGCTCAGCAATCGGCTCAGCAATCGGCTCAGCAATCGGCTCAGCAATCGGCTCAGCAATCGGCTCAGCAATCGGCTCTGGTTCTGGTTCTGGTTCTGGTTCTGGTTCTGGTTCTGGTTCTGGTTCTGGTTCTGGTTCTGGTTCTGGTTCTGGTTCTGGTTCTGGTTCTGGTATGTGTACACCATTCTCTATTGCATTATCAAGCGAATTGTACGCATAACTTTCATCAGCACTATTTGGGTTGTCAACACTATAACCGGTAGCGGTTTGCATCTCTAACAAACTGTATTTAGATACGACTGGTTCGTTATTTGCAATCAGGTCTAAAGCTGATCGCTCATAGCTTTGTAACGACTCATTAGAAATATCACTATTGTCTTGACTACTATCATAAGATTGTAATTCATGCGATGACGAAACGTGTCCACTAGGCGGAGTAACCCCTTTGTTATGCTCTAAGGCTGGCGCTAGTATTTGATCAACGGGCAAAGGACGAAACGCCAGCAGACGTAAAATGCACATCTCAAGCGCTTGCATTGGCGTACTAGCCAGCTTAATACCCTCGCGCGCTTGTACGACAATCTCGTAGTATAGTTGCAAGACATCAGGGCTGATATGTTGAGCTAAGGTATTAATATCTTGTGCTTGCGCCTCATTCACATTGAGTGCCACGTCAGGCAATAACTGAGTCAATGCCAGCTGATGTAAAAGCTCAGTAAGCCCATCGAACATACTCGTCGCATCAACCATTTGCGCGCGCATCTGCTCAATATGTCCAGCGATAGCAGACTTATTATGGTTGTAGATATCAGTGATTAAGCGCACCAAGTCAGCAGCATCTATAAGTCCTAGCATCGCATTGACGGTGGCATCATCAAGACCGCCTTGACCAAAAGCAATGGCCTGATCGGTCAATGACAAAGCATCACGTACCGAGCCTTTAGCGGCACTCGCTAACTGCCATAGCGCAGGCTGCGTATAGCTGACTTGCTCTTGTGTCAACACATTAGCTAGATGCTCGCTAAGTAGCGTCTGTGGCAATGGGCGCAGTACAAACTGCAAGCAGCGTGAGATAATAGTAATCGGTAGTTTCTGTGGATCAGTCGTCGCTAGCAAGAATTTGACATGCTCGGGCGGCTCTTCTAAAGTTTTGAGTAATGCATTAAAGCTATGCGTCGATAGCATGTGCACCTCATCGATAAGGTACACTTTGTAGCGACCTTGGCTTGGCGCATACGGCACATTATCAAGGAGCTCGCGGGTGTCTTCAACCTTGGTACGGGAGGCCGCGTCAATCTCAATTAAGTCAATAAAACGTCCTTGATCGATTGCCACACAATTATCACACACCCCGCAAGGCGTACTAGTGATGCCGGTATCACAGTTCAAGCACTTAGATAAAATACGGGCAATCGTCGTCTTACCCACACCGCGAGTACCCGTAAATAGATACGCATGATGTAGACGGTTATAATCAATCGCATTAATCAATGCTTGCGAGACATGCGTCTGCCCAATTAACTCATGAAAGTTTTTGGGTCGGTATTTGCGTGCTAAGACTTGATATTGTTGTGCCATAACTATCCAGTATTCAATAAAATTATCAAGCAATTCATAGAATCAGTATAGCAAAAAGCCAGCTTATTAGACTGGCTTTTTGCTTAATTTGTAAGACGTATTGCGCATATCGGCTAATAACTATTGTAGCTAAATCATCTTTAAAGACGATAATTGAACTTTCATTTACTTAATTACTAGTCGGCTTTTGGGCGCATATGCGGGAACAAAATCACATCGCGTATACTGGCTGAGTCCGTAAACAGCATGACCAAGCGATCAATACCAATACCCTCACCTGCCGTTGGCGGCAAGCCGTACGATAGTGCTTCGATATACGCTTCATCAAAGTGCATCGCTTCATTATCGCCTGCATCCTTTTCAGCGACTTGACCGCGAAAACGCTCAGCTTGATCGGCAGGATCATTCAATTCGCTAAAACCATTCGCCAATTCGCGGCCACCGATGAACAACTCAAAGCGATCGGTAATCTTAGGATTATCATCGTTACGGCGCGCCAGCGGTGAAGTCTCAGCAGGATATTCAGTGATGAATGTCGGCTGACGAAGCTTATGTTCAGCCGTCTCTTCAAATACAATGGTCATCAGTTTGCCGACGCCAAAGACGTCATTCACTGGCTGTTTAAGAGTATTGGCGACATAATCCGCTAGATAATCGCGATCATCAATACGCGACATATCAAAGCCTTGGGCATATTGCGCAATAGCATCCGACATTGATAGACGCGCAAATGGCGCTTTTAGGCTAATCGCCTCATCTTGATAAGTGATCTCAGTGCTACCCAAAATATCCATTGCCAATTGATTGAATAGACGCTCAGTCAAGTTCATCAAGTCATGATAATCTGCGTACGCTTGATAAAACTCAATCATGGTAAATTCAGGGTTATGACGCGTTGATACGCCTTCATTACGAAAACTTCGATTGATCTCAAAGACCTTTTCAAATCCGCCCACAACTAAGCGTTTCAAATAAAGCTCTGGTGCAATACGCAAAAACAATGGCATATCAAGCGCATTATGATGCGTCTCAAAAGGACGTGCGACCGCGCCGCCTGGTATTGGGTGCATCATCGGCGTCTCAACTTCCATAAAACGCTCACCCAGCATAAACTTACGAATACCGCTAATCACCTGACTACGAATCATAAAGGTATCGCGCGTGGTCTCATTAGTCATAAGATCCAAATGACGATTACGATAGCGAGCTTCGACGTCTGCTAAACCATGGAACTTATTAGGCATAGGTCGCAGTGCTTTCGTTAACAATTCAAAATTCTCTATATGGACATATAAGTCGCCTTTACCTGAGCGCCCGATATAGCCTGACACGCCAACGATATCACCCAAATCTAGTGACTTAATGCTAGCCAGCGTTTCTGCGTCTAGCTCTTTGCGTGCGACATAAAGCTGAATACGGCCACTCATGTCTTGAATGACGATAAACGAGCCACGGTTGAGCATGACGCGCCCTGCCACATTGACTTGAGTCTTTTCGCCGTTTGTAGCCTTCTCTTCGATTTCTTGCTTATCAATACCATCAAAAGCGGTTTGCAGATCTGCTGCGTAATCAGTGCGCTTGAACTGATTGGGATAAGGCTGCTTACCAGATGCGGTAATATCATCGAGCTTAGCTTGTAGTTGTGCAATAAGCTCATTGGCTTCTTCTAACGTTGGTGCTTGTTCTTCTTGATTGTTATTATTGGGCTTTGACATAAAATTCTCAGAATTTAGTTATGGTTTTAAATTAAATAACACTAATAGATTTAATTGACAGCTACTCACCGCCAATACTTGCCATTAGATCAGCCTGATGCTCGCGTAACAAGGCATTGAGCAACTCATCCAAATCGCCTTCCATGATCGAATCAAGCTTATACAGCGTTAAGTTAATACGGTGATCGGTCATGCGCCCTTGCGGGAAATTGTAAGTACGAATACGCTCACTACGGTCACCACTACCGACAAGATCTCGACGAATCTCATCAGCCACGTCAACTTGGGCTTGCACTTTGGCTTGCTGAATTCTGGAAATGAGCATTTTCATCGCATGCGCGCGGTTTTTGTGTTGGCTACGCTCTTGTTGACACTCAACCACCGTACCTGTTGGTATATGGGTTAGGCGCACCGCGGAGTCAGTAGTATTGACATGCTGACCCCCTGCGCCACTTGAGCGAAAGGTATCCATTTTTAGATCTGCTGGATTGATATCGACAGTATCATCAATCTCAACTTCAGGCATGACGGCGACTGTGCAGGCTGAGGTGTGTACGCGACCTTGGCTTTCAGTTTCAGGCACTCGCTGGACACGATGGACACCCGACTCAAATTTTAGGCGACCATAGACACTATTGCCTGAAACACGACTAATAATCTCTTTATAGCCACCATGCTCGCCCTCATTGGCGGATAACACATCTAGCGTCCAGCCTTGAGCTTGTGCGTACTTTTGATACATGCGGAACAGATCACCTGAGAATATCGCAGCTTCATCGCCGCCAGTACCTGCACGTATCTCTAAGAACGCAGGCACTTTGTCATTGGGATCTTTTGGCAGCATCATGACATTGAGCGCTTCTTCCATATCGATGATGTCATTACGAGCAGTATCAATCTCATCTTGCATCATCTCTTTCATATCAGGATCGCTCGCATCCTCTAACATCGTCTCGGCGTCAGCTTGATCCGTTTCGGCGCGGCCATAGTTTTGCCACAACGTTGTGATATCCATCAAATCGCTATGTTCGACGGAGAGCTCACGAAATTTATTATTATCACTGATGATATCTGGATCAGATAACAGCGCGGTGACCTCTTCATAACGGTCTACCATTTGGTCTAAACGCAGGCGCAGGGATTCTTTCATAACAGGGTAGTCATCTAAAAAAGTAAAATAAGAGAGCGATTATAGCAAATTTTTGCCCTCACATTAAAACCACTGCGTAATAATTCATGACAGAGCAATTCATAAGAGGGCTTGGAGGCTTGCTGATCAAAAATCCTTACGCTCATATTGATATTAAATTTGGAGCAAAAAAATAGCCAAGATTGCTCTTAGCTATTTGAAAAATCCATCAAATATTGATTACGTTTTAGACCTTACGTACCAGCACCGATCCAATAGAGTAGCCAGCACCAAAGGAGCAAATCACGCCCAAATCGCCAGATTTTAAATCATCTTTGTGTCGATGAAAAACAATCATAGGACTCGCTGAACTGGTATTGGCAAATTCAGCGATGACGCTCGGTACAATCGCTTTGTCAGCCTCTTTACCGATGACAGTACGCAGGATAAGATCTAGCATATTGGCGTTGGCTTGGTGTAACCACATCATCTTGACATCGCTTGCCTGCATATCGTTCTCATGCAAGTGCTCTGTGATAATTTCAGAGACTTTTGGACAGACTTCGCGGAACACCTTGCGGCCATTTTGTAAAAACAGCTTATCGGTTACGGGCGCTTTGATATCAGGATACATCTGAGTTTCAGCTGCTAGATATTCAGAGCGATCCATGAAGCCATATTCGTTTTTGATGTTGGTTGAGAACTGAGTAAATAGCTTACTACTTAATATCTCGTAGCCTTTTGGCGCATCTAGCTTCTCGACGATAGATGCGGTTGCGACATCACCAAAGATAAAGTGGCTATCGCGGTTACGCCAATTCAAATGCGCTGAAGTAATCTCGACATTGACAACAGCAACACGGCGGGCTAAGCCTGAAACGATAGAGCCATAAGCTTGCGAGAGACCAAAAGTTGCAGCACTACAAGCTACATTCATGTCATAAGCGAAACCGCCGACCATACCGATGGCCTCTTGAATCTCAATAGCAATGGCAGGATAAGTGCGCTGAAAGTTTGAGCAGGCAAGGATAATGCCGTCCAGATCTTTGGCCTCAAGTCCTGCGTCTTTTAGCGCATCATTAAGTGCCGCAACGCCCATCTCTGCCATAATAGATAGCTCATCGCCAAGATTACGATAAGCGATAACAGGTGCCATGATCTCAGGGTTTAAAATGCCGTCTTTTTCCATCACATAACGGGATTTGATACCAGAGACTTTTTCAATAAAGGCGGCTGACGAAGGTTCAAGCGCTGTTAGCGTATCCGCTTCTATTTCATCCGCATGCTCGTTGTTATAGTTCTCAACATATTGGTTAAATGACGCAACTAACTCTTCGTTACTGATACTAAAGGGCGGAATGTATAGGCCTGTGCCTGTGATACAAGTCGTCATAATAAGCTTCCTTGTCTACTGCGGTTGTGCTTAGTGGTAAGCGATAAAATAAAAAGTCACGATCATATCACTCAGCTTAATTTAGCAATACGCCTAATATTCAGTGAATGACTGTAAACTTAAACCTATTGTCTTATTATGCCTGAATAATATAATTTTTCTAATACTTTGTTACAAATAATCATTTCACGATAAAAACGGGTTTGCGTTTATCATTAGTCTTCACCTACAGTTAAACTATACTCTAGGGTATAATCAAATCGTTTGCCGTATACCATATGACTGTAAGTACCTGACTTTAGTAAATAATAAGACCTACAATAACGAGAGACTAATGACTGAGATTTTTACTGGGCTGTTCGGTCAATATGCTGACTACTCTACTCTATTTATCGTGCTTGAGTTGATCGCTGTTGTATTCGGCGTGGCAAGCGTACTACTGGCGCGCAAACTGAGCGTCCTAGTATTCCCTATTGGATTGGTCAGTACCGCAATCTTTGTTTATCTATTGTGGCAATGGCAGCTGTTCGGCGATATGTTTATCAACGCTTACTATACGGTGATGGGGTTATACGGCTGGTTTAATTGGACCAAGAATAAGCAAAACGCTCAAGGCGCAACGCCCGACGATGAGATCAGAATTGAGCATATTGAGGCCAGTGATATACCGACGCTTGCCTTACTAGGCTCTGCTACTGTCGCCTTCGTGGCACTTATCTACTATTTTCGTCCTGTTATTAGCAATGATTTTAGCTTCGATGGCGTGATATTGGGCGCGCATTTATTTACTTGGGTCGATTATACCGATATGCTAACCACGGCGCTGTTTTTGATGGCGATGTGGCTCATGGCCAGTCGCAAAATTGAGCATTGGCTACTGTGGATAGTAGCCGATGCGATCTCCGTACCGCTTTACTTTTATAAAGGTCTTACCTTTACCTCGCTACAGTATGTAGTGTTCACCCTTATCGCAATTTGGGCCTACTATGAATGGCAACGACGCTACCGTATGCAGCAGCAATTTGATCCAGCAGTCGCCTGAATCTGTTTTTAAAGTGGCTGTCTTGGGCGCTGAGAGTACGGGCAAGACGACATTGTGCCGAGATTTGGCCGCGCACTTTAAAAGTCTCTGGGTACCTGAGTATATGCGGGAATTTTTGCAAGATAAATGGGATGGCAAAAAACTCACTTGCATATGGGACGATCTATTGCCTATCGCCAAAGGTCAAGTAACACTAGAAAACCAGCTAACGTCTCAAGCTCTGCGAACCGCAAAAAATAAGGGGCAGTCTCAAACCTACTTATTCTGTGACACAAGCCTGTTTGAGCTCATGGTATATGCCAACTGGTACTACGATGATTGCCCGCCAGCATTAATGCATGCAGCTGTAGATCATCATTATGACTTGATACTACTTACGAATACAGATATCCCTTGGGTCGCTGATGATTTACGTGATAGCCCCTATATGCGTCAGGAAATAAGGGCTTACTTTAAAAAGCATTTGAACCAGCACAATAAAAAATACAAGCAAATCGGCGGTGATAGACAAGAGCGCGTAGAACAAGTGGTTGATTGGATCACTAAATAGCGTATCCATTACACTAATAAATAAACCTGGTGCAAACCATTAGCAAACTAACATTTAACCCATAAAATTTTAGGACTATTTATGACTTCTTTATACAAATTACCTTTGTTAATAGCCGCCCCTATTTTAGGTATGGCTCTAATTTCTTGTCAATCTAACTCACCTACCACTACTGTAGGAGCTTCTGCTACTAGCCCAGACTCAATGCGCAACACGTCTAATACATCAAGTAGCCTTGATATCAATAACGTCAATAGCACCAACAATAACAACGTTAGTTCAAACAATAGCTCAGATGATAATCTAGACGATAGTAGCGATTCAAAAGCCCCTTGGAACAACCCCGCTATTGATATCAGCGCAACAGATGCTATCTACTACCAAGAGTGGATGAAGTCGGACAACAAATCTGTGTGTCCTATTTTAGCACTACCAAAACAAGCCTCATCGCATTTGGCTCGCAACAGCGTGCGCCGTGCTCGTTTCTCAGGGGGTTGGGGCGTCGCTTATGACTTGCCTAACAGCCGTAGCATGTACGGCGTTGCTAACACCGGTATCATAAACTCAGATGAGGCCGCTTACGATTGGCCATACAACATCTACTACACAGATGGTAGCAAAGTGGGCTATGGTCATGAGGGTGGTAACCCTACAGCGTCTTGGCTCGCTTATGTCGTAACGCCAAATAACTGTATGTATAACGTCTGGAGCGCGCAAGGCAAAACTCATTTAGAGCAGATGATTGCAGATTTACGTATGGTAAAAGCCACTTAGTTCATCTGTTATCTGACAATCTCACTCACTAACGCTGTAGCCCAGTCATGGCAACTGTCCTCGCAGCGCGGACACAGCTGATCTTTTTTGCTAATGTAATCCACGTAACCGCAGTGCATACAAGCATAGTAGATGTCTGGCTTAACTTGCTCAGTTGCCTGATATTGTTTTGGAAATAGCGGTAGACCGTATTCTGTATCCTCTGGTGCATTTAGTAAGACACTAAATGTACCATCGGTCTCAAGCAGACCGGTACGCACTTGACCCAAATGCTCAACACCTTGCTGCCGCATCTCGGCAAAGAACTCATCATGTGACATTTTACCTTTTTTAACCTTATCAAGGACTAGCATACCGTCCTCTACAATGTATATCGCACGCCCTTCTAGTAAGTATTCCAACGGCTGATATTTCATCATCGCCCAAGTACACAAACGATAAAGCAAAATAACGACACTCATAATGATGAGCGCTTGTATAATTGGCAGATCCTCTGTGAACATGGGATCGCCTGCGATAGAGCCTAATGATAATAAGATAGTCAGCTCAAAAATAGACAACTGCCGAACGCCACGCTTGCCTGTGAATCGCAAAAATAAAATAATGAGTACAAACATTAATGTCGCACGTATTAGAATCTCCACACCAAATAACCAAGTGGTGTCATAAATAAATATTTTTGCCCAATCCATGTTAATAACTCTCTTTATGATGACAGCGATCAATAGCGGCAGAACTATACTACATTTCACTTACCTCATACGCTTTTATACCAGTTAGTAAGGATTTATTTGAAAGTCACGTTATATACGATTGCAGCTTTGCTAGCTTTTGCCGCAAACTCTTTACTTTGCCGGCTGGCCCTATCTGAGGGCTATATTGATCCTTGGAGCTTTACCATTATTCGCCTGCTTAGCGGCGCTATTTGCTTAATCCTGATTATGATCGTACATGCGAGGCGATTAAATCGCTCTGATGCAGCGCAAGCAGCTTTAGTACTAAGGGATAAAGGCAGTTGGTTGAGTAGTTTAAGCTTAGTTGTCTATGCGCTGTGTTTTTCATTGGCTTATGTTGAGCTTGATACGGGTACTGGCGCGATGATTCTATTCGCCGCTGTTCAGTTTACGATGATAGGTTGGGGTATTTATAAAAAGGAGCGCTTAAGTACCGTCCAGTGGATCGCTTTGGCTGTTGCCTTTGTGGGATTTGTCTACTTGATGTTGCCTTCAGCTGCTGTGCCCTCATTATATGGCGCAGTGATTATGATGCTAAGCGGTATAGCATGGGGCGTTTATAGCATAAGGGGCAAAGCCTGTGTCTCGCCACTACGAGCAACGGGATTTAACTTTGTACGTAGCTTAATCGTCCTACCTATATTGCTACTCGTCGCAATACCTTATCTAGCAGACTTAACTCTCAAAGGACTGATGTTGGCTGGTATATCGGGCGCTGTGACCTCTGGAATGGGTTACTGTCTGTGGTACGTAGCATTACCCTTACTTAAAAGCACTCAGGCTGCTGTGGTTCAGTTTTGTGTACCTATTCTTGCAGCAATAGCAGGGGTTGTGTTCTTATCTGAGCAATTAACTTTGTCATTTATGCTTTCAAGCGTCGTTATACTGATATCTGTACTAGTGTTTGTTCTGACCAAAGATATTTCCAAAACTTCGTCTTGACATGCCCAACGACTACGTTCAAAACTAGTATTTGGCGATACCATATTGTCTTTCTCATCTACCAACAAAATTGAAGACATCATGAAAAAACTACTAATTATATCCCCTTTTTCAGTCTTGTTAGCCGCTTGTGCCACTAGTGCACCAACGCCGTCAACGTCAACGTCAACGTCAACTGCTCAGCCTGTGGTTCAGTCGTTTATTTGTCAAGACGATAGCGCTATCGTTGCGACTTATTCAGCTGATGGTCAAATGGCTGACTTAACTATTACTTTGCCTAAAGTTGGCTTGAACAATGCGGCGGTTAGAACAGAGCGAGCCGTATCAGGTTCTAGCGCGCGTTACGTCAACGATGTCAACCCAGCCACCACCTACGAGTGGCAGACCAGAGCAGATTACGGCATCATGACCATCAAATCAAACAACGGTCAACAGTATCAAGTCAACTGCCAACTATAATAAGAATGAATAGACTTAACCGCTAATAACGATCTGTAAGTAAAAAGCCCATACTCGTTATGGGTTTTTTTTGTGTAAAACCTGACTTTATAGCGAACTATATTTATGATTACAGTGCTTTACGCCCTACAAATTCAATGACAGCGCTCATTCCACATCCACCTATCCTTGATGCCTCATCATTAAATCACCTAAATATGTAAAATTGAGTATTAGTAGAAAGTTCACTTGTATATTCAATTAATTGCATATATTATATTCAATAATTAGCAAACATTACAATTAGCTTGTTCGAACAGTACATGAGTGATAATAAGGAGCTTACAGTGATTCATTTAAGCTATATCTTTAAATGCTTGGCGCTAAGTATTACTTTTTTTGCAGTGTTTTATTTTGCGGTTTTGCTCGTTGAGCCAAGCTTTGATAAGTACACACTCACTCTAGGTATCAGTACTTTACTGTTCCCTATCGTCAAATGCGCTATTGATGTCGTCAGAGACGCTGTAGCGCCAAATTACATCATGTTCAACGGACCGCTACCATCACTACTTATCAATATTACTATCTGGCTACTTACCCCATTTCTTATCGTAATATCACTCGTCGCTTTCTTGTTCTATAGCATGGGAGTACTCAAGCAAAACATCAGTAGCTGAATGGTTTGAGCTTAAATTATGAGAATCTAAGGCAGTTTTATAATTGAATCTCTATCAGACAGACCAATCTTTGCAATTAAAGTAGAACATTGAAATAAAAACAACCCCAGAATTTTGATCATGGGGTTGTTTTCGATTGAAGTTTAATTAGTGTCAGGGATGCACTCATAGCAAATACAGCTGGTAAAATTGATGAATTAAGCAGCCCTATTAAAATTAAAGTACGTACAATTCTCTAACGCATCTCATCCCAAATCTTTTTGAGTCTTTTCGGGGATACAGCTATACGCGTTTTCATCGGTTGCGCGAACAGTTGAATGCGGTACTCCTCAACCATCCAGCGATACTCACTGATAGACGTGTCACTAGCACGGTTGCTCAGGCGCTCCATGTGTATATCAAGGGCATAAACACCATCAAGGTCAGCCTCTATATTATGCTCAAGGCGTTCAATGCGCACCTCTAATGCTTCGAGATAACGCGGATATTGCTGCCAATGACTATAGTCCATACGGTAGATAAAGTCCGATAAATGCAAGTCCTCAAGCTGATCCTCGATATCATCAATAGATTCACCAAATATCTCACGGTCGAGCATCAGCAGACTTTGACGGATACGTTGCCAGCGCGTATAGACGTTTTTGAGGGTTTTGATGACGCCTTGACCCGTCAATAAGAAATTGCTTTGTACCACCTCGAGCGTTTGGCTATACTCATCGGCGCTAAAGGGTAGCTCTTCGCTCAAACCGATAGCGATACTATCTGCACTCTCAGGCAAGTCGCTACTGTGATCGAATAGGACGTAATGCTCCTCTAGGGTCGCATCTAAAGTGGCGTCAATGACAATAGTTTTGAGCTTGTCCATATCACCGAGTGGTGCAAAAGCGAGTTTAAATATTTTATCAATTTGACTGGTGAGCTGTTTTTGTTTTGCGCCAAGTTTGGATTTGATGAGCGCCAGCACACCAATACGATGCGCCTGCAATGCTGCGTTCACATCAGTGTATTGGTGAATGGATACTGCCGTCCCAGACTGATCGGCGACTAAGGCTGCGAACTGTTTCATTACTACGCCTGCGCTATGCCGATTCTTGCTAAAATTATAGTGTTCAGGGAACTCGGTATGCACGCCTTGCTGCTCGGTTATCGCTTGACTGGTTTCGCTAGCATGACGAATCTGTAGCGTTTGAAGATCGCGACCTTTTTCGATGATACGATTCTTGTCATCGACGACGCAGATTTGCGGTTGCAAGTAGCGATCAATACTTGAGGGATCAAATTTGTCAGGCGTGACCGACATAATGCCGCGACGGTTTAGCGCTTGGCAAAGCTGCTTAAGCAATCCTTGTCCGCCTTCAGGTTGCAACTCATCGAATAGGCTATCAGCAGTATCAGGAATGGGTACGATTTGGCGGCGAATATCTTTTGGCAAGGATTTGAGTAATTGTAGTACCAACTCATAGCGCCAACCCGGCACGCCCCATAATAGCTCGATGGCGTCCAGCTGCGGCAATGCGGCAAGGGGCACGCGAATGGTCACACCATCATCATCGCTCGCTGGGTCAAAGATATAGCGTAGTGGCAATTTTAGATCCCCCAATTGCCATACTTCTGGGAAGTCGCCTGTGGTTGGGGCTTGGCTGTTAAGTACGTCATCGTCAGTGAAGAACAGATGTTTAGTATCGCTTTTTTCGACCTCAGCGCGCCAATCTTCAAAGGCTTTGCGGCTAGCGACGTGCTCAGGAATTTTACGATCATAAAACTGATACAGTGATTCCTCATCGACGAGCAGATCACGGCGACGCAGCTTATCCTCAATACGCTCAACATGGGCGATCTTGTCCATATTATGCTGTAAGAACGGTGCTTGGCGACCTAAGTTACCTGTCACTAGACCATTACGAATAAATATCTCACGCGACTCAACTAGATTGACTTGCTCATAGTTGGTTAGCTGTTTAGGAATGATAATCAGACCAAATAGACTGATCTGTGCATAAGCTTTAACGCGTCCCGTTTTCTTTGACCAATGTGGCTCGAAGTAGTGATACTTAAGCAAGTTGCCAGCAGCGGAGATGATCCACTCAGGCTCAATCTTGGCGACCGTACGCATAAAGACTTGGGAGGTCTCAACGACTTCAAAGGCCATAACCCAAGGCGGTATTTGCTTAAATACGGTACTAGCAGGGAAAATTTTGGCTTTTTGTTGACGAGCCGCTAGATACTCTCCGCGGTTTTCAGTCTTATGGGCGATAGTAGAGAGCAGACCTGTCATCAAAGCGCGATGCAAATTAGCATACTTTACCGCTTTTATTTCTTCATCATCTACGCTCGTAGGATCACTATCAACTGCGTCTTTATTGCCGTTTTTACCGTTAGCTTTAGTATCGCTTGCGTCCGTCAGCTTAAGATCGGTAACCATTTGTACCAATTGACGATGGGTTTGATTCCATTCGCGTACGCGTGGAAAGCTTAAATAGTTCTTTTTGGTAAATTGTTTACGCTGATTACCGGAGAGCTTATTACCATCTTCGTCTTTTTCGAACAGAGCCTTCCATAGACTTAAATAAAACAGGAAGTCCGAGTCATCTTGACGAAATTCAGCATGTTTTTGATCCGCTTGCTGGCGCTTGTTCGCTGGACGTTCACGCGGATCTTGTACCGCAAGAGCAGCCACAACAATAAGCATCTCACGAATACAATCGTAATCGCTACCAGCAACCAGCATCCGTGCCAGCCTTGGATCTATAGGCATACGCGCCATCTTTTGCCCTGTAGGCGTCAGTCGCAAATGATCAAGACCTTGCTTGCGTTTATGGTTGCTCTTGGGCGTTGGCGCTTGATTATCCATGGAGGCTATAGCGCCAAGTTCATGAAGCAATTTATGTCCGTCAGTGACTAGGCGACTATCAGGCGGCTCAATGAATTCAAAATCATCAACGCTACCTAAACGCAGGTTGGCCATTTGTAAAATAACAGAGGCCAAGTTGGTACGCAGTATCTCAGGCTCGGTAAATTCTGGACGACCGTTAAAATCCTCCTCGCTATACAGACGGATACACACGCCAGGTGCGACGCGTCCACAACGACCTTTGCGCTGATTGGCTGCCGCTTGTGAGATCGCCTCAATGGGCAAACGTTGGACGCGCGAGCGATAAGAGTAACGGGAAATCCGTGCAAATCCTAAGTCAATGACATAGCGAATACCAGGTACGGTCAATGCGGTCTCAGCCACGTTGGTGGCGATAACGATGCGGCGACCACGGCCAGAAGGCTGGAAAATCCGCTGCTGCTCTTCATAAGTTTGACGAGCAAATAGCGGCAATATTTCGGTGTGCTTAGGCCCATGACGCTCCAGCACGTCTTGCGTCTCACGAATCTCAGCTTCAGTTGCGGCAAAAATCAGGATGTCAGCTTGATCGGCATGACCTTTGCTCTGTGCGTCACTAAAGCACTCTTCGACCGCAGCAACGACGGCGCGTGGCAAATTCTCTTCAAAATCATCGTAGCTGTCATCATCTGAGCTAGTCACTGGTTCATCCGTTAGCGGACGATAGCGCACCTCAACTGGGAAGCTACGCCCTTCGACATTAAAGATGGGCGCTGCAACTTTGCGTTTTAACTTATTGTCATAATGACTAAAATATTCACTAAAGCGCTGAGTATCAAGGGTTGCTGACGTGATAATCACCTTTAGATCGGGGCGCTTGGGTAATAGCTTCTTGAGATAACCCATAATAAAGTCAATATTGAGGCTACGCTCATGGGCTTCATCGATAATAATGGTATCGTATTTACTCAAAAATCTATCGTGACCAAGTTCTGCGAGCAAAATACCATCGGTCATAAGCTTGACGACAGACTGCGCGGTGCCCTGCTCATTAAAGCGAATCTTAAAGCTGACGGTATCGCCAAGCTGTTCACCGAGCTCCTCAGCGATACGATTTGAGACACTTCGCGCCGCAAGACGGCGCGGCTGGGTATGTCCTATTTGACCTGTGATACCGCGGCCTGCCAGCATCGCAAGCTTTGGTAGTTGAGTCGTCTTACCAGAACCAGTTTCCCCTGCAACGATGATGACTTGATTGTCTATGATTGCCTGAACTAAGTCTGCCCCGCGCTGGCTAACGGGCAAATCAGGATTGAGTTTGGCGGGCAAATCATCAGGAATACTCTCCATACGCGCTTGTACCGCTTGCTGTGAGCGGGTTTTTATCTTGTCGTATTGAACGCGTTTCTTAGCTAATTCTTGTTCCGCTTTGTCGCGTTTAGAATTGTCAGTGTCGTTATCAGCATCAGCGTGTTTATTGCTAGTGACAGCGGCACGCGTCAGCTCACGCTCAAGACGGCTCAGATAATAGCTGTCCTTGGCAAGTACGGGCAATTCATCAAACTTCTCTGTGTTATCCAAAACTTTTGAATTATCAAAGCTATTAATTTTTGTTGTATCTTCATTATTCTTTACAGTATTATGCATATTTGCTTAGGCTATTTTTTATTTAGAAGTGCTTAGATTATGGGGATATTTAAAGCGTGATTCAAGACAGGTTTGTATGGATTGCACTCGTATTCCTGATGACCATGAGCCAAATATTAGAAGTTATATTGTGGATTTAATTCTATTTTTTGAAGAACGCTTTAAAATGACGTTCAACTCTTCACTCTCACACTATTTTATATCAAGGATATCCCTATGCCAATTTTGTCCTATAAATCAATGATAATTTTACCCACGTTAGCGATTACGCTGACCGGCTGTTTAAGTACAAAACCTTATTCACCTCCCAAGAACTCCGCTACAGCAACGCTAACATATGAGATTGCTCCCGCATCGTTTTATGGCCCTACCCGATTTATCGATAGAGAATATATAGAAAGAATCGATATACAGCTAGTACCAAGCCCTTTATCCGTCGCGCTGGCCGTTAATGGTCATCCGAAGACTGTCTACATGGATTTGGGTAAGCGCGGAAGCTTCAACGAAATAAATATCTTTGAGGCTAACAAAAAACTAAGGTTTTCTTACCAACACAAAATGGTCAAGGGTTTGGGTGATTGGCCAATATTATGCGTAGTTGCTGTCGACGCTACTTTGGAACCAAATGGAGATTACCTATTAAAAGGGAATACGACGACTAAAAACTTTAGAAGTAAGACGAACTTTATGGGTGAAAAAGTAGAAGCTGAGGATACGGGCTGTCAGATTCAAATTATTGATCGTCAATCCAAAAAGGTATTGTCAGAGGCGAATAAAGAAATATTTGAAAAAATGATCCCATTCTATGACCGGTTTTAGACTCTCTGTAGCTTAGAAAGTGCTGAAAATCGCAAACAGGTTTGACAGAAGCCTGCCTTAAAGTAATAAAATCGACTTAGACAATGAACTTAATTGCTACTTGTACGAATAACTTTTCCATTAGTAGCTGCCTGCATAAAAAAGGTACGCAAATTTTGTAGTGGTATTCTAGGGAAAGGGAGATGCATTGATAGTATCAAGGTCTCAAATGCGACTATCTCATCAGCCAATACTTGAGCAATATCCGGCTCAATCTGTGGATTCTCATACAAATTATTAATGAGCCAATTTAATTGTGGAAAATTGGTATTGCCCTGAACTTGATAAAGAGTGGGTACGAGTGCGTCGGAGATATGACCGCGCTTTTTGCGAATCATACCTATTTTATAAAACATTTCTAAAGCCATATTATCGCCACTTCCTTATATTTTAAGGTCTAGATAATCAAAACCGTTATTATCTTCTTATCAATACTACCATAGCTATAAGTTAATTATGATGACGGTAGTTGTGCTAAAAGCCTTAGTATTCAAGTAACCTCTTATCGGTAATAGCTATTGTTTAAGCTCATCAACATTACGATTAGGGGCCCAGTAAACTACTATCAAGGCAATCAATAGAATCATTGTTCCTAAAACAATGAAAACGATAGTTTTAGCTAGGTGCTTTGGGATTTTATGACACCCGTTTAGTCATATGATGCTATTTATTATTAATTCTTTTGCCATGAACTATAATAGAAAGTACGAAGTGAATATTCTATGTATATAGCTAAAGATGTCCTTTATCTTTACACATCGATACCAAACACGTCTAGTTTGCGCCTGTACATCACAAAATCATTATTACATAATTGGTGAGTTAACTCAGAATGAGTAAATGTCTAAAATATAATTCAAATTAGGCATGTGATAAACCAAAGGAGTACTGTATGACAGACCGTAATAAGCCTGATCCAACGACCAAAGTCGCCCCTACTGACATCAACCAAGACGATCTGGCCAAAAAAGACCAGCAGCGTACTGATGATTCAGCGCTTGATATGATGCAAGGCATGCATGATCATGAAGATCATGAGGAAGAGAAATGACTGATATTTTTATAAGTGTTGTTTAGCACAAGTATCTTCTAAGCGTTTATCATTATGATAAGCGCTTTTTTTATGTAAGAAGGGACAGCCAATTGCTGTCCTCAAAGAATAATTGGTCATTTAAAGAGGATAAATAATAAGATGTTACAGAACAACTAATAATGTCTATTTGTCAGCGTCATCAAGCATCATTAATTGCTCACTGATAGCGACCGTATTAAAGCCTGCATCGACGAACATAATCTCACCTGTGATACCAGATGCCCACGGTGAAAGCAAGAATAACGCGGCGTTACCTACTTCCATCTGACTAATGTTACGCTGTAGTGGCGCGATCTTTTCGCTGACGTCGAGCATCTTGCGAAACGATTTGATACCGCTTGCTGCAAGCGTACGTATAGGACCTGCCGATATAGCATTGACGCGGATACCCTCGCCGCCCATAGACGTTGCCAAATAACGCACACTGGCCTCTAAACTGGCCTTTGCCATACCCATTACATTGTAATTAGGCAATACTGAGATACTACCTTCGTAAGTTAACGTTAGCATCGAGCCGCGACGCATCGCTAGCAATTCGCGAGCCTCTTTTGCCAACGCGACAAAACTATAGCTTGAGATATCATGAGCAATGTGACTACCCTCGCGAGTGGTCGCATTGACAAAATCCCCGTCGAGCTGATCCATAGGCGCAAAGCCAATCGCATGAACGACACCATCGATACCATCTCCCCAATGCTTGGTCACTTGCTCAAAGCAGGTAGCAATAGAGTCATCGGAGGCGACGTCGCATTCTAGTACCAAGTCCGCTTCGAACTTCTCCGCTGCCATGTCCACACGCTTTTTAATCTTATCATTGGGATAAGTCAAAATAAGAGAGGCGCCCTCACGATGCAACGCTTCTGCGATAGACCATGCTATAGAGAGTTTGCTTGCTATACCTGTGACGACAAAACGTTGTCCTTGAAGTAGCATAAAATATCCTTAGTAATCGATCAAAGCGTTATGAGAAATTTGAGTTGGCGGATGATAATATTCGTAGACTATCTACAATGACCCATTATACATCAAATTAATTAAGTAAACAGTCGTAAACTAAATGTACCCAGTCGTAAAACATTACTTATTTATGTTCTATAGTACTCATTACAGAGCATTAGTCATGGCGGTATGAAGTTGGCGTGATTTAAAGTATAATCACAGCCCTTTAAAGCGTGCACAATAGCTCACACTATAATATTAAATTCTAGATCACCAGCTACAATTTTTGCTGTAATAAGATTTAGCGTTGAGCAATACCTATACTTTGGATGACGGCCAAACTTATGAGTAATACCCAAGCGATGATAGTAGATTATAAAGAAAGCACTGAGTCTTATCGCCAATTGATCGACTCAACAGGTGAAGATTTGGCGCGTCCTGGACTTCAAGATACGCCTATTCGCGCGGCAAAGGCTTTTGCGCATTTGACTAAGGGCTATCATCAAAACCTCGAAGAAGTCGTTAACGGTGCTGTGTTTCCATCGACCAATCGCGAGCTGGTACTAGTACAGAATATCGAATTTTATTCACTGTGCGAGCATCATATGTTGCCTTTTCACGGTGTGGCTCACGTAGGTTATCTACCGAATGGCCAAGTTTTGGGATTATCAAAATTTGCTCGTATTGTCGACATGTTTGCGCGCCGTCTGCAAATTCAAGAAAACCTAAGCGAGCAGATTGCCCAAACGATCATGGATGTAACAGGGTGTCGCGGTGTCGCAGTAGTGATGGACGCCTCGCATATGTGCATGATGATGCGCGGGGTTGGCAAGCAGCATTCGACGACGCGTAGTACGGCTATGCTTGGCGAGTATAAGCATGACAATCAAGCGCGTAATGAGTTTTTGGACGCGGTTCCAAAACGTAGACCTGCGTTCTAGATCTTACATTCAAAACGCAAAAAGCCCACTACCTGCTCAGATAGTGGGCTTTTTTACGATTGCTATTCAAACATTCATAGTATGAACATTAGGCTACAGGTTTGACATCGTCAATCCAATTACCATAACCTTCTTCTTCCATCTTAGCTAATGGGACAAAGCGCATCGCAGCTGAGTTCATACAATAGCGTTTGCCTGTCGGTGCTGGGCCATCATTAAATACATGACCTACGTGTGAGTCAGCATAACGACTACGGATCTCAGTACGAGTCGAAAAGAATCCTTTGTCTTCTTTTTCTACGACTAGATCAGCATTTAAGGGACGCGTAAAGCTTGGCCAACCTGTACCAGATTTGAACTGATCTCGCGAAGAATACAAAGGCTCTCCCGATACCACATCGACATAAAGACCTGGAGCTTTGTTGTCCCAATACTCATTACTAAAAGCGCGCTCAGTACCATCTTGCTGAGTAACTTTATATTGCATCGCGTTTAATGACTTTTTGAGCTCATCCTGACTGGGCTTAATAAAGGTTTGTGGATTGAAACCAACATTATTCATAGTCTTGGATGTCTCCATAGAGTTGTCATCTGTAGTACTAACCTCTTGCATACTACTGCTAGTAGGTTTAAATTGAGCAAAGTCCAGCTCGTAGTTTTTACCATAGACGCTCTCTATAAACTGATAGCGACCCGAGTTAAAGGTGTAGGCCTTATAGCGCAGTGGGTTTTTTTTGTAATAGTCTTGATGATAGTCTTCGGCAGGGTAAAAAGTGCTCGCTGGGACGATCTCGATCACTACCGGCTTTTTGTATATTCCAGATGTTTGTAAGTCTTGCTTAGCTGCTTCAGCAATTTGTTTTTCTTGCTCGTTATTATAAAAAATAGCAGGACGGTACTGAGTACCGCGATCAACGAATTGACCTTGAGCATCAGTCGGATCTGCAATACGCCATAATGCTTGTACGATACCGTTATAAGTAATTTTGGTGGGATCATAATATACCTGCGCAGCTTCGGTGTGACCCGTTCCGCCTGCCGATACTTGACTATAAGTTGGATTGACCGTTTGACCACCGCTATAACCTGACACAACTTCTATAACACCAGGTATCTTCTCATATCCTGCTTCTACGCACCAAAAACAACCGCCTGCAACCGTCGCGACTGCTAAGTTTGCTTCAGTGGGCGCATATGGGTTTTCAGAATTTGGGTTCTTAACTGTAGGACTACTCTCTGTAGAAGCGCAGCCTGTAACAAAGGCACTACTTGCAATAGCAATAGTGGCGATAAAACCTATTTTAGATTTATTATTCATTATCGTATCCTAGAGGTTGTGTTCTGAGTTATGTTCTAGATATTGTTTGTATACTTATATAATACTTCTTACGTATCACCGTAATATACCTATTTTGTTATATATATTTAACAATCTAGAGTCACTCTGTAATTAAACTGAACAATAGTAGTCAATTTCTAGTCAAAACCTACCAAAAAGATAAAATCTAAACTTTTTAGAATTCAAATAAAAAAGCACACTATCCTTTAGTAATGTGCTTATTTTTGTTTCGTTACCACTATATTTTGCTTGTATGGCGTTTTAACGCTTAAGCGACTTTATCATTTTTTGAGTCATCGTCGGCAGCACGTTTTTCACTTGTTGCCTTGATTCTAGATAGAATATCTTTGATACCTGATGCTGGCATGTAAGTTGGCACCGCATAAGTGTCACTGACTTCTCTGGCAGCCGCTTTAGCGATGTCATCAAAGTCACTTTCTTTCATACCCTTGACGGTAGGATCAATACCAACTGACTTAATTAGAGCACGGACTTGATCAATGAAGTAACTTGCCAGCTCTTTATCACTTTTACCCGCCTGCGTGCTCTCAATGATACCAATTTTTCTTGCCAGTTTGGCTAATCTTTTTTCGCTAGATTTGCGGTTTAAGTCTAGCACATACGGCAACACGATGGCATTAGCGCGGCCGTGAGGGATACTATAATGCGCGCCTAATTGGTGAGCAATAGCATGAACGTAACCAAGACCTGCCTTGTTGAATGCGATGCCGCCGTAATGAGCAGCAATACCCATCTCTTCTCTTGCTTTTAGATCGCCGCCATCATTGTAGGCAACAGGCAAATAATGCATGACTGATTTAGTCGCAGAAGCGGCGTAGTAGTCCGTTTCGACGCTAGCATTAACGCTCATCCACGCCTCTAACGCGTGAGTGAGAACGTCGATACCAGTATCAGCAGTAATATGCTTTGGCATACCTTTCATGATGACAGGATCAATAGCCGCTGCTAACGGTATCATTCTAGGATCAATCGATAGAGCTTTTTGATGGGTCTCATTATCAGATACGACCGCGCCAAGTGTCGCCTCTGACCCTGTACCAGCAGTCGTTGGGATACAGTATAGCGGCATACACGATTTTCGTGCCTTAAGGATACCGATCAGCTTTTGCGGCTTACAGTTGTTGCCTTGTGACATGGCGATCATCTTAGCGGCATCAATGACTGAGCCTCCACCAATAGCCAAAATAGAGTCGCAGTTATTACTTATTGACTCACTCAAACCCTCTTCGACCACTGCGAACGTCGGATCAGGAGTGATGCCGTCATAGATGTGGTAGCTAACGTTATGCTTATCCAAATAATCAGTGACTTTCGACGGTACGCCAAGTTTATTCAGTACTTCATCAGTGGCGATAAACACGTTCGTGCTGCCTTCGTTAATGATCATGTCGCACAGCTCGTAGCAAGCCTCTTCGCCGACGTAAAGTAGTGGTCTTGGGATCGGAAGCACCATGGAGACGACTTTGAGCACCTTAGCACGAGTCTTAGCAACGGCTAAATAACCTGCGTGTTGCAAGCTGTCATTGTTCAGTAGGGTTGAGATAATGGGAAGTTTAGTTTTACTCATAAAGAAGTCCTTTTCAGTAGAAATATAGGGGCGTTGATATAAAATTTTCTGTATTTTATCGCCAAAATAATTACGTGATGCTAATAACGATAGGCATTTGAATAGATTTGTTGCGTATAAGTAATTGTACCATCAGGATTCTATGCGTGTGATTATTATTATGAACTAATCTGTTCTGACTGTTTTTGGTCTGAATTTTACGATAGGTCATGCCATACTCGCCTGTAGCAGCTGTTTGGCATAGGAGTGCTGCGGATGATTAAACAGAGTTTCAGTCGCCCCTGACTCAATACACTTACCGTCTTTGAGTACCATAATATGCTGGCACAAGGCTCGTACGACCTTTAGATCATGACTGATAAACACGTAGCTAATATTAAGCTTGGCCTGAATCTCACGCAGCAGATTGACTACGGTCACCTGCGTCGTACTATCAAGTGCTGAGGTTGGCTCATCTAGTATCAGCAGTTGCGGCTGCATGACGAGCGCCCTTGCTAGTGCTACTCGTTGACGCTGACCACCAGAGAGCTCATGCGGATAGCGATGAACAAATTCGCTTGGCAGATGTACCGTTGCCAGACTCTCTATGACCGCTTGCTGGCGTACCCTCTTTATAACCCCTTGTACCAGTAATCCCTCTTCGATAATTTGCATGACGGTCATACGCGGGTTGATACTAGCAAAGGGATCTTGAAAGACCATCTGAATCTGCGCGCGGAACTGGCGCAGCTCGCTCTTTGATAGCTTCGTTATATCTTGACCGCCGATATTGATCTGTCCACTAACCTTTGCTTGATTACTAAGTAGTCTACTTAACGCAAGCGCTGTCGTCGTCTTACCAGAACCTGATTCACCGACTATACCTATAGCCTCGCCCGTTTTTAGTGTCATGTCTAGATTATTTACCGCATCAAACCAGCGTTTGGTACCACCGAACAGGCTTTTTTCTATAGGGAATTGCACACCTAATTGCTCAACGTCTAGCACTTTGACATCACTATCATTGCTCTTAGATATACTGAGCGCATGACCAAAGTCTTGTGCCATAAGTGTGCGCGTATAGTCCGCTTTTGGTTGAGCAAAGATATCTGAGGTTTTGCCCTGCTCTATCGTCTGACCCTGACGCATAACAATAATCTTATCGCTATAGCGCTTCACTAAATTAAGGTCATGGCTGATCAATATCATCGCCATGTTGTGCTCAAGCTTGAGCGCATTTAAGAGTGCTAATATCTCGTGTTGCAAAGTCACATCAAGTGCTGTCGTTGGCTCATCGGCGATCAAAATATCAGGCTGCTGCGCAAGCGCCATCGCTATCATTACCCGCTGACGTTGACCACCCGAGAGCTCGTGTGGATAGCGATTTAATTTATCTTCAGGATCTGTGATATTAACGTCGTTTAACAGTGCAATGCTACGTGCGCGCCATTGCTTTTTGGGTACGCCAACCAAGCGTAGCGATTCAGCGATTTGCTTGGCGACCGTATGTAGCGGATTGAGCGCGGTCATTGGTTCTTGAAATATCATACCGATACGCTGACCGCGAACGTGTTTAAGGGACTGATTACGCAACTTGCTATTAGCTATTGGCAGGCTATTGGTTGTTGGTTGAACAGTCATACTTGACGCGTCAGCCAATTGTGCCTCCCCGCTTACTATCAAGCTATCAGGTAGTAATCCAAGCAGCGCCAGACTGGCGATAGACTTACCAGAGCCCGACTCTCCTACGATGGCCAGCGTTTCACCTTGGCGCAGCTGATAGCTGAGATTGTCCACAAGCGCTATACGGGTATCAGTCACGATAGATAGGTCATTAACCCTGAGCATAACTTTTGCACGCTTATCAGTCTGCTCTATTGGTGCGGACGTCTTTTTTTGAATGGGTATCGTCATATTATGAGCGCCTCGGATCGAACGCATCTCGTAGCGCCTCACCTATGAAAATCAGTAGCGATAAGATAAAGGTTAAGCTAAAGAATCCTGATAACGCAAGCCAAGGCGCATCGAGGTTATTTTTGCCCTGTACCATCAGCTCACCTAGAGATGGCGAGCCAGGCGGCAGACCATAACCCAAAAAGTCTAAGGCGGTGAGCGCAATGATGTTAGCCGTTAATATAAAAGGCAGCTGCGATAGACTAGACGCCAATGCATTAGGCAAGATATGCTTGAGCATAATCTGTGTGTCAGACACACCAAGGTTGCGCGCGGCACGTACATAATCGAAGTTGCGGGCGCGCAAAAATTCAGCGCGCACCAGTCCCACTAGTCCCATCCAACCAAATAGCAGCATGAGTCCGAACAATATCGTAATACTAGGGCTAAATAAGCTGACTAAAATAATAATCATAAACAGCTGCGGCATCCCGCCCCAGACTTCCATAAACCGCTGACCTGCCAAATCCACCCAGCCGCCATAATAGCCTTGAATAGCGCCAACGATGATACCGATAAGCGCGCCAGCTAGAGTCAATGCCAAGCCAAACAAGAGTGACACGCGCATGCCGTAAAGGATACGAGCCAATACATCGCGTCCTTGGTCGTCGGTACCGAGCCAGTTTTGACTATTGGGCGGCGCAGGATATGGCAGCCCCAATTCTACGTTTGGCGTTTGATCGGCGAACGCAATAGGCGGCATGATAAAGTAGCCTTTAGCCTCTATCAATTCTTGTACCGCAGGGTCTTTGTAGTTGGCTTCGGTCTCAAATATTCCACCAAAAGCCGTCTCAGGATAGGCTTTGAGTACAGGTACATAATAATCACCGTCATAATGCACAATCAAAGGCTTATCATTTGCAATCACATTGACCGCCATACAGATGACGAAAACAATAGTAAAGATAACAAGAGAGATAACGCCGAGACGATTATGACGAAAACGATCTAGCCGCGCTTGCCAAACTGGGTTTAAACGGCTTTTTTTTGATGAGGATAAAGGCTTAGCGATAGAATTCTGACTTGACATTAGCGCCCCTCAAAATCAATGCGAGGATCAATCAGATGATAGCTGATATCACTGATAAGTTGTAATAGCAGACCGACTAGCGTAAAGATAAATAATGTACCGAAAATGACAGGATAATCACGCTGCTGAATGGCTTCAAAGCCGAGCAAACCTAAACCGTCAAGCTTAAAGATAATCTCAATCAAAAAATTACCCGCAAAAAATATACCGACGATAGCCGCTGGAATGCCCGCAATAATAATTAGCATGGCATTACGAAAGACATGACCGTAGAGCACTCGGCGCTCGCCCAAACCTTTGGCACGCGCGGTTAATACGTACTGCTTGCCCAGCTCTTCTAAAAAGCTAAATTTGGTCAAATAAGTTAAACCCGCGAAGCCGCCTACTGTGCTCGCGAGCAGCGGCAGAGCCAAATGCCAAAAGTAATCCTTGATTTTGCCGAGTGTCGATAATTGATCAAAATTCTCAGAAGTTAGCCCTTGTAGTGGAAACAGATTCCAATAACTGCCGCCTGCGAAGAATACTAATAAGATAACGGCGAATACAAATACCGGTATGGCATGTCCGATCGCAAGGAGCATCGCAGTTGCCTTGTCCACTGCTGAACCATGATGCATCGCCTTATAGACGCCCAGTGGAATAGCAATCATATAAATGAGTAGCGTACTCCAAAGCCCAAGGGATATGGAAACAGGCAGCTTTTCGATAATTAAATCTGTTACGGTCTGCCCCTTAAAGAACGACTCACCAAAATCTAACTGCGCATAACTCTTGAGCATAAGCCAAAAGCGCTCTGGTGCAGACTTATCAAAGCCGTATTGGGCATTGATCGCGGCAACCATATCTTCAGAGAGTCCGCGTGTGCCTTGATAAGTGCTGTTGCTCCCTGAACTACCCGCGCCTACGCCACCATTTATAGCGCTATCTTTTGCGCCTTGTTCGATGAGTGCCAACTGCTGCTCGACAGGACCACCCGGGGCGGCTTGCACAATGACAAAATTGGCAAGCAAAATTAAGAATAGCGTCGGCAGTATCAACAGTAGTCTTTTTAAGATATAACGACCCATAGCGACGATTTCCTAAGTACACAAGGCGTTCAAAGAGTAATTCAGTAGATAGTGAGAGCAAAAAAACTCAAACGTTTAAAAATCATTTTTGAGCTCACGTAACGCAGCAAATACGGTTAATGGTTTGTCATCTTCAAGGTTTCTTTGAGCGCTTACGCCTGTGACAACGCTTGGCTCACTGGCACGCATAAACACATTGATAGTGCGCTCATGTTCTAAAGTAACGGGCAGTGTAGGTATGCCCTGCGCAGTTAGCTCTTCGGCTCGTGCGAGGGCCGTTATCATCGCTTCGTTATCAGGCTCTATGCTAAGCCCAAAGCGCAAGTTATTGGCAGTGTACTCGTGCGCCGGATAGAGCAAAGTATCAGCAGGCAGCTCATTTAGACGTTTCAAGCTCTCATATAGCTCCTCTATAGTGCCAGTGAATACGCGACCACAGCCGCCACTAAAGAGGGTATCTCCGCAAAAAGCGTGTTTTTGTCCATCGATGTCTAAGATATAAGCGATATGAGTTTCGGTATGTCCTGGGATGTCCCATATTTGCGCAGAGTGCCCCCAAGCGCTGACCGAGCTGCCGTCTTTTACCGTTTGATCTTCTTCAACGCCATGCTCACTATGCGCGACAATATGAGTCATTGGAAAATGCTCTTGTAACTCCATGACCCCGCCGACATGATCATAGTGATGATGGGTCGTCCAGATTGAGGTCATCTCTAAATCATGCTCTTTCATATATTCGGCGACTGGCGCTGACTGACCCGGATCGATGACTATCGCCTGTTTATTGTTCTTATTGATCAGCGTCCAGATATAATTATCAGTAAAGGCTTTGATCGGATGAATTTGAATACTCATGGTAAATCCTTACTAGAAGTTATTTTCGTTTATTGTCTTGTACTGACTGATACAATCTTTATGTTTTTTATACCTTCAAAAACTATTGACCCAAATACTTATTGACACGCTGCTCATTCTCGCCATCCACCCACCAGTAATCAATACCTACTGCGTTGGTTGGCAAAGTAGCATGACGATACTGATCCCAGTAAGCCACATTAGTCTCAGACTTACCATACAAGGGTACTAGATAATGACCGGCACGCAACAAGCGATCGAGTACTTGTGTGTACAAGATGATCTCATCACGGCTCTTAGCCGCGATTAAGGACTCAACCACACTATCAATAGCAGCGTTTTTGATACCGATCGTATTGTGATTACCAGGCTCGTCCGCGGCAGCACTACCCCAAAAGGCGGCTTGTTCGGCGCCAGGTGATAGACTCTGCGCGAATACATCAACGGTCATATCATAATCATAGCTACGGGTGCGTTCGAAATACTGCGGGCCATCAACTTGACGCAGTGTGGCGTCAAATCCCAAACGCTCAAGGTTTCGGATATAAGGCAATAACACCCGTCCCATGGTCTCACCCGTCATCAGAATTTCAATTTGCGCAGGCATGCCGTTAGGCTGATAGAGTTTCATATCGTCATAATAAAATCCAGCGTTGAGTAACAACTGCCGAGCTTTTAATAAAGCCTGGCGATTAAAGCCTTTGCCATCGCTCGTCTCTACCTGCCAATCCTCTAGCGCGCCTCGTCTGTGAATGGGATCAAGCGCGTCTAATAGTGGCGCTAATACTTGTTTCTCTAGATCTGAAGGCGCGCCAGTTGCTGCCAGCTCTGAGCCATGATAAAAGCTTTGCAAACGTTCATACTGATTATGGAACAAAGTCTTGTTCATCCATTCAAAATCATAGGCCAAGCTTAGCGCTTGGCGTACGCGGATGTCTTGAAACAAGGGGCGACGCAAGTTCATAATCAGTCCCTGCATCGGTACTGGGTTTTGACTGGTTATTGATTCTTTTTTTATCACGCCCGCTTTTACCGCAGGGAAATTATAGCCCGTCGCCCAGTTTGAGGCTTTATTTTCAGGACGAAAGCGGTATTGGCCTGATTTAAAACCTTCAAAGGCAATCTCATCGCTTTGATAATAAACAAACTTAATCCTATCAAAATTATAACGACCACGATTGACCATAATATCGCGTCCCCAATAGTTGGGGTCACGCACGTAACTAACTGAGCGCCCAGCGTCTACGCGCCCAAGCTTATAGGGGCCACTACCTATGAGCGGCGTGAGACTAATGCTCTCAAAATCTGTGTCGACGGAGGACTTTTTAAAGATTGGGAATTGCCCGACAGTGAGTAGAATCTCTTTATTATCCGCATTATTAAAGACAAATTTAACTTGATGCTCATCGATAATCTGCACCTCTTTTATATCGCTTAAATAACTGCGAATATACATCGGCCCTTTAGTCAATATCGCATCATAGGTTGCTTTGACGTCCGTACTGGTCACAGGCGATCCATCCCAAAAGTGCGCCTTTGAATTGAGATGATAAACAATCCAGCTAGCATCATCAGGATCGTAGGTGACTTTGGTTGCTAGCTGCGGATACATGGTAAAGGCTTCATTGAGTGAGCCTGTCATCAGAGTATCATATAGATAGTCAGTGCCAACCATCGCCACCCCAGTCGTCATCCATTTATTGGCACTATTAAACGTACCGCGCGCATCAAGCGATAGCGTGCCGCCCGTTGGTGCATCAGGATTGGCATAGGGCATAAAAGGCGCGTCAATATACTCAGCAGTGCTATTATGCCCAAGTGCTTGAGTCGTGACGGGCACCGCAATACTACTCGGTATCCAGCAGATCACAGCGCCTATAATGGAACTTAGTAAGGCAGTTTGTACGGTGGCTTTTTTTATCATCATAAAGACTAGAACAACTCAATTAATTCGGTAGCTCATCAAAAACTATTATCAGTTTAGGCAAGCTGTAAAATTTAATCATAACAAACTTAGCTTTTTTAACCTAATGATTTGCAAGAGTGCCTGCGTTAAAACGACGCCCTATTAAAAAAATCACCACAAAAAACGCAGCCTATATTAGGCTGCGTTTTTTGTATTAAGTATCCAGTTCATTAAGCGTATCTGTTTTCAAAATCTATCATAAAGTCCACTAAAAGCTGTACCCACTCCAGTGGTACCGCATTATAGATACTCGCGCGCATACCGCCGACGTCACGATGACCCTTTAAACTAAGTAATCCGGCCTGTTCTGACTCTTCTAAAAACGTTTTGTCCAGACTGCTATTCGCTAAAGTAAATGGCACATTCATGATAGAGCGATACTGTTTATCAACGGGGTTATTATAAAAACTACTGTCATCAATGGTCTTATATAATAAATCGGCTTTTTGCTGATTAATCTGACCGATAGCTTCGACCCCGCCCTGCGCCTCTAACCAATCAAAGACTAGTCCTGCCAAGTACCATGAATAGGTCGCTGGCGTGTTCGACATCGATTCTTTGTCAGCTTGATGTCCATAGTTAAGCAGCAACGGGCACCATTCGCTCGCTTGATCTAGCAAGTCATCGCGGATGATGACGATAAGCAGACCCGCAGGACCAATATTCTTTTGCGCGCCCGCATAAATCATCCCGTATTTGGACACATCTATCGGCTGCGACAAAATACATGAAGACATATCAACGATGAGTGGCGCACCCACTTGCGGTGGCTCAAAGATTTGTAACCCATGAATGGTTTCATTGGCACAGTAATGAAAGTAAGCGGCGTTATCACTAAGCTGCCACTCGCTCATAGCAGGTACGGTGGTAAAATTACTGTCTTTGCCTGTGGCAACTTGATTGATACCTCCCAGACCGAGCGTCTCATAACGTTTGGCCTCTTTGATCGCTTTACCAGACCATGCGCCTGTCGTCAGATAATCGGCTGGACCACCATTTAACAAGTTCAGCGGAATTGCTGAGAACTGTAAACTGGCACCGCCTTGCAAAAACAGTACTTTATAGTTGTCAGGAATAGCCATCAAGGATCTGAGTTTACTCTCTGCTTTTTCAGCGATAGCCATATAGTCTTTGCTACGGTGGCTCATCTCCATGACTGAGACACCGCGACCTTGCCAGTCAAGCATCTCGCTTTGGGCGCGTGCTAAGACTTCGGTCGGTATAGCCGCAGGGCCTGCGCAGAAGTTAGGCAGTCGATGTGGATCGGTTGTACTGGTTTTTGAGACTGTATTTGAAGACATAGCTACTATCCTAAACAGGAAGAAATAAGAGGAGATATTTTATATTAGTTTTATACAAAGGGATAACTATAAGTGAATGATGGTTAGTTGGATATCTGTTGCCACAGCTTGCGCTTAAGCGCACTGTCTGCGAGCATCTCACTCAGCGTTGGTGTATCAGCCAAATTAGGATGCGTCAAACCTTTAGGTATTTCGGTCAACGCAGCCACTTGTATCTCCTCACTCCTACCAATTCTAAAGAGATAACCTGCCAAACTTGCATTGGCAAGCTCAGCAGTATCCATGCCAGCACAGATAGGAAAAGAGGTAGTTTCGCAATCTAGTGATAGAGCCTGAACGATGTTTTGCCACAGTTTTTGACTATCACTATCTAAAGCTTGGATATCGACCATAAGCACCCAGCGTCCATAAAGCCCGCCTTGTAAATCAAAAGGAGCAACTTTATCTTGCAAGATTAGCTCATCTTTATCAGCATGATACGAGTGGGGTTTAGACGTCGTCGCTTGCGCTAAAAGTGGCGCTACAGCTGGTTCTACTAGAGGCTCTACAGGATCAATACTGTCAAAACGGTAATCAGTTACGGCAACAGAGGTCGGTTTGATCTCGTCATCACGCGCAAGATTTTGCTCATCTACAATGCCAGTAGTCAGTGCTTGCTCTGTTAGCGTCTCTACTATTTGGTGATTCGATTCTAAGTTTGAATCTGATGCGTCCTCTATAATAACGGGGGCAGATACTAAAGGTAGATTATTTGCCGCTATATCAGCAATATTCAAAGTCAAAGAGTCAGGCTGTACCCACTGCCCAATACCCATCATCGCCAGAATCTGCCGTTGCTGTACCATTTTTTGGGTAACTGACAGCGATGTGATTGTTGATGTTTGACGTTGCGTGTCTTGAATATCACTCATAGAAGATGATTATCCTACTTATAATTAGGGTATTAGAAGAATATAAAGACAATTTTGCTGAGTACATCGCTATTATACTCGTATAAGTAAGCACATTTATCAAATTTTAGGCAAAAAAAAGCGACTCCATCAGCACATCCTCGGCACACAATGAATCTATTACCGTTGCTACCTTCCGGTCCTGGCGGGGTTCATAGAACACTGTTGCGAGGCTACCAATGGAGCCACCAGTTGCAAATTATACTTACTTTTTGGCTTTTTACAACCCCTATCGTACAACAGTAACTATTGTCAGCTTTAAAAAACCGTGACCTAGTGACAAAATACTTATAGTATTAAACATAGAATTTGCTATGTTAACTAAAGCTAAAAAATATCTTTAATTATTAACACTTTCAAAAAACATGTAATAAGGAGAATTTTTATGAGAACAGCACTAACTACTAAAACCATTATGGCTACTGGTAGCGCACTATTACTCACAGCAATGATGAGTCATGCCCATGCTGAGCCGACAGGTTATGATCAGATTAGCTTTCAAACAGAAGTCAAAGAAGAGATCGCTAATGACGAAGTGCGCGCAAGCCTCTACAAAAAAGCACAAGCAACAGATATCAAAACCTTAGCGACAACCCTGAATACCTCAATCAATAGAGCCTTGGCTATTGCCAAACGCTATCCTACTGTAACAGTGAGTACCGGACAGCAAAGTACCTATCCGCGCTACGACAAAAATGATAAAATCATTGGCTGGACCGGACAGGCAAATATCGATTTAAAGAGCACTGATTTCACTGCGACCAGTCAGCTGATAGCGGACTTGCAAGAAACTCTAGTCATGAATAATCTCAACTTTGGTGTCTCTGAGATTAAAAAGGATGCGCTTGAGCAAAAGCTAATGACTGATGCCTCACGCGCCTTTCAGCAGCAGGCCAAAAACCTAACTCGTGCCTGGGACGCTCAAAGTTATCGTGTCGTCACGGTTAATCTAAATACGGGTAACAATAACTTCCCACGCCCTATGTATAACAGTATGCGTGCGGCTGATGCAGAGTCCTCAATACCCAGCCAAAACTTCGAATCTGGTAATAGCACCATTTCAGTCACTGCTAACGGTACGATTGAGTTAAATAAATAGTTTTGATTTAGGGCAATAACAAAAAGGTCAGCATTATTAGTGCTGACCTTTCTTATGCTAAGCAGTATTTTTATGGTTTAGCGTCATCGTTCAAGAACAGTGGCTTTGTAGAGATTTGGAAGCAAAAACTTTCAAAAAAGCTGTTATTTAGAAGCATTGTTATTTTGGCGCATTTTTAGCCGTAGCTTTTGATGCCAAGGTAAAAGCTGATAAGCTTGCAGCTGCTGCGCGACTCTCTTTTTGTTTTGCAAGATAGCCGTGTTTTGAATCACATAAACAGTGCGGGTGATCTGGTTTACAACTTGCCCTCTACTGTTTTGTATTGTTGCTTGAATCGTATGCTCTCCAGGGTTGAGGTTGATGGTCGCGATCGAAGCCGTAATTCCTTGAGATATCAATTGGCCATCTATATAGATGCTAATGCTATCTCCCGTCTGTAGCGCTGGACTCATTTGCAAACTAACGGTAATAATCTGTCCTGGACGCTGATAAGCGCGCTCCTCACTAGGTTCAGTCATAACCAGTTGATAATTTATTGGCGCAGGTGCTGTTATCACTGGGATAGCAGACTTAGTACTATTGTTACTCTGACTACTATTGTTATTCTGGCTACTGGTGCTAGCTGAGTGACTCGAATCGTTACCTGTACTCACATTGGTCTCTACAATTTGCTTGCCTGTTTGCTGCTCATAGTTTTGCGGTTGGTCGGTAAAAGTGACTTGACCGGTCTGCTCGTCAACGACTTTATAAATTGATGCAGCATTAACGTTTGGCACATAGAGGGTTACTGAGCCTATAACCAACCCTGCTAGCAAAGCTAGTGCTCGATTATTCATCAAAGACTTTACTTTAAAAGTTGTCATCATAGCGAGTAGACCTATTTTAGTAAGAGTTGATAATAACTATTATGCTCTATTCCCGTTTATAATTCAGTAGCGACTTTGATAACAGACTATCTGATAAGCGCTATGTCAAACTTTCAGTAAGACATATATTGCCAAACTATAGATGACAAAAAACCAGCTAAGATCAACTTAGCTGGTTTTTTATCAGGGAACTTCAAATTTAGCTATAAACTAGCAGCTATAGTACATATCAAATTCGACAGGGTGTACAGTTACGTTGAGACGTTGTACTTCTTCGTCTTTTAGCGCAATGAAAGCATCAAGCATATCTTTTGTGAACACATCACCTTTTAACAAGAACTCGTGATCATCTTTTAGAGCTTGTAACGCTACATCTAAGCTCTCTGCAACCGTTGGAATTTGTGCTTCTTCCTCTGGTGGCAAGTCGTACAAGTTCTTATCAGCGGCTTCACCTGGATGCATTTTGTTCTGAATGCCATCAAGACCTGCCATTAATAGCGCTGCAAATGCCAAGTATGGATTCGCTGTTGGATCAGGGAAACGAGCTTCAACGCGAACAGCTTTTGGACTACTGACATGTGGAATACGGATAGAGGCTGAACGATTAGACGCAGAATAAGCCAGCTTAATAGGTGCTTCATAGTGCGGTACCAGACGCTTGTAGCTATTAGTCGATGGATTGGTAATCGCATTCAATGCGCGTGCATGCTTGATGATACCACCAACAAAGAACAAAGCTGTCTCAGACAGACCAGCATACTCATCACCTGAGAAGGTGTTGACGCCATCTTTTGAGATTGACATGTGTACATGCATACCTGAACCATTATCACCAACGATAGGCTTTGGCATAAAGGTCGCGGTTTTACCAAACTGGTGTGCCACATTATGCACAACATATTTTAATTGTTGAACTTCATCAGCCTTACGTACCATGGTGTTGAACGCTACACCGATTTCAGACTGACAAGACGCCACTTCATGGTGATGAACTTCAACTGATCCTTCACCAACGATCTGCTCAATGCGTTCACACATTAGCGCACGCATATCATGTGAGCTGTCGATTGGTGGTACTGGAAAGTAGCCGCCTTTGACGCGTGGACGATGCGCCATATTTCCCCATTCGTAATCTTCGTTAGTTGACCAAGCCGCTTCTTCAGCTTTAATCTTATGGCTTACACCTGACATATCGACTGACCATTTAACATCGTCAAATACAAAGAATTCGGGCTCAGGACCAAAGTAAGCCGTATCACCTATACCCGTTGACTTTAAGTACTCCTCAGCACGGCGAGCAATAGAGCGCGGATCACGATCATAGCCTTGTAGCGTCGATGGTTCGATGATGTCACAAGTGACAACAACGGTTACCGCATCAAAGAACGGGTCAAGAAAAGCGGTTTCTGGATCAGGACGCAATATCATATCAGAGGCTTCAATACCCTTCCAGCCAGCAATAGATGAGCCATCGAACATTTTGCCATCTTCCATGACTTCTTCGTCTACAGTCGACGCAGGAAAGCTAATATGCTGCTCTTTACCACGAGTATCAGTAAAGCGAAAATCAACCCATTTAGCATCAGTTGATTTGATAAGGTCTAATAATTTGTTCGACATAAACAGTCTCCGTTGAAGTTATCTTAGTATAAAAGTTGCGATTAAAATTAAAGCTTTAAGTACTCATTACTAGGTGCGAGCCATATCTTATAAATATCAGATTAATAAGACCATCTCTAAAACTTTGCATCATTATCAGCGCCATTTTAGCAATATCTGCACAACAATGCTGAACTGATATGCATAAGCTACACATAAATTTAGAATGCTTGATAACATTCACTGTGATCATAACCCAATTTGTCGTAACAGTGATTGTCTTTTCAAGATTTTCATAAGACTTAGGTGCAAAGGACATGCCAGTTTGCCTGTCTTAGTCTCAATGATCTTATTAATGATAGCGAGCATAGTATGCAAAGCCATACTAATAAGCACTAGCATCACTATAAGACCTATGTAGGTATCATCACTTTTAAGATGATTATCATAGATAATTATGTGATTTTAGAGCATTAGAATGATGGTTACAACAATATTTGCACCAAATAAATGCTAAAAATGCACCGCATTTGATTGAATAAACAAGTTTGGTGCATTGTGTGATTAAGTGTTTTTACTTTAAATGCTCAGTAAGATAGCTTTCGATAGTTTTGTATGGATATGCTATAAAGGAGTGTTGCTTATCCTGAGCGCTTGATACCTGATAAAATAGTGGTAAGATATCTTGCATTGTAAATATCTTGCATTGTAAATATCTTGCACTGTAAACAGGCATGACCCATGTCTTGCAATCATAACTGTGTTACCTCATAAAAGTAGACTAACAAGGCGCTGGTTTTGATTAGCATGAGTTTAGGAGTTACTTGCTCAAGACCTTATAATATAAATATTAGTGACTCAAACCTTAGTACTTTACACTTAAGCAAAAAACAGCGTCAACCCACAGACAAGCCGAGACTACTATGATTTTAATGATTGATAATTACGATAGCTTTACGTACAACATCGTACAGTACTTCGGTGAGCTCAAGCAAGACATCACTGTATGGCGTAATGATCAGACGAGCATTGAGCAAATAAAAACGCTCGCGCCCGACATCATCGTCATCGGACCTGGCCCTTGTGATCCTGATCGTGCTGGTATCTCATTAGAAGTCATAGACACCTTCAAAGGCGTTATACCTATCTTGGGTATCTGCTTAGGTCATCAGGCGATTGGACAGGCATTCGGTGGTGATGTTGTCAAAGCTGGAGAGGTTATGCACGGGCGTCTATCTGCGGTTTATCATAAGGATCAAGGGGTATTTGAGGGTTTGGAAAATCCTGCTGAATTTACGCGTTATCATTCATTAGTCGTAAATAAAGCGACCCTACCTGACTGCCTAGAGATGACCGCATGGACGCAAAACGCTGATGGTAGCGTAGAGGAAATCATGGGTGTGCGTCATAAGACCCTTGCCATCGAAGGCGTACAGTTTCATCCTGAATCTATCTTGAGCCTAGCAGGATATAAGCTCCTTAATAACTTCTTGATCACCCATAATCTAGCTGTGCTCAGCTTAGACGAGCTGCCAGAAGTAAGCTAATCGTTATTAATAAAGGGTCAAACGCCGCCTTAAAAATATAATAAATAAGTGATATTCCATGACTACTGATACTACTGAGAACCTAACGACTAGCACCTCAAACACCTCTGAAGGCTACGTACAAGAAGACAATAAGCAGATGAGTGATGAGCAAATACATCGCTTACTTGCCAGCGCCTTAGATCGAGTCTTACAACGTATTGATTTAACTTATGATGAGATGCGTGAGGTTATGCTGATTATCATGCAAGGTAGATGTAGCGACGCTATGATGGGCGCTATTTTGACCGGTTTACGTATGAAGGGCGAATCTATCGATGAGATTACCGCAGCGGCTAGCGCCATGCGCGCACTAGCTGCCAACATTGAACCCAAAGGGTGCGACTATTTAGTCGATATTGTTGGTACGGGCGGAGACGGCGCTAATCTGTTCAATGTCTCTACTGCTTCAGCCTTGGTCGCTGCAGCTGCGGGCGCTCAAGTCGCCAAGCATGGCAATCGCGGCGTCTCAACCAAATCTGGCAGCTCAGACTTGCTAGAGCAGGCAGGTATTAGTCTTGCCCTTACTCCTGAGCAGGCACTAGATTGTATTCAAAACGAGGGCATTGGATTTTTGTTTGCGCCCAACCACCATAGCGCTATGCGTTATGCCAACCCGATACGCCGCGAGCTCAAAGCGCGCACTATTTTTAATATTTTAGGTCCATTAACCAATCCCGCTGGCGTACCTAACTTAGTGATTGGCGTTTTTACCGCGCAGCTGTGTGAACCTATCGCTAATGTAATGAAGAATCTAGGCGCCAATCATGTCATGGTCGTTGGTGCCAAAGATGGTTTGGATGAGATCAGCCTTGCTACTTCTACTACAGTCGCTGAACTCAAAGATGGTGAAGTTACCGTATATGAGTTGATGCCAGAGGATGCAGGAATAGAGTCGCAGACGCTCATCGGTCTCGATGTGGACTCGCCCAAAGACAGCCTTAAACTGATACGCGCGGCTCTATCAGGCGATGAGACCCATGACCGCGCGGTGCTAAAAGCTCGTGACATGATTGCACTCAATGCAGGGGCCGCCATCTATACGGCAGGACTTGCCAGTAACTACCCTAATGGTGTCAACCGTGCACAAGCCGTTATTCAAAACGGTGATGCCCTGCGTAAGCTTGAGTCTCTAGCGAAATATACCCAAGAGTTAGCCGCTGTTAAATAATAATATTTATGGGCATTCATCCCTACAGCAATTGACTACAATATTTGGAAATACTATGACGACATCCTCAAATACGCAAACCAATATACCTTCTGTCTTACAACGCATTATCGCAACCAAACGTGAAGAGGTTATCGCTGCCAAAAAGGAGCAATCTTTAGCGCTATTGCAAGAAAAAGCCGCTACTGACACTCATCCGCGTCGTGGTTTTGCCAATGCCTTGCGAGAGACTGCTATGAAGGAGAGCGGTATAGGTATTATCGCTGAGATCAAAAAAGCCTCGCCATCTAAAGGCATTATTAATCACAACTTCTCACCTGCTCTTTTTGCCAAACAGTATGAACAAGCGGGCGCAACTTGTCTGTCGATACTGACCGATCGTGATTACTTTCAGGGCGATGACACTTACCTGCTTCAAGCGAGCAACGAGGCAAGCCTACCTGTCCTGCGTAAGGACTTTATGATAGATGTCTATCAAATCTATCAGTCCTACTTGTTAGGTGCAGATTGCATTTTGCTCATTATGGCTTGCCTCAATGATGCACAAGTTGCCGAGCTTCACGCTTTGAGCATAGAGCTGGGTATGGATGTATTGATTGAGATACACACGCAAGAAGAATTGGAGCGCGCCCTAAAATTGCCACGCTCAGTCCATAACATTTATGGTATAAACAACCGCGATCTCAACACCTTTCAGGTTGACTTACAGAACACTCTGAAGCTAAAGAGCTTTTTGGTAGATGCTTTAACTGGCGATGGCGACACACACAAACCGCTTGTCGTAACTGAAAGCGGTATCCATAGTAGCGATGATGTTCGCTTGATGCTAGATAATGGTATAGAGCACTTTTTAATCGGTGAGCATTTTATGAAGACCGATCATCCAGGACAAGCGTTACAATCGCTACTTGCGAGCATTCCTGCTGGCGCGTAAAGTAAGCGCAATCAATTTTTTATTCACCCATCAACGATATAGCAATTATTATGGCAAATTCACTATTTTCAAAAGAGATGCAAGATCAACTCCAAGAGCTCAAAGGTCAATTAAGCAAAGGCCGCGATACCAATGCACCAGAAGGCGAGAATCAAAAGCCTACTGAGCCTGTGTCACTACCGACGCAAAAACAGGTCAAAAAAACGGTTAAGCAATTAGATAGTGAGCATGTCGATGACGACAAAGTTCTATTTATGCAAGCGATGCACGGTGTCAATCAGCTAGAGGACAAAAACGTGCGCTCTCCTGCTAATGCTGTAAAAGCGGCGAAGCCAGATGCGACTACCTTGTCTAAACGTGCAGCGGCGCAAGGCAATGAAGAAGGCGACTTGAGTACAGGTCTGTCCGATATGCAAGCGCTACTCAATCCTGTGGCAAGTGAGGCCTATTTATCATATAAGCAGCCTACCCTACAGAACAAGGTATTCACCCAGCTCAAGCACGGTAAATTACGCTGGTATGACGCGGTAGATATTCATGGTTGCACTATTGAAGAAGCTCGTGCTGCGATGACACAACTACTCGTTCAAGCTAGAACTAACAACGAAACCTCAGTCAAAATCGTCCATGGCAAAGGACAAGAGGCAATTTTGAAAACTTGTGTCAATGGCTGGTTACGTCAACTCCCAGAAGTGCTAGCATTTTGCTCAGCACCACCAAAAGATGGTGGTAATGGCGCTGTACTGGTACTACTCAAAAAGTCTAAAACTGATGGCGAGTAAATCCCATAATCTTGACGAAAAAAGGACTGCATAGCGCAGTCCTTTTTTTTATTCCAAATTTATATCTAAAACTTCGTTGACGCATAAAGAGGACCTATGAGCATACAGACTATTGAAAGTTTAGAAACGCTACAAGATCACATTGAGGCTTTGATCACCATTGAACCGAGATTTGCGCCTATGTATACCCAAGTTGGTGCCCCTAGTTTGCGACGTAATAGCGGCGGTTTTGAGCAACTAATGCGATCGATAGTCGGTCAGCAGCTATCGGTAGCGGCAGCTAGTAGTATCTGGGGGCGCATCGTGGATGCTGGGTTGACTACGCCGCAGTCTGTTCTGGCAGCAGACGATGAGACATTGCGTGCTCAAGGACTATCTAAACAAAAAAGTCGGTATGTACGCTCACTAGCTGAGCACGATATAGACTTTGGCACTCTAAAAACTTTGTCTGATGAAGAGGTCATTAAAACTCTTACTGCTGTGGTAGGAGTGGGACGCTGGACGGCTGAGATGTATTTATTGTTCTCATTAGGACGTGCTGATGTACTGGCAGTGGATGATCTGGCAATTCGAGTATCGGCAATGACGCCTTTAGAGCTGACAGAGCGTCCGACGCCTAAACAGCTCCAAACCCTGACCCAAAAATGGTCGCCCTATCGCAGTGCTGCCAGTTTACTATTGTGGTTGCATTATGGCTGGGTACGTAGCAATACGGCTATACCGCTATAAAAGCTTTGTGTATAACTTTACTAAAGTCTAAGGCTTACGCCAAGGCTGGTTCCACAACGACAACATAGGTATTATGTGTGCGCGTTTAAACTTACGCTTAGCCAGTCTAAGAGCGGTCACCTGCCTATGTCTATTATGATTTGCGCTTTTCTTATTTGCGCTTTTCTTATTTGCGCTTTTCTTAGGAGTATCATTCGTATTATCGTTAGTACCTTTTAAATCAACAGCATTTAGATCAGCACTATTTATTACTTCACTGTCTATTACCTCACAGTCATCGGCCTGCCGGCTTAATGGTTGATAACTATTACTCTCTTTATCTACAGTGTCGTCAGTGTCGCTGTTTTTAACTTTATCAGTATCATTGTCAAACTGTTGTTTGAGCTCTTCTTGATGGACGATCAACTGCTGAGTGGGTAGCGCATGCTCCACTTTGTATTTTTTGACCAAATTCAAAATATCGACAAGTAAAATGTCTTGTTTACCATAAAATTCAGTAACATCGACAGAGTTGACATATCCTCTGAGCTGAATAATATAGCAGTCTTGACGTAGCTCTGAGATATTAGCCTGATTCCACTCTTTATTGGTTAATTCATGCTCATTTAAAAAACTATCTAAATCATTGACCATCTTGAATACAACATCGATGTCAGCGGTGCGCTTAATGTATAAATTATGCAAAAAGTGAAACATATCACGCGAGGTAAAGTTCTCAATTTGCATCGATGAAAAGTCACCATTGGGTACTGTCACTATAGTGCGGTTCAGAGTGCGCACCCGTGATGAGCGAATACCGATATCGATCACCGTTCCTTCTTGATCACCAAACTTACAATAATCGCCTATACGCACAGGTGAATCCGCTACCACTACCACACTGCCGACGAGGTTCTCAATCGTCTTTTGTGCACCTAGAGCCAATGCCAAACCACCAACACCTAAGGCGGCAATCCCTGTAGTCAGATCAAAGCCCAAATTGCCAAAGATGACGATGACGGCGAAGATAAGCAGTAGTGCTTTGACCACTTTACGCAGTAGTCCTAAGATAGAAACGCGTTCTGTATGATTTTTTCTGTAGCTCATATTTACCGCACGGGTAAAGAGAGCATCGACGATACGTAGTAGCAGCCAAGTGACCGCAAGCCAAGAGGCAACCTCAGTGAAGCGATTGATCGGCTCGCGAAGGGTCACTGAGACTCCCGCATATATCATGACCTCAGATAAGATCATGGACATAATGACAATCGATAAAGGTAGTATTACTTTATCTGGCATAGGTAGCGGTATGCCGCGTACGCGCGGATAGACCAGTCTCAGCAAGTGGTAAAACACCCATACCACAATATAAGTCAGCAAAAAACTTCCGAATATTAATATGATTGCTGCTGCCAAATCTGCCAGCTGGTAACCAAAGAGCTGTTCATCTTCTAACGACTCAAAGCTGTATTGGGATATCAATGTCGGCTCTGTATCTTCTAACACCTCAGGTATCGAGCTTAAGGTATCGGCAGAGAACTGCCAGTACTGTTTGCCGTTATTAGACACGACCCGCTCAAGCATTACCGGAACGCTTTTGTCATTGATATCGATCGTACCGACTTTTTCTTGGCTTGGTGGTAGCTGGTCTGTCACATTACCTTCAGGCGCATTACTGATCTGTAGATCAGGCAAAAACCGTGCACCGCTATCGAGTGCTTGTTTGAACTGGCGCACCATTGTCGTCGGATTATCCGACTTAGATAAATTAAGATAGTTGCTGGCAAGTAGGTAATCATTTTGACCCAGCGCTGCGATAAATCCTTGAACCGTCAATCTCGGAGTATCACGCCCAAACGCATCGGGTATAGGTGCTCGCGCCTCCTCTTGTGAGCTATCAACTCCTAGCACTCCGCTATCAGCGGCTTGTCCTATGGACGGTAGCGACAAGGTCAGTAACATCGCTAGCATCAAGGTCATCGTAGTAACGATCTTGCGCGCTGATATTATTTTGGGCACAGTAGTTTTAGGCTTAGTAGATAGGAAGTGGTAATCAGTAGACAAAACGAACCTCTTAGTACAATAAATAGTCACAAAAATATAGGGCATGTTTGATATTCGATCATGTCACTGACAGAGACTATTTTTTAGACGATTCAAAGATAAAAATAGTAAGACGAGTCTTCTAAGCGTATATTTTTATCAAAGGAGCGGCAAAAAAGAGTCCTGTCCTTTCAGGCTGATGCTAAAATTACCCCCCCAGCTCTATATAGGCAATGTGTTGCAAGTCTAGCTAAGGCATCAACATTATCTTCGACTTGCGCCGTGTCTGGAACAATTTTAGCGATCAGCAGTGTTCATTTATGAATTATCAAACACGCCCTAAAACAACGCTAACCGATAATAGCAGCAGATAAAAGTAGCCGATATCATAACAATTATTTATGACACTAGTGCTTTTGATTGGACCATTTTTATAAATTAGTGTTTCTATATCTTACTTTGAACCTGTGATATAGCGGCTAAAAAATGAAGTCATTACAATTACAATCTTAATGATGAAAGTTACTCATCTAACCCTGAGCAGATATTGCGTAGAAATAGTTTATATCTTGATCGTTATTGTTGATAATGTACCCTACTTATTGAATGCTTCATTCTCTTGCATATTTTTGCTATTTTTAGCCTTTTTGGAACCTGTTATGACTCTAACGCCTATACCCTCTTCAAATTATCTTAGACTAAGTATTTTAAGCGTACTTGGCGGCTTTGCAATGAACACAGCAGTAGCAGCAGTGCCTAACGTTGTTGACAATAGTAATAGCGATCTACCCCAAGTTGAGCTTGATGAGATCGTGGTGACTGCGACGCGCACGCCGACGCGCACGAGCAATGTCATCGCGCAAACGCGAGTTATCGATAGCGAAGAGCTTCAGCGTTATCAAGGTCAGACGATACTTGACGTACTACAGAACCAATCAGGTATCAACATCTCACAAAGCGGCGGTATGGGAACTATCAGCAATTTCTATATGCGCGGCTACGACAGCAAACAAGTCCTTGTACTCATCGATGGTATTCGTTATAGCTCAATCTCTGCTGGAACCCCAGCATTGAACCTATTGCCCGCCGACCAAATTGATCGTATCGAAATCCTATACGGTGCCTCGGGGTCTAGTATTTATGGCTCTGATGCTATGGGCGGTGTTATTCAGATCTTTACTAAGGGCAGTAATGTAGAGCAATCTAGCGTGTCCACTACCGCAGGTTACGGCAGTCATGATCATTACCAAGTTGGCATCACAGGTCAACTCAAGAATGACACCTCCTCACTAAGTTTGGGCGTCAGTCACAATGAGACAGATGGCTTTAATGCGGTTGCTAATACCAATTCTTTTGACTACAACGCTGATGATGATGGCTTTGAATCAACCAATGCTAGTATCGCGTTACAGCATAGATTCAACGATGCACTCAGTGCTGGAATTAGCGGCTTATATTCAGACTCTACAACTGAGTTTGACTCGGCTGGAGCCTTGGTTCCCAATGCGTACTCCGATCAAAAAAACGGTAGTGCTAACGCCTATTTACAGTACCAGACCCCATCAACGCTGACCAAATTAAGCTATGGGCAAAGTATCGATGAATCGACGTCTCACGATAATAATTCTATCAATTATCAAGAGGGTAGTCGATTCGATACTACCCAAGAACAAGTGCGTTTAGAGAGCCAAATTAATGTACAACCTGGCACGGTTATTGTTGGTGCTGAGTGGCTATCACAAAAGCTTGATGCTTCTGCGGTAAAAGTCTTTAATGCTGACTTTAGCGATTTTACCGCGACACCCTACTCCCCTGAGGATAGAGAAGTTACAAGTGCCTTTGTCGGTTACCAATTAGCAGATAACTATTATGACTTACAAGCCAACTACCGCGTTGATGACAATTCACAATACGGCAATCAAAGCACTTATAACCTAGGCGCTGCTATACGCCCACTAGACGGCATGCGCATTGGTGCAAGTTACGCGACAGGCTTTCGCGCGCCAACCTTTAATGACTTGTACTACCCCGGTTTTAGCAATCCCAATTTAAAGCCTGAGACGAGCAAGAACACCGAAGTGTTTATTGAGTATGATAAAGGTTATCAGATCTCACGTCTGACGGGTTATCACACTGATGTTGAGGATTTAATTGGTGGTAATACCAATACTGGAGAGGCAAAGATCAAAGGCCTAAGTCTTACCTCAGATTGGTATTTAAATTCGTTTTTATTTGGTTTAGGATATGATTATTTAGAGGCAAAAAATGACACATCAGGCAGTACCAATAAGGGAAATGATCTTGTCTACCGCCCTCAAAATAGTGGTTTGATTTATATCGGCTATCAGCAACCTACCTTTGATGTCCGTCTTGAAGCCAAGCATACCGATGAGAGATTTTCTGATGTGAGCAATCAAACCAAGTTGGATGACTACACGTTAGTGAATTTGAGCGGCACTATTTATATCAACCCTAATTTGCGTGCAAACTTGCGTGTTGAAAACATCACTGATGAAGACTACACGCTTTCCAATCAATTCGGCACTGAGTATGCTACTGACGGCACTAATTATTTTGGTTCGCTAACCTATGATTGGTTCTAAAATTAGAAAATACCATTAATTCTATGAGTGCTAGCAAACAAAAAAGGGTGTCCATTGACGCTCTTTTTTTGGTAAACCATTATGTAAGAATATAGAATATGTCTTTATCGTCACCTATTTATGTCAGACGGTAGATGACAAATAAGCTGTTATCATTTACAATATTCCCCTCCGAGAGGTGTTGCACTGCAGCTGACAACAAGCTGTGTTAGGCTCGGCAACGCGGCACAGACTATATAAATTCTGTACCACGTGCAAATAACGGCACCTGCGTTTTTATTCTTTTTATCTATTAACTGATAGGAGCATATTATGGACGCAGTGTCTAACACCCCATCTGCCCATACGATCGACCCCTCTTTCACTGATTACAAAGTCGCTGATATTAGCCTTGCTGATTACGGCCGCCGCGAGATTACGCTTGCTGAAGCTGAAATGCCAGCCCTTATGGGTTTGCGTCGTCGCTACCAAGACGATCAACCGCTTAAAGGCGCTAAGATTGCAGGCTGTATTCACATGACGATTCAAACCGCCGTACTTATCGAGACGCTCACCGCGCTTGGTGCTGAAGTTCGTTGGACCTCATGCAATATATTCTCAACTCAAGATCATGCTGCGGCTGCGGTTGCTGCTGCTGGCACGCCTGTATTCGCCTGGAAAGGCGAAACTGATGAAGAGTATGAGTGGTGCTTACGTCAACAGATTCATGTGGGCGGTGAAGAGACCGGTCAGCTGTGGGACGCCAACTTAATCCTAGATGATGGCGGCGACTTGACCGCACTTATTCACAATGACTATCCGCAAATGCTTGATGCTGTGCATGGTATCTCTGAGGAGACCACCACAGGCGTGCATCGCTTAGTTGAGATGTTAAACAAAGGCACGCTAAAAGTACCTGCTATCAATGTCAACGACGCGGTCACTAAATCAAAGAATGATAACAAGTACGGCTGTCGTCATAGCTTAAACGATGCAATCAAACGTGCAACCGATATGTTCCTAGCGGGTCGCCGCGCTCTCGTTATTGGTTATGGCGATGTTGGTAAAGGGTCAGCACAAAGCTTGCGTCAAGAAGGCATGATTGTACGTGTCTCAGAAGTCGATCCAATCTGTGCAATGCAAGCCTGTATGGATGGCTATGAAGTGTTATCTCCGTACATCGATGGCGATAACACAGGCGGCGCGGATGGTATCAATACGCGTCTGCTAGAAGACACGGACATGATTGTCACGACTACGGGCAACTATCATGTTTGTGATAAACATATGCTAGCAGCACTCAAGCCTGGCGCTGTCGTCTGCAACATTGGACATTTCGATACCGAAATTGACACCCAATTTATGCGTGATAACTGGCGCTGGAGTGAGGTTAAGCCGCAGGTTCATCAAATCTTCCGCTCAGACGATGTCAATGATTACCTTATCTTACTCGCTGAAGGTCGCCTAGTGAATTTAGGTAATGCCACCGGTCACCCCTCGCGCGTGATGGACGGCTCATTTGCCAACCAAGTACTCGCGCAAATGTACTTGTTCGATGAGAAGTTTGCCGAACTGCCTGTCGATGATCGCTTCGATAATCTATATGTCAAAGTATTGCCGAAAAAGCTCGACGAAGAAGTTGCAGCGGCCATGGTTGCAGGCTTCAACGGTACCTTAACTAAGCTGACAAGCAAGCAAGCTGAGTATCTAGGTGTACCTGTTGAAGGGCCATTCAAGCCTGATGCTTATAAATACTAAGAGGAGCTAGACTGTGAACAAGCCTGCTTTTTCTTTTGAGTTCTTCCCTGCCAAAACGGAGTTAGGACACGAGAAGCTACTGCGCACTTATGATGAGCTGAACAAGCTTGCGCCCAGCTACTTTTCAGTGACTTATGGCGCTGGCGGTTCGACCCGTAGTCGCACTTTAGATATTGTCCAAGCATTATGCGTACGCGGTGACACTGATATCGCCCCGCACATGTCTTGTATTGGCGATGACAAAGCTGAGATTGCAGAACTGCTCGAGCATTACAAAAGCTTGGGAATCAGTCGTCTGGTTGCCCTCCGTGGTGACTTGCCCTCAGGTCAAGTGGGTATGGGCGAGCTGCCGTTTGCACTAGATCTAGTCAAATTCATCCGTGAGCACTCAGGCGATCATTTCCATATCGAGGTAGCTGCTTATCCTGAGATGCACCCACAAGCGCGTAGTTTTGAATCTGATGTAGATAATCTAGTTCATAAATATTACGCTGGCGCTAACGCGGCTATCACCCAATTCTTTTATAACGCTGATAGCTACTTGTATTTGCGTGATACGTTAGAGCGCCGTGGTATCGATACGATAGCTCAACCTTTGGTTGCAGGTATCATGCCAATTACCAATTCTAGCAATCTCATTCGCTTTGCTGATAGCTGCGGCGCTGATATACCACGCTATGTGCGTAAGCAGCTGGCTGATTTTGGTGATGACAAAAAAGCTATTGGTGAGTTTGGTTTTGATGTAGTACATCGTCTTTGCGAACGCTTGATCTTGGAGGGCGTACCTGCTATGCATTTTTATAGCATGAATAAAGTTGAGCCTAACAAGCGTTTGGTTGAGTCATTAGGATTGGTAACCGCTGTTACTGCTGAGTAATTAATTATAGTTTTTTATAAACTGGTACTCTTATGAGTGCCAGTTTTTTTATTTTTAGGATCTTTGCTCATCAAATGATTCATAATACTAAGACGTAGAGATGATAAAATCATCTACCTAATAGGTAGCACAACATTTGACTGACTGGTTGCACACCTTTCTCGCTACTCTAAACTAGATACTGCTAACCTTCTTACCGTCAATTATTTAACAAGGATAAATTGCTGTGCGACGTTTTTTTTATGCCCTCAGTAATGAAGATACTCAGCAAAAAAAACTAAGTGAGTTATCTATTGGTCAAAACCTAATGCTAACTGATACGATCACTCATCACTGGTGCCGAGTACTGCGCGCCGATGTTGGTGACGAAGGAATTATTTTTGATGGTTTTGGCGGTGAGTATCAAGTACAGCTAACCGCTATTAGCAAAAAGCAAGCAACGGCGACCTTGCAATCTTATACCTCTGAAGATCGTAGTGCAGGTATAACGAGCAAAATTGCCTTAGTCATGAGTCGCGGCGATCGTATGGACTATGCGATCCAAAAAACTACTGAGCTTGGTGTCACTGCGATTCAATTGCTAAGTAGCCATCATGGTGAGGTTAACTTAAAACCTGTGCAAGTCGATAAAAAATTAGCGCATTGGCAGCAAATCGCTATCGCCGCTTGCGAGCAGTGTGGTCTTAATCGACCACCGCTCATATTAGCGCCTATAAGCATAAAAGACTGGCTGGCTCAAAATCATGATAGCAATAGTGCTACTCTAAGCTCTTTAGTATCCAAGATCAGTCAAGACATCTACTATCAGTCGCTAGCGGGTCAAGCTGATATACGTCTACAGATGAGTGTCCCTACGGCAGGACAACCTGCTATGCCTGAGATCCTGCCCCCTGTACTAGCAAAAGAGCGACCTTATGTGGAGCTGTTAATAGGTCCTGAGGGCGGATTGAGTCGAGACGAATGCACACAAGCAGCGCAAGCAGGTTTCCATCCTTGGCAGCTAGGGTCACGTATCCTTCGTACTGAGACGGCGCCTGTTGTCGCATTGGCAACACTTCAAGCCTTGCGATTGGTTATACCTACGATATAAGTGCAAGACGAATCCCTGCAATTAACATGTTAAGAGTATATACGCCTTTATACTCATATTTTGTTATATAACTAGTGCATTAGACTTATTATTGTTTTAAATATTAGTTATACTGACCTAATTGATCTATTGATTTGAGTGTTCTATGGATTCTTTTATACCGCTATCGTCCTCTGACAAACAGCAGTTGCTCCTACAGTCTTATGAGCAATTTAGTGATGCGGTATCCATACTCGATGCTGATCTTCGCTATTTATCAGTCAATTCAGCTTACCAAAAGCTGATAGGTTACGATGAAGATTATTTGGTTGGTCGTCCTTTAGGCATATATACCGCTGAATTCTTGAATGAAGAAGAACGTGTATTACTCAGTAATATACATGAGCGGCTAAAAAAAGAAGGATTTTATGAAAATGAATTTTCTATGCCTAATCGCTTTAACAAGACTATTGAATGTCATATTACCTATCGTAGAGTCTGCGTCGATGACACGGTATATTACATGGGTATTATTCGAGACATACTACCTGTGATTACTGAAAAAAAATACGTTAATCATCTGCTCAATTACGATCAATTGACCAATCTACCCAACCGCAAAGTTTTTTTGAGTACGATGAGTGAGTTACTCATAGACAGCTATCAAGAGATTGTAGTAGCCCGTCTCAATATTGACCGCTACCGGATGCTCGCTAATACTTTGGGACCTAAAGGAATTGAGAGTTTAATAAAAGATTTTGTTTTTAGAGTACAATCACTTGAGTTCAAAAACCTATATAGTTTTTCGCACTTTGGCGGTGATGACTTTGCTCTATTGTTTGAGTACTCTGACGCGCAGTTGGTGCGTAATGAGCTTGATATTTTAATGCAAATGTGTGAGCGGCCCTTTGTCAGTGTTGATGAGAACTCAAAAAAAATCTCTATTTATTGTCACATCTCTGTTGGCGTAAGCTACTATCCTGAACAGGGTAATCAGATTACAGATCTGTTGATCAAAGCTGAAAAAGCGTTGCAATATACCAAGCAAAACGGCGGCGATGACATAAGCTGGTATGATAAATCTATTAATACTGCGGCTACTGATAGTTTGCTACTAGAGTCAGAGCTGCGCTTGGCTATTCACGATAGCCAATTAATGCCCTTTTATCAGCCTAAAGTTGAGTTGGACACAGGTGCTATCGTAGGGTTTGAAGCATTAGTACGCTGGCAGCATCCTACTCGGGGTTTACTCAAACCCATAGAGTTTATGGATGCGATTATCAATCATAAACTCTCATTTGAGCTGTTTTCTCAAATGATAACCCAGATTACAAAGCAGCTTTCTAAATGGCGAAAATTAGGATGTTGTCAACATATCAGCGTCAATGCTGATGTTGCAGAGTTTGGTCATCCGCATTTTTTCTCTATAGTAGATCGTCTATTAAAAGATAACAACGTCCATTCACATCAGCTCCATATCGAGATGACAGAATCTTCTTTGATTCAGCGCCATGCCAATGTACAAAATCAGCTCAAAGCCCTTAAAGCATTAGGAATTTGTTTAGCGCTTGATGATTTTGGTACCGGTTATGCCTCTTTAAGTTATCTACAAGACTATCCTTTTGACTTTATCAAAATAGATAAAAGCTTTATTTCACAAATAGAGACCAGTGGTACACAGCGTGCCATCGTAAAAGCAATTTTAGATCTGGCAGCGGCGCTTGATCTACAAGTCGTCGCAGAAGGTATCGAAACTGAGCAGCAGCGCAACTTGATACAACAAATGGGTTGCAAATATGCACAAGGATATTGGTTTGGAAAAGCAGTATCCGCCGATGTAGCCACCAAAGTACTCACCCATCAGTATCAACCCTAAAATTACCTGTTATAAGTCAAGTCAATATCCCCTAACTTTAACGCCTGCCTATTAGTTTAACTTCAAGTAACAAACAGACAGGTGTCGTTATTCTTTAGCTTTGCTTGATTTGTTGATGCAAGATAGGTTGATGACTTATGAGTATTATGACCAAACTTGTATAATTATCCTCGAACGCCTATCTTTTAGACTGGGTATAGAGATACTGTGATTTTCGATCTACTATTTAATATAGCTAACCTCGATCATGACCGACATAATGTCTTATCAGTCATCCGCTGACCCTCAAAACTTAGGTGACTGTTGTCGACCGCCAACCGCCCTATTCCAACAAAGGACACTACTATGCAATATGTAGCACCATTACGTGACATGCAGTTTGTTATGCATGAGCTTTTAGACAGCACGACTCATTATCAAAAACTAGGCGAATATGCTCATATCGAAGCGGACATCGTCAATAGCTACCTAGAAACCGCAGCAAGTTTTGCTGAAAATGAATTGTCGCCTCTTAATCAAAGCGGTGATGCTGAAGGATGTCACTTTGAAAATGGTGAAGTCACTACGCCAAAAGGCTTTAAAGAAGCCTATAAGCAGTACTGCGAACTTGGTTTTACCTCTTTGACCGCAGAAGAAGAGTTTGGTGGTCAAAACATGCCCCTGTCACTTAATTCAGCAATTTCTGAATTTATGGGTACGGCTAACTGGTCATTTGGTATGTATCCTGGGTTGTCTGAGGGCTGTGTGGCTACTCTTGAGCATCATGGTACTGATGAGCAAAAGCAAAAGTACCTTCCAAGCCTCGTTGAAGGCATTTGGACGGGCGTTATGTGTTTGACTGAGCCTCAGTGCGGCTCTGATCTAAACTTAGTGCGCACCAAAGCTGAGCCTCAAGAGGATGGCAGCTACAGTATTAGAGGAAGCAAGATCTGGATATCAGCAGGCGAGCATGACATGTCTGACAATATCATTCATATCGTTCTAGCCCGCCTACCTAATGCCCCAGAGGGTACCAAAGGATTATCACTATTTGTTGTTCCTAAGTTTATGGTCAATGATGATGGTAGCGTTGGCAAGCGTAATGCTGTCACTTGCGGGTCCATTGAGCACAAAATGGGTATCAAAGCCTCAGCGACTTGTGTCATGAACTATGATGGCGCGACTGGGTTTTTGATCGGTGAAGAAAACCGTGGTCTGAACGTCATGTTCACCTTTATGAATGTCGCTCGTATCGGTACAGCTATTCAAGGTGTGACCGCCGCTCAGTTCGCTTTTCAAGGTGGCTTAGCATTCGCTAAAGATCGCTTGGCGTTTCGCTCTTTAGACGGTGCCAAAGCGCCAGAAAAACCAGCTGATCCCATTATCGTGCATCCTGCGGTTCGTGATATGTTACTAACGACCAAAGCCTTTGCTGAAGGTGGACGCGCCCTGATTGGTTATATGTCTCAGTTCGCTGATATCGTTGCTAAAGGCGAAGGCGAAGCGCAAGAATATGCCAATCAAATGTTGTCATTGTTGACTCCAATTGGTAAAGCGTTCTTGACTGAAACAGGTCTAGAGGCTGCAGGTCACGGCGTTCAAGTTATGGGCGGTAGCGGTTTTTGTACTGAGTATGGTCTAGAACAAAACGTTCGTGATTCAACGATCTCATGTATCTATGAAGGTACTACGCAGATTCAATCGCTTGACTTGATTGGCCGTAAAGTACTGGGCTCACAAGGCAAACTACTCGCCAACTTCACTAAAGTCATCCAAGACTTCTGTGATGCCAATAAAGACAACGCTGATATGGCGCAGTTCATTGAACCACTTGAGCAGCACATCGCACAATGGGGTGAGCTGACTACTGAGATTGGTAAGCAAGCTTCGGATAACCCAGAAGCTGTTGGTGCCGCTGCAGTTGATTACATGTACTTTAGCGGTTATGTGACCCAGGCCTACTTATGGGCACGTATGGCGCTTATTGCACAAACCCAAATCGCTGCTGGCAATAGTGAAAAAGCGTTTTATGACGCCAAAGTCAAAACGGCGCAGTTCTACTTTGCCAAGCTACTGCCGCGTACTTCAACCTACGCTCAGCGTATTGCGACAGGTAGTGAGCCGTATATGAGCATGGATGTCGAACAGTTCTCGTTTTAATTGATGCCTAGCACGTAATTAGTATATCAATGGTCGGCAATCTACTTCGGTAGATTGCCGATTTTTTTGATCTACGCCGCTGATATGACCCTTGAGCTTATTGAGGCTACTATGATGCTTCAAGCGAAATAATGCGCTTTTTATGAGTCGCTAATCCTATCTTTTGCTACTGGTATTGTTTATACAAGCGTAGAGGTAATAATTATAGTCCTTTGATCCATTAGCGCCAGCTGTCTTTACTAGCACTATCGCTATTGCAATGAACCTCATCACTACTCATAAGTATTTATTTAAGCAATACAAGACCCACTGATAACTTTTAGTGCACACACAATTCACGAACAAATACACAAGTTAATAGGTTAATTTGCTAAACTTTAGCAACTGATTGTTAAAGTGAAGTCAACAACATCATTGCTTACTTTAGCTCAATTAACTTTTATATCTACGAATCCAAGGAATGTTTATGTCTGTCTATAATGCCCCGCTTAACGATATGCGCTTCATCTTAACGGATGTATTCAAAGCTCATGAATTTTGGCAAAGTAATGACAGTTTGGCTCATGTTGACATGGAAACTGTCGATATGATTTTAGAAGAGATGGCGAAATTATCCAAAAACGTTCTACTGCCGATTAATCGTAGCGGTGATGAAGAAGGTGCTACTTTTGAAGGTGATGGTGTGGTTACAACGCCATCAGGTTTCAAGGACGCTTATAACCAGTACGCTGAATCAGGCTGGGTTGGTTTGAGTGGTAATCCTGAATATGGCGGTCAAGGTTTTCCAAAAATGGTCACTATGCTGACAGAAGAGATGATCTTTACAGCCAACCAGTCTTTTGCCCTCTACCCTAATCTAACGGTTGGTGCTACGCTTTGTATCAATGCTGCCGCATCTGATGAGCTCAAAGGGATTTATTTAGAGAAGATGTATGCCGGTGAGTGGTCAGGTACGATGTGCTTGACTGAGCCACATGCTGGTACCGATCTAGGTATTATTAAAACCAAAGCCGTTCCAAACGGTGATGGTAGCTATGATGTATCCGGTACTAAAATCTTTATTACTGGCGGTGAGCATGACTTAACCGATAACATCGTTCATCTAGTACTGGCCAAAACACCAGACGCACCAGAGGGCTCAAAAGGAATCTCATTGTTTGTCGTTCCTAAATTCTTGGTGAACAAAGATGGTAGTTTGGGTGAGCGTAATACGCTAGCAGTAGGTTCAATTGAGCACAAAATGGGCATAAAAGCTTCAGCAACTTGCGTTATGAACTTTGATAGTGCTAAGGGCTGGATGGTTGGCGCTGAAAACACGGGTCTATCCTCTATGTTCATCATGATGAACTATGAGCGCGTGACGATGGGTCTACAAGGTTTGGGCGGCTCTGAGCTTGCGTATCAAAACGCGGCAATTTATGCCAATGATCGTGGTCAAGGCCGTAGTGATACACAGCTTCAAAGCCCTGAAAAACCTGCTGATGCCATTATTCATCATGCTGACGTGCGTCGTATGTTATTGAATGCAAAGGCTAACTCTGAGGCGTCACGCTGTTTTGCTATGTATGTCGCCAAAAACTTAGATGCTGAAAAGTTCAGTAGTGATCCTGAAGTTGCAAAAGCAGCGGCATCTCGTGTTGCGTTACTAACTCCTGTCGCCAAAGCGTTTTTGACTGACAAAGCACTTGAGGCTACTGTTGATTGCCAGCAAGTATTCGGCGGTCATGGTTATGTACGCGAATGGGGTATGGAACAGATCGTTCGTGATACTCGTATTGCTCAGATCTATGAAGGTACTAACGGTATTCAAGCACTTGATTTGCTAGGTCGAAAGGTTGCTCGTAATAACGGTAAATATATCACTCATTTCTTAGGTGAGATTCGTGATTTTGTCAGTAGCATGCAAGCAGATCATGCGGTTAAGCAAGCCACACTAGACGCTGCTGATAAAATAGAAGCTTTAACTCAAACCGTATTAGCCAATATTGGTGAGCGCAAAAGTGAGATTAATGGCTGTGCGGTTGACTACATGCATGCCTTTGGTTACTTGTGCTACTCTTATATGTTTGCGATGATGGTTGAAGCTGCTGACGGTAAAGAAGGTGAGTTTTACACTAATAAAGCAAAACTTGCTGATTATTTTGTTGGTCGTATCTTGCCGCGTATTGATGCTCATGCTCAGATGGTCGAAGCTGGTAGTGCACCAATGATGAACTTTGATTTAGATTACTTCAATGTCGCTACTAGCTAGTATTGACTAAGTAGTGAGTACTCGTAAATAATAAAAGGATGGTTCTAGCGACTGTCCTTTTTTTTGTCTAAAACCGCCTTTAAAAATACTTATTTGCTAACAAAATAATGCAATTTACCAGTCAACTTCGCATTAAAATAGTGATAATAATTCACTCACACTCCTATTTTTTTAAAAAGGCTTTAATGTGTCAGAGATAAAACGCATTTTACAGCAGATTACCGCTTTGAGTGATGTACCTGAGCCCTCGATACTTAAGCGCTTGATAGATGAGCTACGCGTGACTGATAAGGAGCCGGCACTTGCCAATCAAAACATTCAAACCCTTATCGATATTCTAAGACAGCACCCAGAATATAGTGATGGTCTTGCCAGCTTTGTGCTTAAGCTTATCATCGAATACCGTCAGATTGCGCTATATACTGATACTGGTATTATGTCGGATCAAGGATTTTTTAGTAGCTTTAGACGCTTGGTAGGTCATAGGTTTTTGCCGATATTACCGCAAGACGATTCTGTCGTTGAATTGGTCGGCTATCTGTTCGATAAGCGTACCGATGAGCGCTGGCTTGCAAATATCGATAAAGAGAAGTGGGACATACTCGTTGAGCTACTCAAAGTCAAAGACAATCATCTTAACCTTGTCGCTACGGTAAAGAACAGTATCTTAAACGCTATTATCATTCTCTCATATCGAGTCACTGGCATCGGTCTACACCCTGATCTCATGGAAGCTTACCCACAGATCTTAAACTATTCAGCATCCTTTGTTGCACAAAACCAAGAGGCGGTATTGTTCGTCAATCAATATCGGCAAGCACATGAACTTGATACCTTAACTGATACTACTCCTGAAAAGGCTGTCGATCCTGCGCCGCTACTCGTTATGTTAGAGCAATGCGAGGATATAGTAGCAACAGTGCGCAAACGTATATACAAGACGGGGATATCTATTCGTCTAACCAACATGATGCTACGCTTGGATCAGAGCCTGGCTCGTATACGTGTCTTGACTGAACTGGTCACTAATGACCTTGAAAAACGCGATCGCGCGATTATCAATCTGATTCAAACTATCATCACGACAGCAAATCAGCGCTATAGTATCGGCTACTTGATCGATAATAATACCAAACTCCTCTCTCGCAAAGTCACTGAGAATGCCAGCCGCGTTGGTGAACACTATATTAGCACTGACAAAACCGGCTATCGCAAGATGTTCAAAAAGGCCTCCATCGGTGGGTTTATTATTGCCTTTATGGCCACCCTAAAGATTTTGGCTTATCACTTGGCGCTCGCTCCCATGGGACGCGCCTTTATCAATAGTATGATCTATGGTTTGGGCTTTGTTTTTATTCACATTGTTCACGGTACGGTTGCCACCAAGCAGCCAGCGATGACGGCGGCTGCCATCGCCTCAACGATCTCAGATGGCTCGGGCAAAAAGTCTCATCAACTGACCAAACTATCTGAATTGGTCGTCGATATTTTGCGTACGCAGTTCATCGCTATTATGGGCAACGTGTTGCTTGCGATACCAGTAGCACTCATCATCTCATTCGCTTGGTTGCAATATACGGGCGTGTCAATGATAGACACCGAAAAAGCGGAACACCTGCTCCATGATCTTAATCCGTTTACTTCGCTTGCTCTGCCTCATGCGGCTATCGCTGGTGTGTATCTGTTCTTATCTGGTCTCATCGCAGGCTACTATGACAATTTGGCGGTCTACAATAATATTGGCGCGCGCATCCGCCGTCATCGATTACTACAGTTTTTATTGCCTAAAACTTGGCTGAGTCGCTTGGGCGGATTTATAGAGGCGAACTTGGGCGCTATTATGGGTAACTTCTTATTCGGGGTATTCTTAGGAAGTACAGCGACTATCGGTTATTTATTTGGCTTGCCCTTAGACATCCGCCACATTGCCTTTGCCTCAGCGAACTTCGCTCACGGTATATTCAATGTGTCAGCTGATGATATCAGTTGGAGCGTAATCTTTTTATCGATACTTGGCGTTGCGCTCATCGGTATTGTCAATTTGATGGTTAGCTTCTCGTTAGCGCTTTTTGTGGCTCTGCGCTCAAAAGAAGTACGGTTTTTTGAATGGGGTCGCCTAACCAAGCTGATTTTTGGTCATATTATCAGTCATCCTTCAGACTTTTTTTGGCCACGCCAAAAACCTATGCAGTACGCGCGTATTGATAGCCAAGGTCATATGATTTTTGAAGACCTCTCTGGTCAAAACGGTGGTAAAGCTCTACCAAGCAACTATGTGATCAGACGCTTATCCGATGTCAAAATACTGCCCAAGTCTATGAAAGTTGCGAGCAAAGATAAGTCATCCATGAGTGATATTAATTACGACGCTCAAGGGCAAGACAATACTACTGATCACAGTATCAGCGATAATAATAATCAAAATGAAGTCTGGACTGCGCATACTGCCGCTATCAATACATCACCCAAAAAAGTCGTTGATCTCGATGACGGTTTATTCGATGAAGATCTAAATGGCGTTCCCTATACTGATGATATCCAGTATGACAAACAAACAAAAACGCTAGGTTCTACTCAACAGACAGACGATGAAGCTCTAGCTGATCCCAAAATGCCATTACCAAAACCAAAAAAACCACCTAAACTACCGTAGTAATTTCGTGGCTTGCCTGTACATACAACTATAAAAAGAGTCTGATATCTAAGTGTTGAGCAGCTTAGTATAAGACCCTTTTTTTAGTAATAACTATTGTGGCGCTGGACACTGAGCGCTTGAGCGTATCATCTGAGCATCCTGTAATCGGTATGCCAATAATGCATTACCCCAGACACAGCCACCATCTAATGCTCGAGCGTGAGGCAAATCGACCTCACCCTGTAAGGCAGCCCAATGCCCAAATAGTATCTTGCGGGTACGCGTAACTTGCCAGTTAAACCAAGGCGCATAACCCTCTGGCATCGACTCATCTAGGCTAGCCGTGAAACTAAATTCAAGCGTGCCATCTTCGGTGCATAAACGCATACGCGTAAAGTAATTAGTAATAGCGCGCATCTTGGTGAAGCCATGAATACCCGTATGCCAATCGTCCGCAACTTTGCTATATAAATGCGGCAGTAGTCGATCTAATTGTTCAAGACTACCCTTTAGCTGAGCTTCTAGTTGCTTGGCATAACCTTCAGCTACGGCTATTGTCCAGTGCGGCGGAATGCCAGCATGCACCAGTACCGTATGCTCATCAGGATAAAGCAGTAGTGGCTGATGACGTAGCCAGCCCAATAGCTCATCGCAGTCGTCTGCTTCAAATATAGGAGCGGTCTTATCTTTTTTCTTAAGTTTAGCCGCGCTACGCCAAACCGCGATCAAATTGATATCGTGATTGCCGAGTACGGTAGCCGCTGCGCCCTGCTCACAAAGCGTTTTGATATGGCGCAAAGTGCTCAGTGAATCCTCACCGCGTGCCACCAAATCACCTGCAAACCACAACTTGTCTTGTTTGGGATCAAAATCTAACTTTTTAAGTAATTGCAAAAACGCGGCGTGGCAACCTTGCAAGTCACCGATGACATACTGATGGCGAAAGCTCATAGATCCTCAATTTAATAAAATTCTAACCCTTTAAAACTTTATCTTCATGCCTCAACGCGCTTAGCTTGGTTGCTCAGATTCACAAAATCACTAACACTCAAAGTTTCAGGTCGCGCTTGCGGATCAATATGACAAATAGCAAAGTCATCTTCGCTTAGAGTCGGTAGCAATGTTGATTTTTTGAAAATAGCCCGCAAGGTTTTGCGGCGGTGATTAAAGGTCTCTCGTACTACGATGGCGAAGTATTCTTCGTCTTCAGCGACTACTGGTTTAGTAATATGCGGCGTTAAGCGAAAAACAGCACTTGTGACCTTAGGCGGTGGATTGAAAGCGCCGCGCGGTACAGTGAGCAGATAATCAGTCTCACAGTGATATTGCATAATCACTGACAGTCGGCCGTAAGTTTTGTTACCGACATCAGCGGTAATGCGCTCAACCACTTCTTTTTGCAGCATAAAGTGCATATCTTGAATGACATCAGCGAAGTCCAATAAATAAAACAATATGGGCGTCGAGATGTTATAAGGTAAGTTCCCCACCACTCGCAGTTTGCCGCGCTCTTCATTATATAGCTCACGGTAATCGACGTGCATAGCGTTGGCTTTTATTATCGTAAAGTTAGGATGACTGTTAGCACCGATACGGATACGTAAGCTATCTGCTAAATCTCGATCCAACTCAACCACAGTCATTGCATCGACCTCGCTTAATAACGGCTCAGTCAAGGCGCCCATACCAGGTCCAATCTCAATCAGATTGTCATCACGCTCCAAGCGAATACTATCAACGATTTGGCGAATAATACTACCATCATGCAAAAAGTTCTGCCCAAAACGCTTACGCGGCTGATGCTTGACTGTTTTTAGACTAGCGGCTAGTGTTTCGGCATTGAACGCGCTTTTTGACATAAATCATTCTTATTCTAATAAAGGACGAGACAAATTATATCATAGCTAATAATGAACCACTGACTTTCAACACTACCTTCCAAAATAACTAGGAGCTCGTTTGTGCTTCTACTATTATCATATAATTTCTTACTAGCATCACATAATTGCGCGCTAGGTAATAACTTTACGAAGTGATGACTTTAATAAATGATGGTTTTATGATGTATAGACGAGCTAAAAAGCCAGAGTGCGTTCACTCTACCTCAGATTTATCTGCCATCTCGTTTGCCATAACCAGTGCCTGATAAAGGCTGGTTGCACTAGCGCCGCCGCGCCCTGCCAAATCAAGTGCCGTACCATGATCAACCGAAGTGCGAATGTAAGGCAGACCGAGCGTTAAATTCACCGTATCACCGAAGCCGTGTGATTTTAGCACTGGCAATCCTTGATCATGATACATAGCAATGACCGCATCGCAATTTGCTAGATGCCTTGGAGTAAATAGCGTGTCTGCTGGCATAGCTTCAGAGATATTAACGCCTTTGGTGATGAATTCTTGTAAGACAGGATTGATAATATCACGCTCCTCAAGCCCTAAGTGACCGCCCTCGCCCGCGTGTGGATTGAGACCGCAAACTAAAATACGCGGCGCGTCCAGACCGAACTTAGTACGCATATCATCAAGGACGATCTGTACTGTTTGTCGTACATTGTCCTGAGTAATAGCTGTAGGGACGTCTCTAAGCGCTAAATGAGTCGTCACTAGAGCAACTTTCATCGCAGGATTGGCAAGCATCATTACCACTTTATCACGATGACTTTGTTGCATAAAAAACTCAGTGTGCCCGCTAAACATCGTGCCATCTAATAGCTTGATATCGGCATCGATCAACGCTGACTTTTGCAAGGATCCTGTGATGATAGCAGCAACCGTTTTGTCTGCTGCCAGTTGATGCGCAAGCTCCAACTGCTTAGCAACCATAGCCGCGTTTTTTATCTCTATCTGACCTGCAACAACGGGTTTAGCACAAGGCGTATCTAATAACAAAAACGCGTCACTTGCCAAATCAATGTTATTTATATCGTCAGTTAGCGATAAAGAGGAATCGATAGATTGCCATTTAGGAGCAGTTTTTAGGACGCCTGCCGATACTAGAGCATCAGCGCGCGCTTGCATGGCTTGTTTGTCAGCGGTCACCCAGATAGGTCGTGCAAACTCTTGTAATTGACCTTGCGCAGCTAGTATCAGTAGGACGTCCATACCTATGCCCGCAGGCTCACCTGTTGTTATTAATAGCGGTTTATTTTGCATAGCAATACAGTCCTATTTGTTTTATAAGTATCTGATTTCATTTAAATAATATTTTAATTATTATAAAAGTTTTATACGTATTAAGTGATTATATAATGATTAAGTTATGCAGATAATTTTTTATCTTAACCTTAAAGCATTCTCATAATGTGCTAGACTTTCGCATTCGATTGTAGCATTAATTAGTCAGTCATCAAGGCAGGATATCGCGCTTTTATCCCTTGGATAATAACGACAACTGACCTTGAATCTTTGATTTAAAACATAAAAACTAGGTACTCATGGCAGACACCGAAAAAACAGACGACTTACTGAATCAGACGCCGCCGCATAATATCGATATTGAAAAGGCACTGCTCGCATCGTTAATGAGCATTGAGGAGGCGTACGAAAAAATAGCCGATATCGTCACCAAAGACGACTTTTATGCAGGACGTCATCAGCACATCTTTGCAGGTATTGCGCATCTGGCAGCAGTTAATGAGCCGTATGATACGGTAATGGTGCATGATTGGTTAGAGGCGCAAAAGCTACTCAAATCAGCAGGCGGTGATAGCTATCTGGCAGATATTTTGAGTCAAAGCCCTGCAACATTATTTAACCTAACGGCGTATGCGCAGCGAGTGCGTGAGCTCTCAACTTTACGTCAGCTCATTACGACTGGCAATGATATGCTGACTCTCGCCTACAATCCAAAAGACCAAACGGTCAGTGACATCTTGGACAATGTCGAGGCCAAGATATTTAGTATCAATGAGCAACACAATAAGCGAGCTGAGCAGCGCGGCCCTGTTGGCATTACCTCAGTATTAACCAACGTGATTGACAAAATCCAAGAGCTCAAATCTAACCCTGATGGCATGATTGGATTGCAAACGCCCTTTGCAGAACTCAATAATAAAACCCAAGGTTTACAAGCTGGAGATTTGGTTATCGTCGCCGCGCGTCCGTCTATGGGTAAGACGACCTTTGCCATGAACTTAGCAGAAGGCGTATTGTTCAATGAGGATTTACCAGTAGTCGTATTTTCGATGGAGATGCCTGCAGAATCTATCGTTATGCGGCTGCTGTCCTCATGGGGCGCGATCAATCAGACCCATCTGCGCTCAGGGCAAATGAACGAGGATGAATGGGCGAAGATGATGAACGCCATTCAGCACTTGCAGTCCAAGCATTTATATATTGATGACAGCACTGCGCTACCACCATCAGAGATGCGCTCACGTTGTCGCCGTATCGCTAAAAACCATGATGGCAAGCTTGGCGCTATCATCGTTGATTATCTTCAGTTGATGAAAGTACCCAACCTTGATGGTAACCGCGTTGGCGAGATCTCTGAGATCTCTCGCAGTCTCAAAGCTCTAGCGCGTGAGCTTGAATGCCCAGTCATCGCTTTGTCCCAGCTTAACCGTAGTCTTGAGAATCGTCCTAACAAGCGCCCTATTATGTCTGATTTGCGTGAGTCAGGCGCAATCGAGCAGGATGCTGATTTGATCATGTTTATCTACCGTGATGAGGTCTACAACGAAAACACTGATCATAAAGGCGTCGCTGAGGTCATCATCGGTAAACAGCGTAACGGGCCTATCGGTACGATACGTCTGGCTTTTGAAGGCCAGTTCACCCGCTTTACCAATTTGACACCTGAGTATTATCAAGGCGCCACCTTTGACGACGAATAAATCGACCCATATTTAGAGTACTCTTGATCGAAACACTTATATAGATGCTAATTCACAAGGCAAATTATGCGCACTGCTACCGTCACGATTAACCCGCAAGCCATGACTCATAATCTGATGCAAGTCAAAAAGCGTGCACCCAATGCTAAAGTGCTGGCGATGGTAAAAGCCAATGCCTATGGTCATGGCGTAGCAGCGGTATTGCCTGCACTAGTGCTAGCGGATGCTATTGGAGTGGCAAGCTTTACCGAAGCATTAGAAGCAAGACATTTGGGCTGGGATAAAGCTATCGGATTGGTTGAAGGTGTGTTTAGTGCAGATGAGTGGCAGCAAGCTATCGATAACGGGTGTAGCTGCGTCATTCACCATGCGCCGCAGTTAGAGTGGGCGCTCGAATGTATTCCAGCAGTGGACAGCCCAGTGCGAACCGTTTGGCTCAAATACAATACCGGTATGAACCGCTTAGGGTTTGATGAGCAAGGTGTCGTTAGCGCCGCCAAACGTCTACATGGTGCAGGCTATGCGCTTATCCTGACGACGCATTTTGCCAATGCTGATGACCGCGAGCATCCTTTAACGTCAACTCAAATACAGCGCTTCAACGATATCTTTGCTATCTTACAAAGAGATGTCGATAAAAATATCAAAGCATCCCTATGCAATTCAGCGGGTATTGTCAACTATCCTGATAGTCACTGCGATTGGGTGCGACCAGGAATCATGTTGTATGGCAGCTCGCCTGTCACCGATCAGTCTGCCAGTGAGTTGAATTTGCAAGCCGTCATGGACTTTAGCGCGCAAATTATGGCGTTTCAAACCGTCAAGCAAGGCGCGACTATCGGCTATGGCAGTCGCTGGAGTGCTGAAGAGGACACCAGAACCGCGCTTGTGAGTGTCGGTTATGGCGATGGCTATCCGCGAGTTGTCAATAATGACGCTCATGTGAATGTCGTCGATGCTTTGACAAAAGACAGTTATACCTGTCCTGTGATAGGACGAGTGGCGATGGATATGCTAGTCATAGATGTCAGTAGTACGCCGATTGATCTTGCACTAGATAGTGAGGTGATACTTTGGGGCGCGGCTTTGCCTGTCGATGACGTCGCGCAACATGCAGGTACGATAAGCTATGAGCTACTGTGCCGCCTAAGCAATCGTCCTCTGCGAGTGATTGTCTAAATCGATTATTCTTACAAAATGTTAACGCTTATGTCTAAGTAATGGCACAAAATTTTATACTAGTAAAAACCTTTAGTGTAAGATTCTAAACGAATCGCCTGACCGAAATTTGGCATTTACATTAAAGGGAATTCAGCTATACTAAAAGTTTGTTGTCACCCGCGCATACTCTTTTGTGCGATAGGATTGAGGGCGGATAACATTTTATTGATTTGCTAGGATTGCTATGAGTTTGCGCCATTTTTTGACCTTGTCTGATTTAACCCGTACCGAACTTCAAGACCTTATCAAACGTGCCAGCGAGCTGCGCAAAATGCAGCATGCAGGCGAGATCTATCAGCCTTTTGTCGGTCGTACGCTTGGCATGATATTTGAGAAATCATCGACCCGTACCCGTATCTCTTTTGAGACTGGTATGGGACAGTTTGGTGGTAGCGCGATATTTTTGTCGCCCAATGACACACAGCTTGGTCGCGGTGAACCTTTAGAGGACTCAGCACGCGTCATATCCAGTATGGTCGATATTATTATGATACGTACCTTTGGTCACGAAAAGGTTGAGATTTTTGCTGAGTATTCAAGCGTTCCTATTATCAATGCTTTAACCGATGACTTTCATCCCTGCCAGCTCTTAGCTGACATGCAAACCTACTACGAGCATCGCGGTAGTATCGAGAACAAAATCGTTACTTGGGTTGGGGATGGCAATAATATGTGTGCCTCCTTTATGCAAGCAGCGCATCAGTTTGGTTTTGAGCTACGTGTCGCTGCACCTTATGGGTTTGAGCCAAATACAGAACTAATGAAGCGCTTTTCGCACTGCGTAAGTTTGGTTGAAAATGTGCAAGATGCCGCTAAAGACTCCAACCTTATCGTCACTGATGTTTGGGCTAGCATGGGTCAAGAGTCGGAGCAAAATACGCGCGCGCGCCGTTTTGCACCTTATCAAGTCACGCCGTCCTTGCTCGACAAAGCTGATCCTGACGTCGTCTTTATGCACTGCTTGCCGGCGCATCGTGGCGAGGAGATCTCGCATGACATGCTAGATGATCCGCGCTCAGTGGTTTGGGATGAAGCTGAAAACCGCTTGTACGCGCAAAAGGCATTAATAGAGTTTTTACTTGAAGATAAAATCAAATTATCAGTTTAATGCGCCAATGATGGCGTATAGAAAAGGCAGGTCACTTTTATAAGTGACCTGCCTTTTCTTGGACAAGACTTAAGACTGCCTACTAACGCGTTAAAGTTTCAACACCTGCGCTACTCGCTTTTAGTAGTACATCCGCTTGATTAGCTGCAAAGATACCATTGCATACTACGCCTACGATATTGTTCAGCTCGCTTTCAAGAGCGATAGGATTGCTGACATCTAGATCATAAGTATCGAGAATAACATTACCATAGTCAGTGACAAAGCCTTCGCGGTATACAGGTTCACCGCCCAAGGCGGCTAGTTGACGCGCCACATACGAGCGCGCTTGTGGCAAGACTTCTATCGGCACTGGAAATTCTCGACCCAAGATATCGACGCTTTTACTAGCATCGACCATACAGATGAATTTATTGGACGCCGCCGCCACAATTTTTTCGCGAGTCAACGCACCGCCGCCGCCTTTGATGAGTTGCAACTGCGCATTGACCTCATCTGCCCCATCGATATAGACATCCAGCGTTCCTGCAAAGTTCAAATCAATAATCTCAATACCTAATGCGCGTAGTTTATCCTCTGTGACCTGCGAGCTTGCGACCGCACCTGCTAGCTTCACTTGCGGCAATAGATCTATCAGGCAGTTGACCGTACTACCCGTTCCTACGCCCAAGATCATATCGTCTTCGATATATGCTAGCGCCGCTTTGGCCGCCGCCTGCTTTTGCGTGTGCTGATCACTCATCATAAGCCCCTATGAAAGATAAATTGCGGCTATTATAACGGATAAAATGGTTTTAAGTTAAATATGACCACAGTATTAATATGCTCAAAAAGATATAAAATTGCATCTAAAAACTATAGGTTATAGAGCGCCGCAAGCGCTAGGCGCACAAAAATCAAAATTGCACCTTGCAACCCAATCAAAATCAGCATAGGCTAATCTATTTATTTTTTGCCCTTATTTAGGAATCTATTATGTTATCACGCTGGGTACGCGCCATTTTGCAAGCCACTGTTTATGATGTTGCCATTCAAACGCCACTTGAGCCTGCGCCCAAACTAACCCAGCGCTTTAATAACGATATTCGCTTCAAACGTGAAGACTTGCAACCGGTATTCTCTTTTAAGCTGCGCGGCGCTTATAACCGTATTAGTCAGTTGAGTGATAAGCAAAAATCACAAGGCGTTATTTGTGCCTCAGCAGGCAACCATGCCCAAGGCGTCGCCTACTCTGCGCGCAAGTTAATGCTCAATAATATTATCGTAATGCCAAAAACAACGCCTGACATTAAAGTCGATGCTGTCAAGGCGCTAGGTGGCAATGTTGATTTGTACGGTGATAGCTTTGATGAAGCCAATCGCTACGCGATCAACCGCGCGGAACTTGAGGGCTTAACTTATATTCCGCCTTACGATGATGAGCTGGTGATCGCCGGTCAAGGTACGATTGGGCTTGAGCTGACTCAGCAATGGCGTGATATGGATTACGTCTTTGTCGCTGTTGGTGGTGGTGGTTTGATCTCTGGTATTGCCGCCTTTTTGGGTGAAGTGGCACCGCACGTCAAAGTTATCGCCGTAGAAGCGGCTGAATCCGCTTGTCTAAAGGCGGCGCTTGAAGCGGGCACGCGCGTCAAACTTGAGCAAGTCGGATTATTCGTCGATGGTGTGGCAGTCGCTCAAATCGGTGAGCTACCGTTCGATGTGATCCGTATGCAAAAGAGTGATGGTTCAGGACCAATAGTTGAGCCAGAAGTGGTGACTTGTAGCAATGATGAAGTGTGCGCCGCTATCAAAGATGTCTTTGAAGAGAATCGTAGTATTGTAGAGCCTGCTGGCGCTTTATCTATCGCTGGTATGAAAAAGTATATCAAAGCTCACGGTTTAAAAGATAAAAATTGCGTTGGTATCGTTTGCGGTGCCAATATGAATTTTGATCGCTTGCGTTATATCGCTGAGCGAACTGAGATCGGTGAGAAAAAAGAAGCTATTTTTGCGGTCGCTATTCCTGAACATACCGGCGCTTTTTTGAATTTTTGCCGTAGCTTACATGGACGTAATATCACTGAGTTTAATTATAGGGCAGATAGTCATTTGGCGCCCGACTCTATGGAACCAGCCGCTTTATTTGTCGGAATTGCCTTGAAAGATGGGGATAAAGAACGTGAAATTATCAGCAAACAGCTAAAAATAGATGGTTATATCGCTCATGACTTAACTGATGATGATATTGCCAAATCACATATTCGTCATCTGATTGGTGGTCACGCTCACCTCAAAGATGAACAGCTGTTAAAAGTATCTTTTCCTGAGCGTCCGGGCGCTCTATTGAGCTTTTTAGAAAAACTGGGGGATGATTTTAACATTACACTATTTCATTATCGTAATCATGGTGCGGCTGAGGGACGGGTGTTAGTAGGACTACAAGCCTCAACAAGTAACTCGCGTCAATTGCAAGATGCCCTGCTCGATATCGGCTATGATTGTACAATGCTCAATGATAATATCGGCTATCAGTTGTTTTTGAAGTAAGGTTCATCGTCCAAAATAAAGTAGTCGCTAAATAGTGTATTCAATAGAGAAATTATGAAAAATTTATTGCTGCTATTAATCGTGATAGTCGTAGGTTATTTTAGCTATCAGTACTTTGGCTATCAGTACTTTGGGTCAGAAGAGTCGTCTCCTGCCATAATAAATACGGTAGACAATGAGAACTTAGTCGATAGTACTCCTGTAGCAGATACGACTGTTTTCACCGAGGATGAGCTCAATGACATTCCAGCGACTTACAATGAATCTGTGCCTATCACAAGCGTGCAAACTCCTGTATCAAGCGCTGTAAACTTCAGTTGTGATGGTAGGCAACAGTGCTCACAGATGACTTCCTGCGCCGAAGCCACTTACTTTAGCAATAACTGTCCTAATACTAGGATGGATGGTAATAACGACGGGGTGCCTTGTGAGCAGCAGTGGTGTCATTAGCTCTCGCTAGATTACAGGTACAGATGCTTTATCTATAAATAAGACAGTGCACTTTTAATTATAAAATAAACCACCATTATTATCTTACGCTATTGATATTTATGAGGTTTTGATGAGTAAGCATAACAAAAATCACAATCAGCTCAGTCACAGTCACAGTCAGCCTGATGCTGTACGTATGCGTATCGATAAATGGTTGTGGGCGGCGCGTTTTTATCGGACTCGCAGCTTAGCTAAAGAAGCCATCGAGAGTGGCCGTGTGCATTATGCTGGTAGCCGAGTGAAGACCAGTAAAGAGATCGCAGTCGGCGACGAGTTACAGATTCGTCAAGGTTCTGCCACAGCAATGACCGAAAAGACAGTTATCGTTGAAGCGTTAACGCTGCAGCGCAGTAACGCAACTGCCGCTCAAATTCTATATTCAGAGACCGAAGAGAGTATAACGCGCCGTGCTTATTATACTGAGCAGCGCAAACTTGCTAATTTAGCGCGGCCTGATAATAAACCCAATAAAAAAGAGCGTCGCGATTTACAACGGTTTAGAAAAAATCAGGACTGACTTCGTCTACAATCTAGCTATGTGCCAAAGGTTCAATTAATTTTTATGGTCATAATACTCGCTTTTGCTTTTAGCGGATGACCCTTTTTTCAGTTACTAGGCTTGCCATCGTCTATATTTAGCGTTAGGCTGACTGCTAATTGTTTTTCTCCTTATATGTCTGTCATCTGTCTTACTAGTGATAAATGACTATAACCAGTTTTTTGTCAAAAAGGTTTTGTTATGTTGATGAAAGCATCTACGCCCTCCTCTGTACTTCTTGTATGCCTTGGTAATATTTGTAGATCACCGACCGCTGAAGAGATCTTTCGTCAGCAGGCGGCTATCGCTGGTCTTAATATGAAAGTTGACTCAGCAGGTACGGGTGATTGGCATATAGGTCACAAACCTGACGCGCGTGCTCAGCGCCATGCTAAGTCTCACGGCTATAATATTAGTAAACTTGTTGCTCGCCAAGTCAACGCTGAAGATTTTTATAATTTTGATCTGATTTTGGCGATGGATACACAAAACTTAGCGGACCTGCAAGTCATTAGAGAAGAGCTATTAGGCTCTAGTCACACCGAAAAGTCGCTTGCCAAGTTAGCCTTATTTAGCGAAGAAGATCCTACTTATGGCGGCGATAACGTACCTGATCCGTACAAAGGTGATGGCGATGCCTTTGAAGAAGTTATCGAGCGCATTGAGTCCAGCTCAAAAGCATGGATTGAGAGCTGGAAAGCAGTGTAGCGTCTGATTTCATTTTTATCACTGTGATTTAGACTCCTTCTCAATCTATAGGCCATGCTATGACCTCTATGCCACGCACGGACACTGACGTCTACCACAACACCTCTCAACCGTTGAGCAGTGACTTATCGCATGCCAACACGATGGCATTGTCTTGCACTGCTAACGAGGTAGTCACAGTTACTGATGAGGCGCAGCTTGATAAGTTCATGAGCACAGCGGATGACACCGTATTTGTATTATCAGGGGGTAGCAATGTACTCCTGCCAGCACGCTTGAACATCACAGTACTTCGACCTCTAATGCGCGGTATTACTGTCCTTGATCAAACGTTAGAACATATTGATATTGAAGTTATGGCGGGTGAGAACTGGCACGATTTGGTCGTTTATACGGTCGCGCAAGGCTGGTATGGACTTGAGAATTTAGCTTTGATCCCTGGCTTGACTGGCGCTGCTCCCGTACAAAACATCGGTGCTTATGGCGTTCAGCTAGAAGATACCCTACACTCCCTCAAAGCCTATCACATCCCAACTAAAACCTGGCACCAGCTCTCGCCAAGCGACTGTCAATTCGGGTATCGGGATAGCATATTCAAACATGCTCCTAATACTTGGCTGATTACTCGCGTTACCTTTCGCTTGCATTTAGACGAGAATCGCGTGCTTGCCAGCTATGGAGATGTAAAGAGCATCGCACAGGAGCACGCCAAGCAGCAAGGGCGTTTGGGTCTTACCCCGAGCGATGTGATGCATGCCATCATAGACATCCGCTCACAAAAACTCCCTGATCCTAAGCAGTTGCCCAACTGTGGTAGTTATTTTCAAAATCCTATTATTTCTCAAGCGCAGTTTTTGGCATTACAGACGACTTATCCTGATATAAAAGGTTATCCTCTGCCTGAGGCAAGGGTTAAAGTAGCCGCAGGCTGGCTTATTGAACAGGCAGGTTTAAAGGGAAGCGGCGTCGCTCCTATTATGACTCATATACATCAAGCCTTGGTGCTTACCAACCATGCTCCCTTTACAGCTACGCAAAGCGATGTTGCTCTCGCGCAAGCGCATATTATTAGTAGCGTTTATGATAAATTTGCGATCACGCTAAATCGTGAGCCTGTGTGGGTGAATATGGATGGCTCTATCGGACAAGATAGTTATGTCTGATAAGCCAAAACCTAAGAAGCTAAGTTCCAAAAACCCAAGCGCTAAAAAACCAAAACAACCCTGGTCTAAGCGTTTATGGCGGCACTATTTACGCTCAGCTGAGCGTATGCTCAAGCTATTTCGTATAATTAATATTACTTTTGTCGTTGGGTCTACGTTAGTTGTTCTGACGATTATTAGCCTATTTACCCCGCTGTTTTCTCGCGGTACTTTATTTATACTCAGTCACTTGCCTCTGCCAAGCGTTCCTAGCGATTATAAAAAGAGGGAGCCAAGCGCCTACGTAGTGCTCGGCGGCGGTCTGACTAACGATATTAACAATCACGTTATTCTTAATAAATATAGTCTCAATCGTATACGCACAGTAGCAGGCGCTTATCATAACAAGCCTTTGCCTATTATTTTGAGCGGTGCTGAAGCGCCTTGGATGAATCAGTGGCTGGTTGAGCATGGTATCTCTGAGCAGCTAAGCGAAAACGCGAGTATGAATACTTGTGAAAATGCCCGCTTTACCGCTAAGCGCACGCCGCTACGACACGTCTACCTCATCACAGATAGCTATCATATGACTCGGTCTCGGCGTCAATTTGCCTTAAATGGCGTCTATAGCACTCCTATCAATGCCTCGCTACCTGTCAGACGTGATTGGATGAAGCCTGCACAAAACTTAAGTCATTCAAGACGCGCCGTCTATGAAACTGCGGCCTATCTACGTGATTTGCTTCGTCCTCAAATGGACTGCCGACGTGCTGAAGATATTAGCAAGCAGCAACTGCTTACGCCCCGCGGTGATGTCAAGAAACCCTCTGAGTAAGAATTAATTTGATGTTCTAGCGGTAGTACATACTCACTTCGCTTTTCTTCACCTGTTAAACTTGCAATAAGTATATAATAATAGAGTTTATCGCTATCAAAAGAGACTTGCCATGCTCAGTATGTTTTTACTTATTCCATTAAGCTTGATGCTGTTCGTTGTGGCTATATGGGCTGTACGCTATGCTGTTAAATCCAATCAGTTTGAAGACTTAGACAATGCCTCACAGCGTATTATATTAGAAGATCGTCAAGAGCGCCGGCAAGTCATACAGTCTCACAGTCCTCAGCCAATTAACGAAGATACTGTAAAGACTAGTGCTGCTGCTGATAAAGTGCTTTTAGACGATGTTGAAGCTAGGCCCGTCAGTGCTTCTCAGACGACAAGTAGTGAAGACTCTCTTAGTGATAATCAAACCAAACCATAAATAGTAGTGATTCTTATCAGATTTTATTTTCTATATTTGTCCAAACGAGTGTCAGGATCTTGAAGAGAGCTTATATATGACTACCGCATTGCTGGTTGCCGCGTTTTTAATGGGATTTTTGGGATCGCCGCATTGCTTGGGTATGTGTGGTGGTTTGGTCGCCGCCTTTAGCCTATCGATGAAAGATGTGAGCCCTGCCAAACGTCGACGGCTCATCGCCACTTACCATTTTGGACGCTTGATCAGTTATTCTATTTTAGGCTTGATAGCTGGTCTCATAGGTACAACAGTCTTAGAGCCTTTGATGAGAGGCAACAGTATGCCGCGTATTTTGTTAGGGCTAGTGTTAGTATTCGTTGGCGTTACTATGCTAGGCGCGCCATTTTTGAGTAGACTTGAGCGCGTTGGTATGCGTTTTTGGCAGTATTTGAGCCCTATACGTCAAAAGGTATTTCCATTGAATACCTACCCGCGTGCTATGGCAGCGGGTCTACTATGGGGCTATCTACCATGCGGTTTGGTCTATGGCGCGCTACTTATTGCCGTTGTCGCGCACAATCCTTTGGGCGGCGCAGCGCTTATGTTCGTCTTTGGACTTGGTACGATACCGATGCTCGTTGCCACTCATGAGACAGTAGGCTGGTTACGCGACAAAATTGGTCGTTTGCGCCTGCGTCAAATCAACGGCGTTATCATGATACTTTCAGGCCTAGCAGTAGCCTTTGTCCCTATGGTTATGCAAAACAGACATAGTGGTGCTCAGATGAATCACGGTAGTCCTTCTAGTATGATGTCGAATAGCCATAGTCAGCATAATACAAATGATATGAGCTACGACATGACAGATACGGCTGACAAGGATTCAATGAGTCACAATATGACTGGTGTAGATAATACAGATAATATGAGTAATAGCTTAGAACAACATCAAACCGCTGAATAAACATATTTAATAAAATGCGAGCATAAAAAAGCCCTCAAACTTATATAAGTAGTGAGGGTTTTTGCTATAAATAACTGCTATTCAACAACACACGGCATAGTTTTTAACGTTTGCCGCTAATACCTTAGGGCGCTTGCCACTGCTCAAGACTAAACTTAGTATCTAAGTGCTTCTCAAGCGCTGGCAGATTAAAAGCATCGTCTTCGCTCACAAAGCTGATACTGATACCTGCTTGCCCTGCGCGTCCAGTACGACCAATACGGTGTACATAATCATCTGGCTGTTCAGGTAACGTATAATTGACCACGTGGCTGATGTCATCGACATGAATGCCGCGTCCTGCTACATCTGTTGCGACCAATACCGACGCACCGCCGTCTTTAAAGCGCTGCAAGTACTTTTCGCGCTTTTGTTGAATGACGTCTCCTGATAACATCACAACTTTGTAGCCTTGACGTAGCTTGTCATACAAACGTTTGACCTGATCTTTACGATTGGCAAAAACAATAACCTTATCAACTGCGCTATCCTCCAAGATACCTTGTAACGCCTGCAGTTTTTGATTTTCGGTCAACAGGTAAAAGCGTTGATCCACCAAATCACTGGTTTTGTGCTCAGGCTCAATCTCAACGAATTGCGGCTCATGCAACCAGCGATAAGCCAGATTCATCACGTCTTGATTAAAGGTCGCCGAGAACAATAAACTTTGGCGATCGGTGTTGGGCGGCATACGTCCAACCAAACGTTTGATATCTGGGATAAAACCCATATCAAGCATACGATCCGCTTCATCAAGCACCAAGACTTCAACCCGATCTAAATAGACCATGCCTTTATTCACAAGGTCTATTAGGCGACCTGGAGTTGCGATTAGTACATCGACGTATTGGCGCTCAAGCTCATGCTGCTGAGTGTCGTAGTTGGTGCCACCCATGATACAGACGCTATGCAAAGAGGTATATCTGGTCAGTGCCACGCAATCCTCAAATATCTGCTGTGCAAGCTCCCGTGTTGGTGCCATGACAACAGCACGCGGCTCACCCAAAAACCGCGATTCATCAGTAGCAAAGGGTCGTTTGAGAAGTGCCTCCATGATAGTAATTAAAAAGGTAGCGGTTTTGCCTGTTCCCGTCTGCGCCTGCCCAATAGCATCTTGATGTGCTAGAGTATGCGGCAGGATTTGCGCTTGAATATCAGTAAGCTCAGTGAAGCCCAGATCCTCTACTGCTCGCAGGGTCGACGCTGACAAAGGCAGATCGGTAAATGCGGTAAAATGACTCAAAAAACCATCCTTTTAATAGACTTGATCGCAGTTTTTATATTGATAAGGCGATATAATAGGTATGTAAAAGTACAAAAAAGCCAAGCTTGTTATCACTCCTTTACTGGCAACCTGCTATATCACAGGGCAATAAAGTGAGACAAGCTTGACTTGATAGTATATCAGTGCGGACAGTAGATATGACAAACGCGGTAGCACTGTATATTTGTTACTCTTCTACTTTTCTAACGTCTTCAGCTTGCAAGCCTTTGTCGCCTTCTACAACGCTAAATTCAACCTTTTCGCCGTCTTTTAATGAGCGGTAACCCTCGCCTTGAATGGCACGAAAATGGACAAAAATATCTTCACCGCCGTCGCGCTGAATAAATCCAAAGCCCTTTGCATCATTGAACCACTTAACAGTCCCTTGCTCACGATCTGACATAGCCTGACATCCTAAAAGTGCGCTTAGACCCACATTCCTTTGCACCATTGCATATAAACGGGTCTAAGAGTAAATATTAAATTTAAGCCCTAATATAACAGCGACTCGAAACTTGTTTTAAATGATTATTGCTAAGAATATGTGAATGCTAAAGCCTTTACTTAAGCTGAAATCACGCCCATGCAATACAAACCATCCAAAAATATCATAGCACGGGTTTTTGGTAACATAAAGGCTTTTCATGCCACTTTTAATAGTACGATAATTTTTTAGTATTATCTTGGCAAACTGCTATGATAAAACCATTAAAATTTAATCGACTCCACAAGTTGACGCTACCCTTTACCTATCTATTGAGACCTGTATGAATAGCATTTCTAATTCAATCCCTAACCCTACTCATAATAAAAATTCTACTAAGACTGCTTTGACTCATAAGTTATTGTTGGTCAATGGCGTTAATTTAAACTTGCTAGGTAAGCGTGAACCCGAAATTTATGGGCATACTACCCTAGCAGATATTGAGACGCGTCTTATCACTCAGGCGGCTAAATATGGCATTGAGATGATCTGTATTCAGTCCAATAGTGAGGGCGAGCTGGTTGATGACATTCAACATTATGGATTACTAGCAGAGTCATCAGCCCAAGTCGATGCTATTATTATTAACCCTGCCGCGTTCACCCATACCTCAGTTGCTCTACGTGATGCGCTACTCGCGACGCAAAAGCCATTTATCGAAGTACATTTGTCTAACGTCCATCAGCGGGAACCTTTTCGTCAGCACTCCTACTTAAGCGATGTCGCTGTTGGTGTCATATGTGGTTTGGGCGCGTATGGGTATGAGATGGCACTAAATTACTGGGTAACGCACACCTACTCTTTAAATCTTGCGCACTGACACTATCTAGTGAGTAAGATTAAAATCCTGCGATACATAAAACTTAATACTATCAACCACTAGCACTAGCACGACCAACTCAAAGATATGGTGACATAAATGGCTCAAACGTCCGGAAAACGCTTTATGAAACTTGCTGGCATGACCGCTAGCATCGCGGGCAAAGCGGCTAAAAACTCATTTAAGCATCTATCTAGTGATGAAGAAAAACGCTTGCAGGCGCGCTCTGAGCTGATGCAAGACGTTGGTATTCAAATTGCAGAAACCCTTGGCGAGATGAAGGGCGCTGTGATGAAAGTGGGACAGATAGCTTCACAGTACAAGGATGTGTTTCCGCCTGAGGTGGCCACTGCGTTAGAGAAACTACAAAAAGATGCGCCTGCTATGCCGTATGCACAGATAAAGGTACAAGTAGAGCGTGAACTCAAAGCGCCTATTCACGAGCTATTCACTGAATTTGAAGAGACGCCTTTTGCCGCTGCATCTATCGGACAAGTGCACAAGGCTGTACTGTCTACAGGTCAAAGAGTGGTGGTAAAGGTTCAGTATCCTGGCGTCGATGAGAACTGTGATAGCGATCTTAAGCAGGTGCGTATGGCGCTCAAAATCGCAGGTGTGCTCAATATGAGCCGTGAGTTACAAGAGCAATTGTTTGATGAGATTCGTAAAAGCTTGCACGATGAGCTTGATTACATCAAAGAGGCGAACAATTTGCGCGTGTTTGGCGCGTTTCATTCTGATGACAAAGGTCTTATTATCCCAAAGGTCATCGCCAGTCATTCGACCAGACGTATACTGACTTTAACTGAAGAGATGGGCGAAACGCTTGCTGTGGCAGCAACATGGGACAATGACGTCAAACAAAGAATTGCCACCCATTTGTTTCATTTTAGCGCAGGGCAGCTGTTTGTGCTGTACCG